>NZ_AP029028.1:2737472-3041635 GCF_037076565.1 Herbaspirillum sp. DW155 | reverse complement strand
CCAAAAAATGCCCGAACGGAACATCGTTCGGGCTTTTTTTTTGTGCAAATTTTGACGAAATTGGCACAGAGCAGCTTTTCCGGCTCTGTTTGCTTGATAAATGGCACCTGTGCTGACATATAACGGTCATACGGCAGTCCTGTGAAGCATTTTGGGACACCAAAAATGACCAAGCCGTGACGAATCCGGATTTCGCGGGTATGATCGGGTCGTAACTTTTACTCTAGTAGCTCTATGTCCGAGAAAAAATCTTCCAGCGGCGAAAAACTGCTTTACTGCTCCTTCTGCGGCAAAAGCCAGCATGAAGTCAAGAAGCTCATCGCCGGTCCTTCGGTCTTCATCTGCGACGAATGCATCGACCTGTGCAATGACATCATCCGTGATGAGGCCGCCAGCGTGGAAAGCGTGACCGGCGCCAAGTCGGACCTGCCGACCCCGCAGGAAATCACCGACCTGCTGGACCAGTACGTGATCGGACAGGCTACCGCCAAGCGTATCCTGTCGGTGGCGGTCTACAACCACTACAAGCGCCTCAAGCACCTGGGCAAAAAGGATGACGTCGAACTGGCCAAGAGCAACATCCTGCTGGTGGGCCCGACCGGCTCCGGCAAGACGCTGCTGGCACAGACCCTGGCTCGCATGCTCAACGTGCCCTTCGTGATCGCCGATGCGACCACGCTGACCGAAGCCGGCTACGTCGGCGAGGACGTCGAGAACATCATCCAGAAGCTGCTGCAGAACTGCAATTACGAAGTCGAGAAAGCCCAGAAGGGCATCGTCTACATCGACGAGATCGACAAGATTTCCCGCAAGTCGGACAACCCGTCCATCACCCGCGACGTCTCCGGTGAAGGCGTGCAGCAGGCGCTGCTGAAGCTGATCGAAGGCACCATGGCATCGGTGCCTCCGCAGGGTGGCCGCAAGCATCCGAATCAGGATTTCGTGCAGATTGACACGACCAACATCATGTTCATCTGCGGCGGCGCTTTCGATGGCCTGGCCAAGATCATCTCTGACCGTTCCGAAAAGAGCGGCATCGGTTTCTCGGCCAGCGTGAAGAGTCAGACCCAGAAGAGCAATTCTGAAGTGCTGCTCAATGCCGAGCCGGAAGATCTGGTCAAGTTCGGCCTGATTCCCGAGCTGGTCGGCCGTCTGCCGGTGATCGCGACCTTGAACGAGCTGGATGAGGAAGCCCTGATCCAGATCCTGATTGAGCCCAAGAACGCGCTCATCAAGCAGTACGCCAAGCTGTTGCAGATGGAAGGCGCCGAGCTGGAGATCCGTCCGGCCGCCATGCACGCCATCGCCAAGAAGGCGCTGGCCCGCAAGACCGGCGCGCGCGGCCTGCGTTCCATCCTGGAACACGCCCTGCTGGATGTGATGTATGAACTTCCGAGCGAGCAGAACGTGGCCAAGGTGGTGGTCGATGAAAACACCATCACCAATGGCGCCAAGCCGCTGCTGATCTATCACGACCAGCCGAAGGTGTCGGGCGGCTGATTAGCCGGCAGATGAAGGAAAAAGCAGAAAAAGGAAGGCAGCCGTAGCGGCTGCCTTCCGGTAGCAAGAAGCCACCACGAAGTCCGGTCACCGCAAACACGGTAAAATAAACCGGCGCATATTACTGGCTTCCATCGAAAAGCCACCCGGAGCTAGCTTCGCGTGTGGCTTTTTTATTTTGTTGCGATCATGACAACGCACAACCGGTGAATATTTAGTCTGCCGGACTTGTGTTTTGGTCACTCGTGCCAACATCATTCACAGTACTTATTGATAAGGCCCGCCATGACGACTCCTATACTTACAGAACAATCGCAATTGCCGCTGTTGCCCTTACGGGATGTGGTTGTCTTCCCGCATATGGTGATTCCGCTCTTCGTCGGCCGCCCGAAGTCGATCAAGGCGCTGGAAGCGGCCATGGAGCAGGGCAAGAGCATCATGCTCGCCGCCCAGAAAGCGGCCGCCAAGGATGAGCCTTCGGCTGAAGACATCTACGAAATCGGCTGCGTGGCCAATATCCTGCAGATGCTGAAGCTGCCTGACGGCACCGTGAAGGTGCTGGTCGAAGGCGCGCAGCGTGCCCGCATCCATCACATCAGCGAACTGGACACCCATTTCGTCGCCGACCTGACGCCGGTGGAATCCGAGCAGGGCGATGAAGCCGAAGTCGAAGCCATGCGCCGCACGATCGTGCAGCAGTTCGACCAGTACGTAAAACTGAACAAGAAGATCCCGCCCGAAATCCTGACCTCGCTGGCCGGGATCGACGACGCCGGTCGCCTGGCCGACACCATCGCCGCGCATCTGCCGCTGAAGCTGGAGCAGAAGCAGGTGATCCTGGAGATCTTCAACGTCACCAAGCGCTACGAGCATCTGCTGGGCCAGCTGGAAGGCGAACTGGACATCCTGCAGGTGGAAAAGCGCATCCGCGGCCGCGTGAAGCGCCAGATGGAAAAGTCGCAGCGTGAGTACTACCTGAACGAACAGGTCAAGGCCATCCAGAAGGAATTGGGCGAAGGCGAAGACGGTGCCGATCTGGAAGAGCTGGAAAAGAAGATCGTCGCCGCCAAGATGCCCAAGGAAGCCCTGGAAAAGGCCCAGTCCGAGCTGAAGAAACTGAAGTTGATGTCGCCCATGTCGGCTGAAGCGACCGTGGTGCGCAACTACATCGATACCCTGGTGGCGCTGCCCTGGAAGAAGAAGTCCAAGGTCAACAACGACCTGACCAATGCCGAGAAGGTGCTGGAAGGCGATCACTATGGCCTGGAGAAGGTGAAGGAACGTATCCTCGAATATCTCGCCGTGCAACAGCGCGTGGACAAGCTGAAGGCGCCGATCTTGTGCTTCGTCGGTCCTCCGGGCGTCGGTAAGACCTCGCTGGGCCAGTCCATCGCCCGTGCTACGAACCGCAAGTTCGTGCGCATGGCCCTCGGTGGCGTGCGCGACGAGGCCGAGATTCGTGGTCACCGTCGTACCTACATCGGTTCTATGCCGGGCAAGATCCTGCAAAGCCTGTCCAAGGTCGGTGTGCGCAATCCGCTGTTCCTGCTGGATGAAATCGACAAGCTGGGCATGGATTTCCGTGGCGATCCGTCCTCGGCGCTGCTGGAAGTGCTGGACCCGGAGCAGAATCACACCTTCTCCGACCACTACATCGAAGTCGATTTCGACCTGTCGGACGTGATGTTCGTGGCGACCTCGAACTCCTTCAACATTCCGCCGGCGCTGCTGGACCGGATGGAAGTCATCCGCCTGTCGGGTTACACCGAGGACGAGAAGACCAGCATTGCGCAGCGCTACCTGCTGCCCAAGCAGATCAAGAACAACGGCCTCAAGGAAGGCGAGATCAGCGTGGCCGAGTCGGCCATCCGCGACATCATCCGCTACTACACCCGCGAAGCCGGTGTGCGTTCGCTGGAACGTGAAGTCTCCAAGATTTGCCGCAAGGTCGTGAAGCTGCTGCTGCTGAAAAAGCAGGAGAAGAAGGTCACCGTCACCTCGCGCAACCTGGACAAGTTCCTGGGTGTGCGCCGTTACGACTTCGGCATCGCCGAGAAGGAAAACCAGATCGGCCAGGTGGTTGGTTTGGCCTGGACCGAGGTGGGCGGCGACCTGCTGACCATCGAAGCGGTGAACATGCCTGGCAAGGGCCAGATCATCCGCACCGGTACGCTGGGCGATGTGATGAAGGAATCGATCGAAGCCGCGCGCACCGTGGTCCGCAGTCGCGCCCGCAAGCTCGGTATCAAGAGCGAAGTCTTCGAGAAGAGCGACATCCACATCCACGTACCGGAAGGTGCAACGCCCAAGGATGGTCCTTCTGCCGGTATCGCGATGACGACGGCGCTGGTGTCCATTTTCAGTGGTATCCCGGTGCGTGCCGATGTGGCCATGACCGGTGAAATCACCTTGCGCGGCGAAGTGCTGCCCATCGGCGGTCTGAAGGAAAAGCTGCTGGCGGCGCATCGTGGCGGCATCAAGACCGTGCTGATTCCTGAGCAGAACGTGAAGGATCTGGCGGAGATTCCGGATAACGTCAAGAACAAGCTGGAGATCATCCCGGTGCGTTGGATCGACAAGGTTCTGGAAGTCGCGCTGGAACGCCAGCCGGTGCCGTTGAGCGAAGAGGAAGCGATCGTCGAAGCGGCCGTCAAGCCGAAGGAAGGCGCGACGGACCCGGTGGTGAAGCATTGAGCATGGGGTGTTAGTCCCTTGCGCATCATGCTGAAAGGCGCCTCGTGAGAGGCGCTTTTTTTTGACCCGAAGGTTCAGGTATCGCCGCGTGGGAATGAAGTAAATAAAGCTCGCTGTAAATCGCCGCAAGGCCGGAAACCCGCTTGACACGGGCCTGAGCGGCTTGTTAAATAGCCGCTGCGGAAATTTCCGTCAGGCAAGCGATGGTGTGGAGCCTCTGTCGCAGGGTATCGGAGCCGAAACACTGTCGTTTGAAATCAAACAAACCAGAAACTTGTTCGAGGGGCGTAAGTGAATAAAGGCGAACTGATTGAACACATTGCCGGCGAGGCCGAGATCTCCAAGGCAGCAGCCGGACGCGCAATAGATGCATTCGTTGGTGCGGTGAAGACCACGCTGAAGAAGAATGGCACGGTCACCCTGGTAGGTTTCGGGACGTTCTCCGTGGGCAAGCGTGCTGCCCGCACGGGTCGTAATCCTCAGACCGGTGCTGCCCTGAAGATCAAGGCGTCCAAGGTACCTAAATTTAAAGCTGGCAAAGCTTTAAAAGATGCTATAAAATAATGTTCTTTCGTTGCTGAGGTAACAAGCAACGAGACTGTCAAGGTTGCCGGGCGCTTAGCTCAGTTGGTAGAGCGGAGCCCTTACAAGGCTTAGGTCGGGAGTTCGAGCCTCTCAGCGCCCACCAGCATCTTGCAGTCGGCACCAGTTTAGGAGCGGTAGTTCAGTTGGTTAGAATACCGGCCTGTCACGCCGGGGGTCGCGGGTTCGAGCCCCGTCCGCTCCGCCAGATAAAACGCCTCATTCGCAAGAATGGGGCGTTTTTGTTTTTGCGCAGCAAAAATGACGGAATCGCCTGCAAGCGATTCGAAGCTCTGCGCTAGAAGACACTTCCTCCCGAGAGCTGATACCCAAGCTCGTCTGCAGCGAGCTGAACAGCATTTCCCCTATGAAAATTACGCGACGCCTCTCAAATAAATGTGAGTTTCAAGTACTTTTTCTATGTGGAAATGTTTAAACTAAGCTCGAATTTGCAGTTGCTCAAAAACAGGAGACCGGCTCACGCCGGGGCAGACCATGTTGTTGAGGGAACCCGGCCTGCACGCGCAGGCCGAGGAAGAAGGGCATGAGCCGCTCCCCGAAGATGGTAAGAGAACCCAAGAGACGCATTGGCGGATTCGCAAAGTAGTGCAGTGCCATGGATCAAGGCAGTCATGACGACGCGGGGCGATGTCGTCGATCCGGGGTCTGCATGTGGGCATCTAATGGGATCAACAAGGGGTAGCGATGAAGCTCGCCAATTTCAACATTGGCGTCCGCCTGGGCGGCGCATTTGCAATGGTCTTGCTGCTGATCGTGGTGACAGCCATGGTCGGGATCAGGAATCAGTCTTCCAACAACGCTGAAATCAACAGCATCGTCAACGAGAAATACCAGCTTATCGCCTTGAGCAACCAGATCAAGCACAACGGCAACAAGGCCAATGCCGTGCTCTCCAACATCCTGCTGGCCACCACGCCCGAGGCCTCGGCCAAGTACATGGATGAGTATGCCGGCCTGCGTACGGCCAACACCGAGGCCTACAAGAAGCTGGAAGGCCTGCTCGATTCCGACAAGACCAAGGCGATCTACGCCGAACAGACCGCCAGCCGCGCCGCCTACGGCGTGGCCGTGCGCAAGTTCTTTGAGCTGATGAAGACCGACCGGCGCGCAGAGGCGACCACGCTCTTCCAGGGTGACCTGGCGCGTCTGCAGACGGAGTACTTCACCACGGTCGACAAGCTGGTCAATTCGCTGGCACAGGAAATGGTGGAGGATTCGCGCCAGGTCGCCGAAGACGGCCATCTCGCCGTGATCCAGATGATCGTACTGGCTGCCGTTGCCGTGGTGCTGGCTTCGGTGATCGGAGCGCTCATCACGCGTTCCATCACCGCACCACTGCGCCATGCCGTGGTGCTGGCAGAGGCCGTGGCGCAGGGTGATCTGTCCTATCGCCTCAGTGGCGCCGGCAAGGACGAGATCAGCCGTCTTCTGCACGCACTGCAACACATGAGCGATAACCTGCATGACACCGTTTCCAACGTGCGCAATGGCACCACGGCCATCGATATGGCCGCCCGCGAACTGGCCCAGGGCAACCTGAGCCTGTCCAATCGCACCGAGCAGCAAGCCAGTTCGCTCGAAGAAACCGCCTCGGCCATGGAACAGCTGACCTCGGCGGTGCGCCAGAATGCCGACAACGCCCGCCAGGCCAGCGAACTCGCGGTATCCGCCTCGGACGTCGCCGTGCGTGGCGGCGCCTCGGTGGAGCAGGTGGTCAACATCATGAGCGCCATCAGCACCTCCTCCGGCAAGATCGCCGACATCATCACCGTTATCGATGGCATTGCCTTCCAGACCAACCTGCTGGCCTTGAATGCCGCCGTGGAAGCGGCCCGTGCCGGCGAGCACGGACGCGGCTTTGCCGTGGTCGCCAGCGAAGTGCGCGGGCTGGCGCAGCGCAGCGCCGTGGCGGCCAAGGAAATCAAGTCGCTTATCGAAGGATCGGTGTCCCACGTGAAATCCGGCAGCACCATCGTCGAACAGACCGTGGCGACCATCGATGAAGTCATCGCCAGCATCAAGCATGCTACCGATCTGATCACCGATATCAGCTCCTCCAGCCAGGAGCAGAGCGTGGGCATCGAGCAGATCAATCAGGCCATCGCCCAGATGGATCAGATGACCCAGGAAAACTCGGCCCTGGTCGAGCAGAATGCGGCGGCCTCGCAAGCCTTGCAAGCGCAGGCCGAGCAGCTGTCAGCGCTGATGGGTCGCTTCAAACTCAGCGAGTTGCTGGCCAGTCCCCATGGTGGCGCTTATGCCGGGCCTACACGGGGTGGTCCGCGCGAAAAGGTCATCCAGCCCGAACTGTCCCTGATCCAGGGCTGATGCTGCAAGCAGGCGGCACCCTGGCCGCCTGAGCCTGTATCCGCGAGGAGACCGCGCCCGCTGCGTCATCCCGGGTGCGAGAACAACAAAGCGTCCCTACTCACAGCGGCTGCCGTACCACGCCTGAACTGGCCTGGTGGCTGGCTGGCGGGGGAGGACGCGTCCGTTGCGCGAGTCGCTGCTGCCTGCTGGCGCCTTGCGCATGGTCTGCCAACGTCCTTGCCAAGAAAGGTTCGTCATGACGCTTCACCACTCCGCATCCACCGGGCAGTTATCCGACGCGCGCCAGGCGCTGGCCCACGCCCGCATCCAATCGTTCATCGATGCCTATCGCAATGAGGGCTATCGGATCGCCGACATCGATCCCCTGGGCACGCTGTCGGTCCCTGAGATCCCCGCTTTGCTCCCTCAAAGCCATGATCTGAAGGATGAGGATCTGGCCCTTGCCCAGCACCGCTTCCTGGAGGGGCTGGGTCTGACCAATGTGAAGGAACTGACGCATTTTCTGAGTCGCCTCTATTGCGGCCCCTTAGGACTGGATGCCAGTGGCGTACGTGATGAGGCCCGCCGCCAGTGGCTCTTCGCCCGTCTGGCTGCACGCGACCATGGCGCCGAGCCGGGCCCCAACGAGCGCGCCGCCGTGCTGTCCCGGCTGGTCGCCGCCGAGCAGTGGGAGCACTACCTGCAGCAAGACTATCCGCAGGCCAAGCGCTTTTCGTTGGAGGGCTGCGAAGCGCTGCTGGTCCTGATGGATGCGCTGGTCGAGCGCAGCAGTTTCTATCAGCTGGAGCAATTGTTCCTGGCCATGCCGCATCGCGGCCGCCTCAACCTGCTGGTGAACCTGATGCAGATGCCGGCCGCGGACATCGTGGCCTATTTCGACGCCGCCCGCAGCACCGAGGCCGCCGCCGGTGCCGTGGATCTGCCCTACCACCTGGGCGCCGAAACCGTGCGCACCACCGCCCACGGCCAGTTGGGCCTGTTCATGGCGCACAATCCTTCACATCTGGAAAGCGCCTACCCGGTTCTGCTGGGCATGGTGCGCGGCTACCGTGCAGCGCATCCGCAGTCGCCGTTGCCGGCCTCGGTGGTGATCCATGGCGACGCCGCCTTCTGCGGCCAGGGCGTGGTGATGGAATCGCTCAAGCTGGCCCAACATCCGGGCTACAGCGTGGGTGGCACGGTGCATGTGATCGTCAACAACCAGATCGGTTTCACCACGCCCAATCCGCTGGACCCCCTCAATCACGGCTACTGCACCGACATCGCCCGCATCGTCGGCGCGCCGGTGCTGCACGTCAATGCCGACCAGCCGGACATGGTGTTGCGCGCTGCGCGCATCGCCTTCGACTACCGCATGCAGTTCGGCGCCGACGTGGTGATCGATCTGGTCGGCTATCGCCGCTGGGGCCATGCGGAACAGGACACGGCGACCGTCACGCAGCCGCTGCTGCACGGTTTCATCGACAAGCATCCGTCGGTCACCCA
Organism: Herbaspirillum sp. DW155; assembly: GCF_037076565.1. Classification (NCBI taxonomy): domain Bacteria; kingdom Pseudomonadati; phylum Pseudomonadota; class Betaproteobacteria; order Burkholderiales; family Oxalobacteraceae; genus Herbaspirillum; species Herbaspirillum sp. DW155. The sequence continues at coordinate 3,033,022 of NZ_AP029028.1, read as the reverse complement.
GCTCTATGCGCAGGCCGGCTGGCCCGGCTCGGACGAGGGCGTCGCCCTGCTGGCGGTATGCAGCGAGCAGGCTTTGGCAGCCTTGCGGACCAGCCGCCCGACGACCGCGGCCGCACGCACGGCACCGCCTGCATCAGTGGCGCCGCCTGCCGCCCCCGACCTGGTGCGCCTGCGTCAGTTCGTCGAGCGTATGACGCGCCTGCCGGAAGGCTTTGCCGCGCATCCGGCCATCATCCGGCTGATCGAGCAGTGGCAGACCAGCGTGAGCGCCCCTGATCAGCCTTGCAGCTGGAACTTCGCCGAGAACATGGCCTATGCCTCCTTGCTCTGGGACGGGCAGGGACTGCGCCTGTCCGGCATGGATGTGCAACGCGGCACCTTCATGCAGCGTCATGCCGTCTGGCACGCGGTCGATGCCGGGCAAGGCGTGCAGCAGTCGTTCTGGCCACTGCGCCAGGTGGCCGCGCCGGACGCGGCGCTGGAGGTGATCAATTCACCCCTGAGCGAAGAGGCGGTGGTGGGTTTCGAATACGGCTTCAGCGTCCAGGCCGGCGCTGGCGCACTGGTGATCTGGGAAGCCCAGTTCGGTGATTTCGTCAACGGTGCGCAGATCATGATCGACCAGTACATCAGCTCAGGCCGGGGCAAATGGGCTTATCCCTCGGCCCTGACGGTGTTGTTGCCGCACGGCTATGAAGGCGTGGGGCCGGAGCACTCGACCGGTTACCTGAGCCGCATGCTGCTGCTGTGCGCTGACCAGAACCTGCGCGTGGCCTATCCTGCCAGCTCGGCGCAGTGGTTCCACCTGTTGCGCCAGCAGGCGCTGCAGGGCGATCGTCCGCTGGTGGTGTTCACGCCCAAATCGGTGCTGCATGCCGAGGTGCGTTCGCAGTCGCCCTTGTCGGCGCTGTTGGAGGGCAGTTTCCAGCCGCTGGTACAGGACGCGGAGACACCGGCCGAACAGGTGCAGCGGGTGGTCTTGTGCAGCGGCAAGGTCTTTTACGACCTGGCCGATGGGCGCAGCCAGGCCGGCGACACCCGCACTGCACTGCTGACGGTGGAACAGCTGCATCCCTTCCCGGTGGACACGCTCAGTGAGGTATTGCGCGGCTATCCCTATCTGGAAGAGGTGATCTGGGTGCAGGAAGAAGAACGCAAGCAGGGTGCCTGGCTGTGCGTGCGCGAGGCCATCGAATCGGCCTTGCCGGCGCAGGCGCGTCTGCGTGCGGTGACGCGTCCTGACACCGACACCGGCCCGACGGCTTCCAAGGCCCGCCACTACGCTCAGCAGGCAGCGCTGGTGCAGGCGGTGTTCCCGGCGTAAGAGCCAGGGCCAGGGGCCGGGCGGATTGAATCGCCATAAAAAAACGGTGTACTTCATCATGAAGTACACCGCTCGCCCCCTCCGGTTTCCCCGGTATTGCCCATGGCTGATGTTGTAATCCCCACCTCGGCGGATCGTCAAGCGGCAGCGCAATGGCGGTAGCCTGATCCTGGCGTCAAAAACGCGTCATGCAGGGCGAACTGCCGTTTCACCCATCGTTTCGCTGCAGCTGCAGGAACTATCGGAAAGCCTGAAAAAACGGGTAAAAGCCTGAATCTATTATAGAATTAATTCGAATAACCAATCGGAAAATGCCCGCAGCAGCGACATCATGGCCCGGCGCATCGGGCGCTGCAGCGACAGCGTTTTCCACGAATTTGAAGAACTGGGTTCCATTTGCCGACAGAAAGAAAACAGTGGATGCCGGATTGAGCTCGCTCCGGCATCGGGACAGGCAGCAAGGAGACACTTCAGCAGCCCCTTCATCGCCCTGGCGCAGACAGGGTGGCAGGGCTGCTGCGGGGAAATGCCGGCACCGCAGGGTCTTGCCCTGGCATGCGCGGTTCCCTGCAATGAATCGGTCAGAATCGGGGGAAATACCGGTGCAGCCTTGCTTCATGCACGCTGCTTTCGAACGGGTGGTCGGGTAACCGGCTGTCAAGCCGGAAGCGTGACAGGCAGACCAATGAAACGTCAACCATGCCGATAACCAGACAAAGCGGACTGGCGCACGCCAGCACCGGCATTTTCTTCCTGCTGGCCCTGCTGCTCTCGCTGGGGGTGGCGGCCTTTTCCTACCACGCAGTGCGCGACTTCGAGCGGCGCGGTGTATGGCTGCAGCACAGCCATCAGGTGATCAACCGGCTGGAAGAAGCCAACTCCACCCTGCGCGATACGGTCAGCAGTTCGCGCGGCTTTGCGCTGTCGGGCGAGGAAGACTATCGCAGCAGCTTCGAAACCGGGGTACGGCAGGTCAATGCGCTGCTGCAGGATCTGCGCCGCCTGCTCAGCGACAATCCGCAGCAGATGCAATTGCTGAGCCAGACGGAAGACCTCGTGATCCAGCGGCTTACGCTTTCGCGCCAGTTGCTGGCATTGCGCCCGGAAGAGGGGCGCGCCCGCGTGCTGGAAGGGCGCGACCTGAGCGAGCGTATCCGTGCCGGTTTCGAAGAGATGAAGGGCAACGAGAATGCGCTGCTGGCCAAGCGCGCGCAGGATACCGCCGCCAGCGCGAACCTGACGATTTTCATGGTCATCAGTGGCAGCCTGTTGAGCATCGCCTTGCTGCTCCTGGTCTACCGCAAGCTGCGCAAGGAGATGGCGCGCCGGGTCGAAGCTCAGCAGCGCGCCCAGGCCTATTCGGACGAGATCGAAGACCTCTACAACAATGCCCCCTGCGGCTATCACTCGGTCGATGAGAGCGACAAGCGCATCATCAAGATCAACGATACCGAGCTGAAGTGGCTGGGCTACACGCGCGAACAGGTGGTCGGCCGCATGACCCAGGCCGACCTGTTGACGCCCGCCAGCGCCGATCGCTACGAGCGCGAGCTGTATCCGCAGTTCCTGCAGAAGCGCGAGATCAGCGGCATCGACCTCAACTTCCGCCGCGCCGATGGCAGTGAATTCACTGCGCTGGTCAATGCGACCGCCATTCCCAGCCGCGACCGCAGCAAGCTCATCAGTCGCACCGTGATCTATGACATCTCCGAACGCAAGCGCGCCGAAGACGAGATCGAAGCCCTCAATGCCGACCTGGAACGCCAGGCCCTGCACCTGCACAACGTCAACAAGGAACTGGAGAGCTTTTCCTATTCGGTCTCGCATGACTTGCGCGCGCCGCTGCGCGCCATCTCCGGTTATGCCATGATCCTGGAAGAGGATTACGCCCAGGCCATCGATGACAAGGGCCGCGAGCAATTGCAGGTGATCCGCCGCAACGTGCGCAAGATGGATGCGCTCATCAACGATCTGCTCAAGCTGGCCAAGTCGACCACCGGTGAATTGACCCTGCAGCGTTTCTCGATGGAGGAGCTGGTCGCCCAGGTGGTGGCCGGCCTGCAGCAGGAATACCCCGGCGTCGTCTTCGAGGTGCCGCGCCTGGAAGGGGCCGTGGCCAACCGTGGCCTGATTGCCCAGGTGTGGGAAAACCTGCTGTCCAATGCCGTGAAGTTCAGCAGCAAGAGCCAACAGCCGCGCGTGCGCGTGACCATGCAGAGCACACCGGACGAATACATCTACGGTGTGCATGACAATGGCGTGGGCTTCGACATGCGCTATGCGCACAAGCTCTTTGGTACCTTCCAGCGCCTGCACCGGCAGGAGGAATATGCCGGCACCGGCATCGGCCTGGCCTTGGTACAGCGCATCGTGGTGCGCCATACCGGCCGGGTCTGGGCCGAGAGCAAGCCGCGCGAAGGCGCCAGTTTCTATTTCGCCTTGCCGCGCAAGGGCGTGCTGCCCACTCTCGGCGAGTCACGCCGCGCCACCGACGAGAACTGAAGAGGCCAACCCGTGAGCCAGATTGAGAGACCGGTCCCATGAGCATTCCCCTGCGCGTACTGTTCGTCGAAGACATGGAAGAAGACGCCGTGCTGATGGTGCGCGAGTTGAAGCGCGGCGGCTTCGAACCGACCTGGGAGCGTGTCGACGATGAACAGGCATTGCTGGCGGCCCTGCAGGCGCAACGCTGGGACATCGTGATCTCGGATTACTCCATGCCCATGTTCTCGGGCGTGGAAGCCCTGAAACTGGTCAAGGCCGACAATGACCAGACGCCCTTCATCATCGTCTCCGGCGTCATCGGAGAGCAGACGGCGGTGGAGGTGATGAAGGCCGGTGCCCAGGATTACTTCCTCAAGAGCGCCATCGCGCGCCTGCCGCATGCCGTCGACCGCGAGCTGCGCGATGCCCAGGCGCGGCGCAAGCAGCGCGCCAGCGCCCAGGCCCTGCGCGAGATGCAGGCACGCTTCAATGCCTTCATGAATGCCGCGCCCATGCCGACCTGGATCAAGGATGCGCAGCTGCGCTACAGCTACGTCAATCCGGCGCAATCGGCCTTCTACGGCATGACGCCGCACGACATGGACGGCATGACCGACGCCGAGCTGATGACCATGGGCGCGGCCGAAGCCTCGCGCGAATACGACCGCAAGGTGCTGGAAGAAAAGTGCGAGCTGCACACCCAGGAAACCGTCTTCGACCACAACCACAATGCACGCATCCTCGACGTGGTGCGTTTTCCGATCAGCGGGGAAGGCAAGGGCGACATGGTGGCGGGTCTTGCCATTGATGTGACCGAACGCGAACAGTCGCGGCGCGAGCTGGAGCTGGCCATCCAGCGTCAGCAGATCCTGTCCTCGCGCGTGATCGAGGTGCAGGAGCGCGAACGCCAGCACCTGGCACGCGGCTTGCACGATGATGTGGGCCAGTCGCTGACGGCGCTGAAGATCAATCTGGAAACCATCAAGAAGACCGGCACCCTGGAAGGCCCGTCACTGCAGAACGGCATCGATATCGTCACCGCCGTGCTGGCCCAGGTGCGCAGCCTGTCGCTGGACCTGCGCCCGCCTCAGCTGGACAACCTGGGCCTGATCGCCGCGCTGCGTTCCTACGTGGAACAGAAGTCCAAGCTGGCCAATGTGAACGGCTGGTTCGAGAGCAGCGGCCACGACGGGCAGCTGCATCACGACATTGAAAACACGGCCTTCCGCATCGTGCAGGAAGCCGTCACCAACATCCTGCGCCATGCCCGGTGCCAGAACATCTGGGTCAAGATCGACCGCCAGCAGGACCAGGTGTACCTGAGCATCCGCGATGACGGCAAAGGTTTCGACATCGAGCGTGCGCGCAGCAATGCCATTTCCGGCACCAGTTTCGGTCTGCTCAACATGGAGGAACGGGCGGTACTGGTGGGCGGTTCCATGGAGATCACTTCGGCGCCCGGCGCAGGGACGGAAATCGTCATGCACCTGCCGGTCGCCCCTATCGTGAGGAGAATGTAAATGCTGACCCGAATCATGCTGGCCGACGACCACGCGCTGGTGCGCAGCGGCATCAAGGCATTGCTGACCGCCATGCCGGGCGTGGAGGTGGTGGGCGAGGCGTCCGACGGCGCCGAGGTCATCGAGATGATCCCCAAGCTGCAACCCGATCTGGTCCTGCTGGACATCGCCATGAAGGGCATGAATGGCCTGGAGGCGTTGCGCCGCCTGCGCGGTGAGTATCCGACCATCCGCTTCCTGATGCTGTCCATGTATGGCAGCGAGGAATATGTGATGCAGGCCTTGAATGCAGGCGCCAATGGCTATCTTTTCAAGGATTCGGCCGCCACCGAGCTGGAAAAAGCCCTGTATGAAGTAAAACACGGGCGCCAGTACCTGGATTCGCACATTTCGCGCGAGGCGCTCGACAACTATATGAAGCGTGTTGCACAAAACGGGACCCCGGTCGAAGTGCTGACGCCGCGCCAGCGCGAAATCCTCCAGTTGATCGCCGAAGGCAACAATACCAAGGAGATCGCTTATCAGCTGAACGTCAGCGCCAAGACCATCGAAACCCATCGGGCGCAGTTGATGGAGCGGCTCGACATCCGCGACGTGCCCGGTCTGGTGCGCTATGCGATCCGGACCGGGATTGCCACTCCCGACAAGTGAGGGCGCCCTGAGTGAAGAGATATTCGCATTCAGGAAAATTCTGATTATTTTTGAAAATGCCTGTGCAATAATCCCCAGACAGTACGGGGATCGGCGTCGATACTGGTGTTCAAGCGAACTGCCGGTGCTGGAACGAGGCCGCAGGGCAGTTTCTGCAGTGAAGCGCATGCCGGCCGCTGTCCGGGGGGATGGACCGGACAGGCGGCAAATGGCACGAGAGACGACGGCCATGCGCTGGCCATTCAGAGAAGAAGTGTTCCAGCTTGAAATTTATTGAAGAAAGCGATCCATCCATGGATATCGAGCAATATGACATCATCCTCGTCGACGACAGCCCCGAAGTGGCTGAGTTGACACGCCTGGCGCTGGGCAGCCGCAAGCTGGCTGACAAGCTGACCTGGTTTGCCGATGCGGAGCTGGCCGAGCAGTTCTTTTTCCAGGGCGAGTACGCCAACCGCCGCGATTTGCATCCCTACCTGATCCTGCTGGACCTGAACCTGCCGCTGATGAGCGGACACGATTTCCTGAAGATCATCAAGTCCAATGCCGCCACCTCGCATATTCCGGTGGTGATGTTTTCTTCTTCCGACGACCAACGCGACATCAACCAGAGCTATGAACTGGGCGCCAATGGTTACGTTGTCAAGTCCACCGATCCCAAGGAATTCATGGGCACCGTCGCCGACACCGGCATCTACTGGCGCAACCGCAATCGTCCGGCACGCGGTGACGATGTGCCTGCGGCGGGCAGTCCGTCGGCTGCGCCCTGAGCGCATCGGCAGCACCCAGCAAAAAGCGCGGCCTGGCCGCGCTTTTTTCATCTCGCCGTCACCTTCCGCAGGCGTGGTGTTTCACCCCGGAAACTGCCGCAAACCTTCCAGATCATTGATCGTGATGCTGCCATAGTCCACCTTCAGCAGGCCGGCCTTTTCCAGCACCTGCAAGGCCTGGTTGGCGCGCTGGCGCGAGGTGCCGGAGAGGTTGCCGACTTCTTCCTGCGAGATCTGCAGGTTCAGGCCGATGCCGGGATTCAGATAGGGATTGAAGAGCGCCGCCAGGCAGCGTGCCACGCGGGCATCCGGCTCCAGCATGCGGTCGTATTCCACCAGTGAAATGAACAGCGCCAGACGCTCGTTGAGTTGCGTCACCAGGAAGCGGTTGAAGGGGATGCTGTTGTCCAGCAGCCAGATGTAGGTCGCCTTGGGCATGTACAACAATTCACTTTCGCGCAGGGCTACCACATCGTACTTGCGCGGTTCGTCCTTGAGCAGCGAGCCTTCGCCCAGCCAGCCGCCGTTGGCCATACCGGCAAAGGAGACGGTCTTGCCTTCGGGCGAGACGCTGCTCATCTTCAGCAAGCCCTCGTGCACGCCGATCCAGTGCGAGACCGGATCGCCCTTGCGGCAGACGTAGCCGCCCGCCGCAATCTTGCGGCTGACTACCTCCGCCTCGACCCGGGCCAGCTGTTCTTCGGTCAGCGCCTGCGCCCAGATGCTCTTGGACAGCATGCGTCGAATTGTTGTCTCCATGATGATGCGTCGCAATATCGAAAGTTTTGTCAATTGTCGGTGAGATGACATCTACTGGCAACCTCTCCCTCTACTATCATCGCAAAACAGGCCCGGGCAACAGCCTGGCCGATCATAGAGACAGGACAGCTGGCATGCCGGACACAATGACTGCCGCAGTAAGAGCAGCGTAAGCCTGGCAGCACAGACTGAGCCGACACCGGGTTCGCTTCCTCACGCAAGAAGATGAAGAAAGCGGATCTTTCGAACCTGCACAAGAAGGTGGGAAGATGGTGGAGACGAAACAAGACCAAGAGGCCGCGACCTTTCCGCGGCTGTTGCTGGCGCATGCCCGCCAGCGTCCCGAACGGGCGGCCTTCCGCGAGAAGGACCTGGGCATCTGGCAGACCACGCCCTGGCGCCAGGTGGCCGAGGAAGTGCGCAGCTTTGCCTGTGGCCTGGCGGCATTGGGATTCCGGCGCGGTATGAGCCTGGCCATTATCGGCAACAACTGCCCGCGCCTGTACTGGGCCATGAGCGCCGCCCAGGCGCTGGGCGGCATGCCGGTGCCGCTGTACCAGGATGCCCCGGCCGCCGACATGGCCTACGTGCTGGCCGATGCCAACGTCGATTTCGTCATGGCCGAAGACCAGGAACAGGTCGACAAGGTATTCGAGATCAAGGAAAACCTGCCCCGCATCGCCCACGTCATCTATGACGATGAACGCGGCATGCGCAACTACCACCAGCCCGAACTGCTGTCCTTTGCCCGCGTGCAGGAACTGGGCCGCGCCTATGAGCGCGCGCATCCGGGATTCTTCGAGCAGGAAGTGGCGGCAGGTTCGCCCGATGACGTGGCCATCATCCTCTACACCTCCGGCACCACCGGCAAGCCCAAGGGCGTGTGCCACTCGCATCGCGCGATGATCACCACTGCCACCACGCTGGTGGAGTTCGATCATCTGGATGAGAACGACGACATCCTCTGCTACCTGCCGCTGGCCTGGGTAGGCGATTTCCTGTATTCCTTCGCGCAGCAGCACGTGGCCGGCTTCTGCCTCAATTGCCCGGAGTCGCCCAATACGGTGATGACGGACCTGCGCGAGATCGGCCCGACCTATTACTTCGCACCGCCGCGCGTCTACGAAAACATCCTCACGCAAGTGATGATCCGCATCGAGGATGCCGGCTGGTTCAAGCGCAAGATGTTCCATGGTTTCATGAAGGTGGCGCGCCGGGTCGGCATGCGCATCCTCGATGGCAAGCCCGGCGTGTCGCTGGCAGACCGCGTGCAATACGCCATCGGCGACCTGCTGGTCTACGGGCCGCTGAAGAACGTGCTGGGCATGTCGCGCCTGCGCGTGGCCTACACCGGCGGCGAAGCCATCGGGCCGGACCTGTTCGATTTCTATCGTTCGCTGGGCATCAACCTGAAGCAGCTCTACGGCATGACCGAGACCTGCGTGACGGTCTGCATGCAACCCTCGGGCGACGTCAAGCTCGATAGCGTGGGCCGCCCCATGAAGGGCGTGGAGGTGCGCATCGATGCCAATGGTGAAGTGCTGGTGCGCTCTCCGGGCCTGATGAAGGAATATTTCAAGCGGCCCGATGCCACCGCCGAAGCCATCGACCAGGACGGCTATTTCCATACCGGAGATGCAGGTTTCTTCGACAGCGACGGCCATCTCAAAATCATCGACCGCGCCAAGGATGTCGGCAAGATGGCCTGCGGTAGCATGTTCGCGCCCAAGTACATCGAGAACAAGCTGAAGTTCTTCCCCTTCATCAAGGAAGCGGTGACCTTCGGCAATGGCCGCGAACAATGCATGGCCTTCATCAACATCGACATGGATGCCGTGGGCAACTGGGCTGAGCGCCGCAACCTGGCCTACAGCGGCTACACCGACCTGGCGGCCAATCCGGCGGTCTACGACTTGGTGCGCGAATGCGTGGAAAAGGTCAACGCCGATCTGGTGGCGGACCCCTTGCTGGCCGATTCGCAGATCCATCGCTTCCTGATCCTGCACAAGGAACTCGATCCCGATGACGAGGAGCTGACCCGCACCCGCAAGGTCCGACGCGGCTTCATCGCCGACAAGTATGCGGTGCTCATCGAGGCGCTCTATGCGGGCCGTGCGTCGCAGTACATCGAGACCCAGGTCAAGTTCGAAGATGGCCGCCAGGGCATGATCTCGGCCGACCTCAGGATCGCCGACGCCAAGACCTTCAAGACGCTGCAAAGCGCCGCCTGAGCAGCACGCAGTCCCGTCCCGGCGGCGCCGACGCCACCGGCTTGCAGCGTAGCCCGACCAGACCACTGCTGAATGAACCCGACCATGAAACGACACCTGAGTTCCGAAATCCTGTCTGCGGGTCTGCCGCCCGTGACCAGTCCCGATGACGAAGCCCCGGCCGTTGCCGCCAATGGCCGCCGCATCGGCGAGGTGATTCTCGACCTGCAGAACATCTCGCTGTCTTTCGGCGGGGTGAAGGCGCTCACCGATATTTCCTTCGACGTGCGCGAGCACGAGATCCGCGCCATCATCGGCCCCAACGGTGCCGGCAAAAGCTCGATGATCAACGTCATCAACGGCGTCTACCATCCGCAGAAGGGCCACATTCTCTATCGCGGCCAGCCGCGCCTGGGCATGCACCCCAGCAGCATCGCGCGCCAGGGCATTGCGCGCACCTTCCAGAACATCGCGCTCTTCAAGGGCATGACCGTGCTGGACAACATCATGACCGGCCGCAATACCAAGATGCACTCGGGCCTGTTCTCCAACGCGCTGTGGTGGGGACCGGCCCGCAACGAAGAGATCGAGCATCGCCGCAAGGTGGAAGAGGTGATCGATTTCCTGGAAATCCAGCACATCCGCAAAACCCCCGTGGGACGCCTGCCGTATGGCCTGCAAAAGCGCGTGGAACTGGCGCGCGCACTGGCGGCCGAGCCGCACATGCTGCTGCTGGATGAACCCATGGCCGGCATGAACGTGGAAGAAAAACAGGACATGTGCCGCTTCATCCTCGACGTGAACGACCAGTTCGGCACCACCATCGTGCTGATCGAACACGACATGGGCGTGGTCATGGATATCTCGGATCGCGTGGTGGTGCTGGACTACGGCAAGAAGATCGGCGACGGCACGCCGGACGAGGTGATGAGTAATCCGGAAGTCATCAAGGCCTATCTCGGGACTTCCCACTGAGTTCGCGCGGCGGGCAAGACGCAAATAATATAAATAATAAAAACAATATGGCAATGGCAGGCAAGGAGACGACATGCAATTCTTCCTCGAAGTCACCCTGAGCGGATTGCTCTCGGGGCTGATGTATTCTCTGGTGGCGCTGGGTTTCGTGCTCATCTACAAGGCCTCGGGCGTATTCAATTTCGCGCAGGGCGCAATGGTGTATTTCGCTGCGCTGGCGGTGGTGGGCCTGATGGAAAAGGGCATGCCGATGTGGGCCGCCATCATCGGCGCTTTCGTGGTGATGATCCTGGTGGGGCTTGCCACCGAACGCTTCGTCTTGCGCAAGCTGGTCAACCAGCCGCCCATCACGCTCTTCATGGCCACCATCGGCCTGACCTTCTTCCTCGAAGGACTGGGCCCCATGCTCTTCGGCAACGAGGTGCGGCCCATCGACCTGGGCATCGTCGATGAACCGATCCAGTCGGTGATGGACAGCATCGGCATCGGCATTTCCAAGTTCGACCTCTTCGCCTCCGGCATGGTGGTGGCGCTGGTGGCGGCACTGGCACTGTTCTTCCAGAAGACCAAGGTCGGCCGCGCCTTGCGTGCGGTGGCCGACGATCATCAGGCGGCGCTGTCGCTGGGCATCCCGCTGCAGCACATCTGGGCCGTGGTGTGGGGCGTGGCCGGGTTCGTGGCGCTGATTGCGGGCCTCTTGTGGGGCTCGCGCAATGGCGTGCAGTTCGCGCTGACCATGACGGCGCTGAAGGCCTTGCCGGTGCTGATCCTCGGGGGCTTCACCTCGATTCCCGGAGCGATCGTGGGCGGGCTCATCATCGGCGCATCTGAAAAACTGGCCGAGATCTACATTCCGCCGGTGATGCAGGATGCCTTCGGGGGCAACTTCGGCGGTATCGAAGGCTGGTTCCCCTACGTGTTCGCGCTGCTGTTCCTGCTGGTGCGACCGGAAGGCTTGTTTGGCGAGCGACATATCGACCGCGTATGACAATGTGCTCATTCCAATGTTGGCGATATGTCGCCATGGGTGCCATGCAGTAACAAGGAGAACGCAATGCTGTACCGTGAAGCAGGACAATTCAAGACAAGCTACATCGCCGACAGCCAAATCTTCCCGATCCGCCAGGATCGCATCATCTTTACGCTCTTCATGGTCTTCGCCTTTGTCGGCGTGCCGCTGTTGGGCAGCGAATACTGGTTCTCGGCCATCCTGGTGCCGTTCCTGGTGTTTGCGCTGGCCGCACTGGGCCTGAACGTGCTGACCGGTTACGCCGGCCAGCTCTCGCTGGGCTCGGCCGCCTTCATGGCCGTGGGCGCATATGCCGCCTACAATTTCCAGCTGCGCGTGGAGGGCATCCCCATCGTCGCCACGCTGATTCTCTCCGGTGGCTGCGCGGCCCTGGTGGGTGTGCTGTTCGGGCTGCCCTCGCTGCGCATCAAGGGCTTCTATCTGGCCGTGGCCACGCTGGCGGCGCAGTTCTTCGTGGTCTGGGCGCTGACCAAGTTTCCCTGGTTCTCCAACAATTCTTCCTCGGGCGTGATCAGTACGCCCAAGATCGATTTCTTCGGCATCGCCATCGATACGCCGGTACGCAAGTATCTTTTCGTACTGGCCGTGGTGAGCGTGCTGGCGCTGGTGGCCAAGAACCTGGTGCGTTCCTCCACCGGCCGCGCCTGGATGGCCGTGCGCGACATGGACGTGGCCGCCGAAGTGATCGGCATCCCGCTCATGCGCACCAAGCTGACCGCCTTTGCGGTGAGCTCCTTCTACTGCGGTGTGGCTGGTGCGCTGTATGCCTTCTGCTACCTGGGATCGGTGGAGCCGGATGGCTTCTCGCTGGACCTGTCCTTCCGCATCCTCTTCATGATCATCATTGGCGGTGTGGGCAGCATCCTCGGCTCCTTCCTGGGCTCGGCCTTCATCCTGCTGCTGCCGATCTTCCTCGACAACGCACTGCCGCCGCTGGCTGCACTGCTGCATCTGCCGTTCACCAATGCCACCGTGTCGCACATCCAGATGATGGTGTTTGGTGCGCTGATCATCTTCTTCCTGATCGCCGAGCCGCACGGGCTGGCGCGGCTGTGGCAGATCGCCAAGGAAAAACTGCGCCTGTGGCCGTTCCCGCACTGAGCGCGATAGCAGGGCAACGAGGTAAAAGGGGCCGGGCAACGGCACCACAGAAGTCGGCAACGACAACATAAAAGGAGACGAGACCATGAAGACCATGAAGCATCTGAGGCAACTGGCGCTGGCCACGGCCTGTGCGGCCAGCCTCTTGTCGGCGGCCCTGCCCGCGCTGGCGCAGAGCAATGACCAGTTCATCGCCATCCCCAGTTACCGGGTCGGGCCGTATGGCACCAACGGCCAGTCGTATTACGGCGGCTATGTCGACTACCTCAACTACGTCAACATCAAGGAAGGCGGCGTCAATGGCGTCAAGCTGTCCTGGGAAGAGTGCGAGACCGAGTACAACAACGCCAAGGGCGTGGAGTGCTACGAGCGCATGAAGAACAAGAATCCGGTCACGCACGGCACCGCCATCAATCCGATGGCCACCGGCATCTCCTATGCGCTCATCGACAAGACCGCCGAGGACAAGGTGCCGCTGGTGATGATCGGCTACGGCCGTACCGATGCGGTGGATGGCTCGGTGTTCCCGTATGCCTTCCCGCTGGTGACCACTTACCAGATGCAGGTCTCGGCCATCGTGAAATACCTGGCCGGCAAGAACAATGGCTCGCTGGCAGGCAAGAAGATCGTCTTCCTGTATCACGACTCGGCCTATGGCAAGGAGCCCATCGTGGCGCTGCAGGCGGAGTCCTCCATCGGCAAGTTCAAGCTGGTGGAAATCCCGGTGGCGCACCCCGGCAACGAACAGGGCGCGCAGTGGCTGCGCATCCGTCAGGAGAACCCGGACTACGTGATCTTCTGGGGCTGGGGCGTGATGAACCAGACCGCGCTGAAGGCCGCGCAGAAGGTCGGCTATGCGCGTGACAAGATCGTCGGTTCCTGGTGGGCCGGTTCGGAAGAAGACACCATCCCCGCCGGTGATGCCGCCAAGGGGTATCTGTCTGCCACCTGGAACGTGGCCGGCAAGGATGTGCCCGTGATCGCCGACATCGACAAGGTGGTCTATGGCGCGGGCAAGGGCAACATGCAGGACAAGAACAAGCTCGGCTCCATCCTCTACAACCGTGGCGTCTCGGCGGCCATTGCCACCGTGGAAGCGGTGCGCACCGCGCAGGACAAATACGGCAAGGGCAAGGTCATGAGCGGCGAGCAGGTGCGCTGGGGCTTTGAAAATCTCAACATCACCGACGCCCGTTTGAAGGCCCTGGGGGCGACCGGCCTGCTGCCTGAAATCAAGACCTCGTGCGAAAACCACGAAGGCTCGGGCAAGGTCAAGATCCAGCAATGGGATGGCAGCAAGTGGGTGCTGGTGTCGGACTGGATCGAGGGCAACAAGAACCTGATCCACCCGCTGTTCAAGGCGTCGGCTGCGAAATACGCAAAAGAAAAAGGCATCACTCCTGCCTGCATGAAGTAGGCGCTTGCGCCGGCGGCTCTGCACGTCTCCCACGGCCGCCGGTGCTTTTTTGGGAATGCGAACGACCATGAATGCCACACCGATCCAGACCAGTGCCGCTCCTTCCGCTGCTACCGCAGCGGTAGCCAAGGCGCTGGCCATCAACAACATCGAAGTGATCTATGACCATGTGATCCTGGTCCTGAAGGGCGTCTCGCTGGATGTGCCCGAAGGCAAGATCGTGGCGCTGCTCGGGGCCAATGGCGCCGGCAAGAGCACCACCTTGAAGGCCATCTCCAACCTGCTGCATGCCGAGCGCGGGGACGTCACCAAGGGCAGCATCGAGTTCCGTGGCGAGCGCGTGGACCGCATGACGCCCAATGATCTGGTCAGGCGCGGCGTGATCCAGGTGATGGAAGGGCGTCATTGCTTTGGCCACCTCACGGTGGAAGAAAACCTGCTGACCGGCGCCTACACGCGCGGCATCAGCAATGCCGAAGTGAAGCACGAACTGGAAAAGATTTACGAATATTTCCCGCGCCTGAAGGTGCGCCGCAAATCGCAGTCCGGCTATACCTCGGGCGGCGAGCAGCAGATGACGGCCATCGGCCGCGCGATGATGGCCAAGCCCTCCATGATCCTGCTGGACGAACCCTCGATGGGACTGGCGCCGCAGATCGTCGAAGAGATCTTCGAGATCGTCAAGGATTTGAACAGCAAGGAGAAAGTCTCCTTCCTGCTGGCCGAGCAGAACACCATGGTGGCACTGCGCTATGCCGACTTCGGCTACATCCTCGAAAACGGCCGCGTGGTCATGGAAGGTGCGGCCAGTGAACTGGCCGATAACGAGGATGTGAAGGAGTTCTATCTCGGCGTTTCCGGTGGCGGGCGCAAGAATTTCCGCGACATGAAATTCTATCGGCGCCGCAAGCGCTGGCTGGCGTAAGGGGAGGGCATCATGTCCGATCCCAGGCAGGTAGTGGCCGAACTGGATGCGCTGGAGCGGCGCGATCCGCAACAGCGCGAGCAAGAACTGATGCGCGCCCTGCCGCAACTGGTGGCACGCGCGCAGAGTGCACCGGGGTGGGGGCGCATCCTCGCCGGCGTGGATGCGGGCGCGATCACCTCGCGCGCGGCGCTGGCGCAATTGCCGGTCACGCGCAAGTCCGACCTCAAGGAACTGCAGACCCGCGAGAGCCCCTTCGGCGGCTTGAACACCACCCCGGCGCGGCAATTGCGGCGGCTCTTCGTGTCGCCCGGCCCGATCTTCGATCCCGAGGGGCAGGGCGCGGACTGGTGGCGTTTTGCCAGTCCCATGAAGGCGCTGGGATTGCAGGCCGGGCATATCCTGCAGAACTGTTTCGCCTATCACTTCACCCCGGCCGCCTTCATGGTCGAGGGGGCGGCGGCCCGGCTGGGTTGTGCGGTGATCCCGGCCGGTATCGGCCAGACCGAATTGCAGGTCAACGCGATGGCGGCCCTGAAGCCCGATGCCTATGTGGGCACGCCCTCGTTCCTGAAGATCATCATCGAGAAGGCGCAGGAGATGGGCGCGGATATCTCCAGCGTGCAGCGCGCCCTGGTCAGTGCCGAAGCACTGCCGCCTTCGTTGCGCCACTGGTTCCATGACCACGGCGTGCCGCAGGTGCTGCAGCTGTACGCTTCGGCCGACATCGGCAACATCGCCTACGAAACCATGAGCGAGGGCGTGGTGCATCCCGGCATGGTGCTGGATGAATCGCTGATATTGGAAATCGTGCGGCCCGGTACCGGCGATCCGGTGACCGAGGGCGAGGTCGGCGAGGTGGTGGTGACTTCCTTCAATCCCGACTATCCGCTCATCCGCTTCGGTACCGGGGATTTGTCGGCGGTAGTCCAAGGCATCTCTCCCTGCGGGCGCACCAACACCCGCATCAAGGGCTGGATGGGACGCGCCGACCAGACCACCAAGGTGCGCGGCATGTTCGTCCATCCTTCACAGGTGGCTGACGTATTGCGCCGGCATGGCGATGTGCTGCGTGCGCGGCTGGTGGTGTCGGGCGAGATGGCCAATGACGTCATGACCCTGCATTGCGAGGTGGGTGACCCGGAAGATCCGGCCATCGATGTCGATGCGCTGGCCGGCAGCCTGCGCGAGGTGACCAAGCTGCGGGGCGATGTGCGGCTGGTGGCGCCGGGCAGCCTGCCCAATGATGGCAAGGTCATCGAGGATGCGCGCAAGTACGAGTAAGCACGCGATCAGTTTCTTTTGCGCCACCACCGGCCGTTCGTCCTGAGTAGCGGCAAAGCCCCGTATCGAAGGTGCGAGGTCGGTTGCGCCTCATGTGCGTCTTCGATACGGCCCTGCCGGGCCTACTCAGGCCGAACGGTGGGTGGTTGAGCGGGAAATGGCGGGCAAATGAAGATCGGGGTCTGGAATCAGGCTTTCAAGGCGATTTGCGCTTGTGCAGGTGAAGCTTCGCGCATAAAATCGGCAACGGAACATCAGTTCCAACGTCGCTCGGACGGTTCCGGGCGCTGACGTGAAAGACCTCCATGACGCAATCCGCCGATTCGCGCGATCCCTCGCGCACGCCTGCTGTTAGCTCTTCCCCTGCAACTTCAACAGACGCCTTCCCGGTCAGCTTCCCGCGTATCGAACGCCTGCCGCCCTACGTCTTCAACATCACAGCCGAACTGAAGATGGCTGCGCGCCGCCGGGGCGAGGACATCATCGACATGTCCATGGGCAACCCCGATGGCGCCACGCCGCCGCACATCGTGGAGAAGCTGGTGGAGGTGGCGCAGCGGCCCGATACCCACGGCTATTCCTCGTCCAAGGGCATTCCGCGCCTGCGCCGTGCCATTGCGCACTGGTACCGCAGCCGCTACGAGGTCGACTTCGATCCCGACAGCGAAGCCATCGTCACCATCGGCTCCAAGGAAGGGCTGGCGCACCTGATGTTGGCTACGCTCGACAAGGGCGATACCGTGCTGGTACCCAACCCCAGCTATCCCATCCACATCTATGGCGCGGTGATTGCGGGCGCCAACATCCGCTCGGTGCGCATGAGCCCGGGCGTGGATTTCTTCGACGAGCTGGAACGCGCGGTGCGCGAGAGCTATCCCAAGCCCAAGATGATGATCCTGGGCTTCCCCTCCAATCCGACCGCGCAATGCGTGGAGCTGGAATTCTTTGAGCGCGTCGTCAGGCTGGCGCGCGAACACCAGATCCTGGTGGTGCATGACCTGGCCTATGCCGACATCACCTTCGATGGCTGGAAGGCCCCGTCCATCATGCAGGTGCCGGGCGCGCGCGAGGTGGCGGTGGAATTTTTCACGCTCTCCAAGAGCTACAACATGGCCGGCTGGCGCATCGGCTTCATGGTCGGCAATGCGCGCCTGGTGGCGGCGTTGGCGCGTATCAAGAGCTATCACGACTACGGCAGCTTCACCCCGGTGCAGGTGGCGGCGATTGCCGCGCTCGAGGGCGACCAGAGCTGCGTGGAAGAGATCCGCGCCAATTACGAACGGCGTCGCAACGTGCTGGTCAAGGGCCTGCATGAGGCCGGCTGGATGGTCGATATTCCCAAGGCGTCGATGTACATCTGGGCGCGCATTCCGGAACCGTATCGCCAGTTCGGTTCGCTGGAGTTCTCGCGCATCCTGCTGGAACAGGCCAAGGTCTGCGTCTCGCCCGGCATCGGCTTTGGTGACTATGGCGACGAGTACGTACGCTTTGCCCTGATCGAGAACGAGTCGCGCATCCGTCAGGCCATTCGCGGCATCAAGACCATGTTCAAGAACGCCAAGGGCGGTTGAGCCGGATGCACCGGGTTGGTGTAAAGGCCGGAACTGCATCAGCCCGCTGAAGTCTTACATTAATCTTCACCCCCTGACTGTCCTATATGATGAAAAAAATAATATTCGCCAGCCTCATGGCGCTTGGCGTATCGGCCGTGGTCCTGCCGGTGGCGCAGGCGCAAGTGTCCGTGAACATCAACATCGGTGCGCCGCCACCGCCGCGCGCCGAACCTATGCCGCCGCCGCGCCACGGCTTTGTCTGGATTCCTGGTTTCTGGGATTGGGATGGTTACCGCCACTTCTGGCGTGAAGGCCATTGGGTGCGTGAGCGTCCCGGTTACGTCTACGCCCAGCCGGTCTGGCGCCAGGGGCCGCACGGCTGGGAGCTGGATCGCGGCGGCTGGCGTGGTGGCCCGCCACCGGGACGTGGACCGCGTCATGAGGATGGCGATGACGACCGTCGCGGACCGGGACGCGGGCCTGACTGCCCGCCGGGCCATGCGCGCAAGGGCGAGTGCTGAACCGGTTGCCGCGCACGACTGAATTGAATTGAAGTGATGAAACGAAACGGCCGCAACGTGAAGACGTTGCGGCCGTTTTCGTTGGCGGGATGGACGGCAGTCAGGTCTTGTCCATCAGCGCCGAGATGGCGAAGGAGACGATGCCGGCCGTGATGCAGATGACCGCCAGGCGGTAATGCGGAATCAGCTTGCCTATCCAGGGCAGCAGGAAGTACAGGACGATGGCGATCAGGATGCTGGTCAGGAGTCTTTTCATTGTCGTGGCGGGAGGTTGAACGCTGGTCGCTATGATAGGCGATTTGTGCTGCGATGGCAGCCTCAGCCGGGCGGCGATCCCTTCACGCCGGGACGCGCAGGTGCCGGGGCAGCCGGTACCGTCGGTCTGGCCGGCGTGGTGGTGGCCGGTGCCGCGGCGGGCAGCGGGGTGGCACCTGGCGGGAGGGTGTCGTCCGCTTGTTCCTCCTTGCTGCCGCCTCCATGCGCATTGAAGAAGCTGATCACGGTGCGCGAAGTATCCAGGTTCTGCGACGACTTGCCGCCGTTGATGATGGGCACCACGCCGCCCGGCCAGGCATGGCCACCACCCTTGACTTCGTAGAGCACCACCGCCTGCGGGTCGGTCTTGCTGGCGTAGGTGTACTGGCGGATGGTGGTGCCGTCGTTGGCGGTGTCGGGGATGTCGTTGACGGCAGGGCGGGGATTGGCGCCGTCGGCCTTGATGAAGGCTTCGATGCTGCGCGCCACCGACAAGCGGGGTACCTGCGAGACTTCCTGCTTGCCGATGCCGCCCAGGAAGGGAATGAAGGGATCATCGCTGCCGTGGATGTGCAGCAGCGGCATGGGGGCCTTGACCGTTTCGGGCGGCACGTCCAGCACCGCGCTGACCACGGCCACTGCCCTGAACAGTTCGGGTGCCTCGGCCGCCATGCGATAGGCCATCATGCCGCCATTGGACACGCCCACCAGGTAGACGCGTTTGGGATCGGCCAGGCCGTCCTTGACCAGCTTGTCGATCAGCGCGCGCAGGAAGGCGACGTCATCGACCTTGTGCATCTGCGCATAGCCGCAGCAGCCGCCCGAATTCCAGGTGCGGGCGTCGATGGCCAGCCCGGTGCCGTTGGGGTAGACGATCATGTAGCCGGCCGCCTCGGCTATCTCGGTCAGCCCGGTGGCGCGCGCCATCAGCGAACCACTCGAGCCGCTGGCGTGCAGCGCGATGATCAGCGGTTGCGGCTCGCCGATGGCGTTGCGTTCGGAAAAATAGGCGCGCGAGAGATTGCCCACGCGGATCGTCTTCAAGGAGAGATCGACCGCCCCTGCAGGCAGGCTGGTCAGCAGCCACAGCGTACCCAGCGCAGCCAGCAGGTAGCGGTGCAGGCGGCGCGGGCGAGCAGGACGGGCGCGATCAAGAGGGCGCGAAGGAAAACGGTTCGTCATGGCTGGCGGAATGCGTTCGCAAAGATGGGCGCCATGTTAGCGCGCAGGCCACGGCGGCGCAAAGTGATTTACACCCTGCACCGCCGCGGTTGCGCCGCCGGTATGCAAGGCTCAGCCGCGGGCCGGGATGTTCAGTCCGCGCACCACGGCAGGCCGTGCCACGAAGGCCTCCAGGGCACGCGCCACATGCGGGAAGTCCTGGAAACCGACCAGCTCTGCGGCTTCATAGAAGCCGATCAGGTTGCGGATCCACGGGAAGGTGGCGATGTCGGCAATCGAGTAATCCTCACCACCCAGCCACTGGCTCTGTGCCAGGCGCTTGTCCATCACGCCCAAGAGGCGCCTGGATTCGTTGACGTAACGGTCGCGCGGACGCTTGTCCTCATACTCCTTGCCGGCGAAGCGGTGGAAGAAACCCAGCTGGCCGAACATCGGACCCACGCCACCCATCTGGAACATCACCCACTGGATCACCTGGTAGCGCGCAGCGGCATCGGCCGGCAGGAACTGGCCGGTCTTCTCGGCCAGGTACAGCAGGATGGCACCCGATTCGAACAGCGGCAGCGGCGCGCCATTGGGACCGTTGGGATCGATGATGGCGGGGATCTTGTTGTTCGGATTGAGCGACAGGAACTCCGGCGACATCTGGTCATTGGTCTCGAAACTGACCAGGTGCGCCTCGTAGGGCAGGCCGGTTTCTTCCAGCATGATCGACACCTTCACGCCATTGGGCGTGGGCAGCGAATACAGCTGGATGCGGTCGGGATGTTGCGCCGGCCATTTCTGGTTGATGGCGAAGGCGGACAAAGCATGACTCATGAGATCGGACTCCTAGGCAGCGGATATGAGGAGGTCGCGGTCCTGGGCGAATTTCTCGAAGGCCTCTACCGCCACCGGCCGGCAGAAGTAATAGCCCTGGTAGGCATGACAGCCGGCATCGGCCAGGAAGGAGCGCTGGGCGTCGGTTTCCACGCCCTCGGCGATCACCCCCAGCCCCAGGCTCTGCGCCAGGTTGACGATGGTCTTGGCAATCGAGGCGTCGTTGGGATCGATCAGGACATCGCGCACGAAAGACTGGTCGATTTTAAGCTGATTCAGCGGCAGCCGCTTGAGGTAAGAAAGCGAGGAGTAGCCGGTGCCGAAATCGTCCAGCGAAAACTCCACGCCATAAGCCTTCAAGGCAAACATCTTCTGGATGATGTCTTCCACGTTGTCCACCAGCAGGCTTTCGGTGAGTTCCAGCTTCAGGCGGCGCGGATTGGCGCCGCTGCGCTCGATGATGTCCAGCACGGTCTGCACGAAATCAGGCTCGCGCAGCTGCGGCGCGCTGACGTTGACCGCAATGCTGAGCTCGGCCATGCGCGGCCGCTTGGCCCAGGCGGCCAGTTGCTTGCAGGCGGTTTCCAGCACCCAGTTGCCCAGCGGGAGGATCAGTCCGGTTTCTTCGGCCAGCGGGATGAAATCGCCCGGCGGCACCATGCCGCGTTGCGGGTGCTGCCAGCGCACCAGTACTTCGGCACCGGTCACGCGGCCACCGTCGACCACCTGCGGCTGATAGTGCAGCAGCAGCTGCTCACCCTCGATGGCCTTGCGCAGGCCCGCTTCCAGGGTGGCCCGCTCCAGCACGGCGGTCTGCATGGCCGGATCGAAGAAGCGCAGCGCGTTGCGGCCGGTTTCCTTGGCCTTGTACATGGCCAGGTCGGCCTGCTTCATGAGTTCATCCACCGAGGCCGCGCGGCCCAGGAAGACGGTCGCGCCGATGCTGGCGGTGGTGCGGTATTCCAGTTCATCGAGCTGGTAGGTCGCCCCCAGCGCAGCCAGGATCTTCTCGCCGATGGCGCGGGTCTGGGTGGCGGCTTCCTGCTGGCTTTCGTTCAGGCCCTCCAGCACCACCACGAATTCGTCCCCGCCCACGCGCGCGACCGTATCGTTTTCGCGCACGTTGGCCAGCAGGCGCTGGGCCACCTGCTTCAACAGGGTGTCGCCTTTTTCATGGCCGATCGTATCGTTCAAGGTCTTGAAGTGGTCCAGGTCGATGAACAGCAGCGCGCCGCAGGTGCGCGTACGCGGCGAGAGCACAATGGCCTGCTTGAGGCGGTCCAGCAGCAGCGTGCGGTTGGGCAGGCGCGTGAGGGCATCGAAGAAGGCCAGTTCGCGGATGCGTTCCTCGGCCAGCTTGCGGTCACTGATGTCGTGATGGGTGCTGACGTAGTGGGTGACCTGGTTGTCCTTGTTCTTGACGGCCGAGATGGTCAGCCATTCGGGATAGACCTCGCCGTTCTTGCGGCGCTCCCAGATTTCACCCTGCCACTTGCCGAAGCGGAGGATGCTCTCGCGCATTTCCTGGAAGAAGGCCGGGCCGTGGCGGTCCGAGCGCAGCAGGTCAGGATGCTTGCCGACGATTTCCTCGGCGGTGTAGCCGGTGATTTCGGTGAAGGCCTTGTTCACGCGCAGGATCTGGCTGTGGGCGTCGGTAATGAGCAGGCCCTCGCGCGAATCGAAGGCCACCGCCGAAATGCGCAATTCGGCTTCGATCTGCTTGCGCTCGGTGATGTCGCGCGCACTGGTGCGAAAGCCCGTCAGGCCGCCCAGTGCATCGGCAATCGGTGCCGAGGACAGTGCCAGCCAGAACACCGTGCCATCCTTGCGCACGCAGCGGAACTCCACGTCCTCGCGCTTTTGTCCATCCATGCAGCGGGCCAGCTCGGCGCGGATGCGGTCCTCGTCATCAGGATGGACGATGGTGCCGATGAAGTCCGGCATGGACAGGCATTGTTCGACCGTGTAACCGGTGTAATCGCGCACGGCGTGATTGATCCAGCGCGGGCGCCCGTCCAGGCCCCACCAGACTTCCCAGTTGACGGTGCAGTCGGCGATGGCGCGGAACTGTTCTTCGCTGGCGCGCAGCTCGGCGGTCATCTTCTCGGCCAGGCGCACCGCACGCTTGCGACTGGACATCATCAGCCAGGCCAGCAGCGCCAGCGTGATGCTCATGCCTACACCGGTGGCGACGATCAGGGGCTCGGCATTGCGGCCGAACTGTGCGGTGAAGGCATCGGTGGTGCTGACCGTCAAGGTCCAGGTATGGTTGGCCACCACCAGGTATTCGTCAGCCTGCAGGCGCGGCCGATGCAAAGGGCCGCTGGCCAGCGGCGAGCTGTACATCAGCGCCTGCGGTTCGCGGGTCACGCCGTCATACAGGGAGAAGGCGACGGTGCGACTGCTTTCGCCATACAGACTGGCGATCACGTCGCTCATGCGGAAGCCTGCATGCACCCAGCCGATCAGACTGGCACGGCGCTCGGCGATGGTGGACTGTGGCTTGCCTGGCTCATACAGCGGCAGGTACATCATGAAGGCCGGGGTGTCCAGACCTTCATCGGTGACCACGATCTTGCCGGAAATGGTCGCCATGCCCGAGTCGCGCGCCTTCTCCATCGCTGCACGACGCACCGGATCGGACCACTGGTCGCTGCCGAAGGGGCGGCGATTGCGGCCTACATAGGGCTCGCGCAGGATGGTCGGCGCATAGGCCAGTCGAGCGCCCGGCGGGCTGATCTTGTAGTCGGCCAGTCCCTGGCGCTGCAGGCGCGCGATGTGCGCCTGCAATTGCGACGCCGGCACCCACTCTTCGATGGCGATGGCCTGGATGCCCGAAAAATTGGCGTTCAGGTTGAGCGCTTCCACATAGTCGCGGAACTGGTTGCGGTCGATGCTGCCGGTGGCCGAGACCAGCCCCTGCACCCCGTGCAGCATCTGTTCGTAGGAGGCGATGCGCTGCTCGATACGGCTCACCGTTTCGCGCAACACCGAGGCGAACTGCGTGTGGACTTCCTTGGCCGCGGCTTCGTGCTCGTGGTTCCAGGCGGTCCAGGTAACGCCCAATCCTGTGACCAGGATGATCAGGGGTAGCAGGATCTGGCGGATCCAGTTCACGGCTTGCTCTGGAATTCGACCATGGCCGCCGCCAGTTCCGGGTTGAAGTATTTGCGGAAGATGCGCAGCACCGTGCCATCGGCCAGCATGCCATTGACCAGCGAGCGCCATTTCTCCTGCTCGGCTGGCGACAGCGCCTGGCGCGACATGATCAATCCGTGCGGTACGGAAGGATCCTCCAGGCTGATGATGGTGGTGACCTCGCGAATGCGTTTTTCTTCTACCACCGGGTAATCGAAGGGCTCCATGATCATGCCCTGGATGCGGTTCTGCAGCAGTGCTTCATAGAGCGGGTCCAGTCCGCCGGCCAGGGTCACGCGATTGGCGGCGGTGAGCTGGTCCACCATGCGGTTGGCATTGCTGCTGTAGCGAAAGCCGCGGATGACGCCGAGCTGGAAGCCTTCCTTGCGTGCCACGTCGGCCAGCTGGCTGATGCCGGCATCCTTGCGCACCAGCAGGTAGTACTTGTTGCTGAAGTACCAGGCGAAGGCGGCGAAGCTGTCGCGCTCCGGATTGGTGATGCCGGAGAGGCTGAAGTCCAGCGCACCCGACTCGATCAACTGCCAGATACGCGCACGCGACATCAGGCTGACATTGACCTTGCAGCCGCTGCGGCGGATCAGCTCATCGGCGAAATCCTTGTCGATGCCGGTGTCGGTGGCGGCCGAGTAGAGCAGGCCATGATCGTGCAGCGCCAGCGTGTAAGGACGCGAGCAATCAGGTCCGCCGGCAATGGCAGGGCCGGCAGCGTGAGAAGCGGGGGAAACCAGCAGTGCGGTAAACAGTGTGGCCGCGCTCGCACAGGTACGTACTGCACGATTGCGAAAGAGTTGACTGAAAATACTACCCCCCATGAATACGCCACCTGATGGACGCCAGCCAGCCTGTTGCGCGATGCCACGCTCGATGCATGCCGTGTCGTCCTTCCCTGAAATCACCGAACCTGACGGTGCCCTGACTTGTTGTTCTGTATCGCCGCCCGTGGAGGCGGTGTGATGAGCTGCTCAGCTTCAAGTGTTGCCACTGCTGCGTGAGCAGTCCTTCACCGGACGCGAGCGATGTTACCCGAGCAGATTCCATTGCGCAACAGAATGCGTCGGCACCTGGCATGGCCGGTTGCGCGGGGCTGCATGCGGCGTGCGCGGAAGACCCGCAAAGGGTGGATGAGCCGCTCCGGAAGCGGCCGGCGATGCACAAAAAAGCCAGTGTTTCCGGAGCAGAAAACACTGGCTTTGCGCTTCGCTGGTCTCGGCGATGGTGGCTTGCCTGCTCAGGCCAGCAGGGTGCGACCGACCGGATCGATGGTGAGCGTGCCGCGTCCGATCTCGATGACGCGTCCGCCGACCTGGATGGCGCCTTCGGCATCGACCTTCAGGCGCAGGCGCGACGGGCGGCCCACGGCAGCGCCCTGGTCGATGGCGTATTGCGTCGGCAGAGCATGGCCGGTGGCAATCAGCCAGCCGCCGAGGTTGGCGCAGGCCGAGCCGGTGCCGGGGTCTTCGGCCACGCCGCCGCCTTGCCTGGGGTAGAAGTAGCGCGCCAGCACCTGGCCCGGGGCCTCTTCATCGAAAGCGAAGACATACGCCGTCCTGCGCCCGCAGGGGCCGACCGGCCAGCTTCCCAGCCGGCCGGTGTCGGGCTGGGCGCGCCGTACCGCGTCAGTCGAGCGCAAGGGAATCAGCAGGTGCTCTGCGCCCGTATCGACCCACATGGGATCGGCGCCCAGGTCGCTTTGGTTCAGCCCCAGCAGCGCCGCCACCTCGGCGCGCGGCAGTGGCAACGGCGCTGTGCGCGGACCAGCCGGGCAGGGCGCAGTCAGGGTCCAGACCTCGCCGCTGGCCTGCACCGGCACCACGCCGGCCTTGACCTCCAGACGCAGCGCGTCACCGCTGCCGAGCAGCTCGCGCACCACCGGTGCGGTGCCCAGCGTGGGGTGGCCGGCAAAGGGCAGCTCGACGTCGGGAGTGAAGATGCGCACCCGCGCATCGGCCACGGCCGAGGGCAGGATGAAGCTGGTTTCCGAGAGATTGAATTGCAGTGCCAGTGCCTGCATGGTGACGTCATCGAGGCCGCGTGCGTCTTCGAACACGCACAGGGGATTGCCGCCGAAAGTCGATTCGGCAAAGACGTTGAGCAGGCGGTAGGCGTAGGTGGCAGGCATGAGGTCTCGCAGCGAGGTCAGGAAACTTCCGCAATGCCGGATGCCGGCGGAAGCAGGAAGGCCGATTGTAGCCACGGCCTTCGCCGCCAGACAGATACAGTTCAGTCGCCCACGCCGATACAGTCGCGGCCCAGCTGCTTGGCGCGGTAAAGGCGTCGGTCGGCTTGTTCCAGGAAGGCGATGCGCTGGTCCATGGGCGAGGGCACGATGGTGGTCACGCCCAGGCTGATGGTGACGTACTCCGAAATCTGCGATCTGGCGTGGGGAATGCGCGCCTCGTTGATCAGCGTGCGGCAGCGTTGCGCCACCTGCAGGGCGGCCTTTTCATCGCATTCGGGCAGGATCAGCACGAATTCCTCGCCGCCATAGCGGGCAAAGAAATCGCGGCTGCGGGTGGCGCTCTGACTGAGGATGCTGGCCACCTGCTTGAGGCACTCGTCACCGCGGATATGGCCGTAATGGTCGTTGTACTGCTTGAAGTAATCGATATCGAGCATGATCAGCGACAGCGGTGCGCGCGTGTTGACCGCATTGGCCCATTCCACTTCCAGCGCCGAATCGAACATGCGGCGGTTGGCCACGTTGGTCAGGCCATCGCGATAGGACAGCGCTTCCAGTTCCTTCTGCAACTCCATCAGGCGGGCCTCGGTCTTCTTGCGCTCGGTGATGTCGAACATGAAGCCGATCAGCGAATTCGGGCTGCCATCGGC
Source organism: Herbaspirillum sp. DW155 (assembly GCF_037076565.1). NCBI lineage: Bacteria > Pseudomonadati > Pseudomonadota > Betaproteobacteria > Burkholderiales > Oxalobacteraceae > Herbaspirillum > Herbaspirillum sp. DW155. The sequence continues at coordinate 3,006,254 of NZ_AP029028.1, read as the reverse complement.
GTTGCGCACCACATGCACCACGTCGCGGATCCAGACGTGCTCGCCATCGCGGGTCAGTGCGCGGTAGTCGGCCTCGTGGTCGGCACCGGCTTTGGATTGCGCAATGCAGAAGTTGACCACCGCTTCTCGGTCTTCGGCGTGGATGCGCATGGCCCAGTCTTCGGCGCTCTTCCAGCTCTCCGGGGACCAGCCCAGCAGTTGTTCGATCTGCGGGCCGATGTAGGCGAACTGCATGGTGCTCCAGTCGATCTTCCAGGGAATCGCCTTGGTCGATTCGAGCAGGGTTTTGTAGACCGCGCTATCGGGTTCCATTTGTTCTTCGGTGGAGGTGCTCATGATTCTTCGTGGCGGGTTCAGTATGTTGTTGTGGGGAAAGGCGGCTGTTGGGCAGGACAAAAATTGGCCGCAAGCATAACGCGAGTTGGTTTCAGAAGGATGAAAAAGGCGCTGAAATCATTTCACGCCGGCAGCCCGGATTGCCGCACGGCAAGCCGGAGCGGGCGCTGTCACGGCTCGCAACGGGGGTTATCGTTTTTCCTTATACCCCTATCCTCATTCGGTATTTCCGGATTCTGCCGCCCGGCGGATAGACTTCAGTCACAGCAGTTTTTGAGACGGAGATTGTTGTGAGGACCGCTACCCCGGTCGATGCGTCTGGCAGTGATGTGCCTTACCCGGTGCAGTAATGGCAGACGCTATCTGAAACAAAAATTTCGGAGACAAGCAATGCCGCTCCGTCCGGCAGCTGAGCCTGCCGCAGCGGCGACGCCAACCGTAGAAGGTGATCGCAACTGCGCACAGGCTGTGACCACAGTGAGCTCACTTGCCGGTCTTCGATCAGACCACCGGTACTTTCGCGACAGACGGCTTGCCTACCGTCATCGTTACATCTGCAAACCTTACCGGTACAGTTGCAGACACTTCCGGGCTGGCGCCAGTCAGTCGCGACGACACCATTACATCGCCACCGAAGGCGCCCTCTGTCTTTCATCGCTGCGGCATCCAGGCCCTGTTGCGCCTGGCAAGCCAATGTCGCGCCAGTGACAACTGCGCGGCGCGAATTCCATTAAGCTAAAGCGCAAGGCCGCACAGCCTGGGTAAAACAACGAACAGGAGACGAGCATGGATTTTGAACTCAATGAAGACCAGCTGGCCTTCCAGCAAAGTGCGCGCGACTTTGCCGCCGGCGAGATGGCACCTTTTGCAGCCCGGTGGGACGAGCAAGCGCACTTCCCCCTGGACGTGATCGCCAAGGCCGGTGAACTGGGCTTCTGCGGTCTCTACACGCCGGAAGCGGTGGGAGGACTGGGCCTGTCACGACTGGATGCGACCATCGTCTTCGAGGAACTGGCGCGCGCCTGTACGTCGACGGCGGCCTACCTCACCATCCACAACATGGTCAGCTGGATGGTCGCCACCTGGGGCCATGCCGAACTGAAGGAAGAATGGTGCGAGCAACTGGCCGCTGGCCAGAAGATCGGTTCCTACTGCCTGACCGAGCCGGGCTCGGGCTCGGATGCGGCATCGCTCAAGACCACGGCACGCCGGGTGGATGACTTCTACCTGATCAACGGTTCCAAGGCCTTCATTTCGGGTGCGGGCAGCACCGACCTGCTGGTGGTGATGGCGCGCACGGGTGGTCCCGGTGCGCGCGGCGTCTCCGCCATTGCCGTGCCGGGCGACACGCCCGGCGTCAGCTATGGCAAGAAGGAAAGCAAGATGGGCTGGAACAGCCAGCCCACGCGCACCATCAGCTTCGATAACGTCAAGGTGCCGGTGGGCAACCTGCTGGGTGAGGAAGGCGAGGGCTTCGTCTTCGCCATGAAGGGACTGGATGGCGGGCGCATCAATATCGCCACCTGCTCGGTGGGTGCAGCGCAGGCGGCATTGGATGCAGCCCATGCCTACATGAAGCAACGCAAGCAGTTCGGCCGTCCGCTTGCCGACTTCCAGGCGCTGCAATTCAAGCTGGCCGACATGCAGACCGAACTGGTGGCAGCCCGCCAGATGGTGCGCCTGGCCGCGAGCAAGCTGGATGCCGGTTCGCCCGAGGCGACCACGTATTGCGCCATGGCCAAGCGGCTGGCCACCGACCTGGGCTTCCGTATCTGCAACGAGGCGCTGCAGTTGCATGGCGGCTATGGCTACATTCGTGAATATCCGCTGGAACGGTATTTCCGCGACGTGCGGGTGCACCAGATTCTGGAAGGCACCAATGAAATCATGCGCGTGATCATCTCGCGCAACCTGCTCGGCCGCGACACGCTGGACGACATCCGCTGAACCATCCCCCCCATCCTGAGGAAAGCATGCCCGACTACACCAACCTGAAGCTGGAAAAACGCGGCCACACCGCCGTGCTGACACTTTCCAATCCTCCCGCCAACACCTGGACCCGCGAGGCGCTGGCGGACCTCACGCGCCTGGTCAGGGACCTCAATGCCGACCGTGACATCTACACCCTGGTGGTGACCGGTGAGGGGGAGAAATTCTTCTCGGCCGGGGCGGACCTCAAATTGTTCGCCGATGGCGACAAGGCCATGGCGCGCGAAATGGCGCGCCGCTTTGGCGAAGCCTTCGAGACGCTGACGGCCTTCCGTGGGGTCTCCATTGCCGCCATCAATGGCTATGCCATGGGCGGCGGCCTGGAGTGTGCGCTGGCCTGCGACATCCGCATCGCCGAAGAACAAGCCCAGATGGCCCTGCCCGAAGCCGCCGTGGGCCTGCTGCCTTGTGCCGGGGGGACGCAGAACCTGCCCTGGCTGGTCGGTGAGGGCTGGGCCAAGCGCATGATCCTGTGCGGCGAGCGGGTCAATGCCGAGACCGCCTTGCGCATCGGCCTGGTGGAAGAAGTGGTGCCCCGGGGCCAGGCGCGCGAACGCGCACTGGCGCTGGCACTGCAGGCCGAGAAGCAGAGCCCGTCCTCGGTGGCGGCCAGCAAGCAGCTGATCCAGGGCGCGCGCCACAACCCGCTGGGTACCATCCTGCAGACCGAACGCGAACTCTTCGTCGATCTCTTCGATACCCAGGACCAGAAGGAAGGCGTCAACGCCTTCCTTGAAAAACGCGCACCGGGCTGGAAAAACGCCTGAACGAATCGGCGCACAGGCTGACGTTTTCTGCACCATGACCTGTCTTTGACGCGGCAAATGCAGCGCCGGGACAGGTTGGGTGTCTTGCCTCTGGGCTAGACTTGCGGCTTACATCATCACCGATCCGGTCGAGGCTCTCATGTCGTCGCGTCTTGCTGCCTTCCTCTTTTCTCTGCTGGTCTGCTCATGGCTGTCCGTGGCGGCCCATGCCTCGGAACTGTCGGATCAACTGGCCCGGGGCGATCAGCTCCTGATCATGCGCCACGCCCGCGCGCCCGGCATCGGCGACCCGGCTGGTTTCAGCCTCAATGATTGCGCCACCCAGCGCAACCTCAACGAAGAAGGCCGCGAACAGGCCCGCAAGATTGGCAACTGGCTGCGCCAGCAGGGCGTCGAGAGTGCCGTGGTCGCCAGCAGCCCGTGGTGCCGCACCACGGAGACGGCGGCCTTGCTGGGCTTCGGCACACCGCAGGTGGAAGACGGACTGGCCTCGTTCTTCAATGATCCTGCCCAGGCCGGGCGCACGATCCAGCGGCTGGAACGGTATCTGCGCAGCGCCTTGCCCGCCAAGGGCAGCCGTGCGCTGATCCTGGTGACCCATGACGTGAACATCGCCCGCTGGACCGGCGAGAGCGTAGCCTCCGGCGAGATGGTGCTGGTGCGGGTGGATGCCAGCGGCAAGCCCGTGTCGCACAAGGTCTACGCCCGTCCGGACTGAGCGGTCCTCGTCGTGCCGGGCAGGTAACGCCGCAGCGCTGCATGCTCTGCGGCGTTTTGTGTTAACGTGACCGGCTTCGTCGTCACGACCGCCAGCGCGCCCATGTCCATCGTCTACCGTACCGATCTCCGCCTGACTGCCGATCAGTTCATCGACATTCTTTCCCGCACTTCGCTCGGCCCGCGCCGTCCTCTGGAAGACCGCGAATGCATGCAAGCCATGGTGACCCACGCCAGCCTGATGGCCACCGCCTGGGATGGCGAGTTGCTGGTGGGTGTGGCGCGCTGCGTGACCGATTTCGTCTATGCCTGTTACCTGTCGGAGCTGGCCGTGGATGAGCAGTACCAGCGCCAGGGGATCGGCAAGGAACTGATCCGCGCCACCCGTGGCCGCCTCGGGCCGCGCTGTCGCCTGCGCCTGCTGGCGGCACCCGATGCGACCGACTATTACAGCCATATCGGCTTTGCCCACAGCCCCCGCTGCTGGGAGCTGACACCGGGAAATGAACTTAAATAACGCTATAAATCATTTATAAAGATTTGCCATGATCGAGATTCAGCCCTATCGCCCGGAACACGCTCAGGGCGTGGTCGACGTGATCCTCCCCATCCAGCAGCAAGAGTTCGAGATTCCCATCACGCTGGAGGGACAGCCCGACCTGAAGGATATTGCCGGTTTCTACCAGAAGGGCCACGGCAATTTCTGGGTGGCGCTCGATGACGGCAAGGTGGTGGGCACCATCGCGCTGCTCGACATCGGCAACGCCCAGGTGGCACTGCGCAAGATGTTCGTGGCGGCCAGCCATCGCGGCAAGGAGCATGGCACCGCCGCGCGCCTGCTGGAAGGGGCCATCACCTGGGCGCGTGCGCAGGGCGTGCGCCAGATCTTTCTGGGGACTACGGCCAAGTTCCTGGCGGCGCATCGCTTCTATGAAAAGAACGGTTTCCGCCTGATCGACAAGAGCGAACTGCCCGCCAGCTTCCCGGTGATGGTGGTCGATACCCGCTTCTACGCGCTGGATTGCTGAGGCGGCATCGCCGCCATCAAAGACATCACGGGCATCAAAGACGCCGCTGGCTGTCCACCCCGAAGTAGAACCACTCGTTGCCCGGCAGGGCGCGCGGGTTGGGGAAGACGATGTAACCGGCCGCCGGTGCCAGCACCGCCTGGCCATCATGGCGATGGCCGATCACCTCGCCCTGTTGCACGCGGTCGAAGCTGGACCACTCGCGGGTGAAGCGGTCCCCCGGATGATCCATGTCGATCACATCCACCAGCCGGATCAGCTGGATGTCCGCCACCGGTGGCTGCAAGGGCGCATCGATCATGCCGTGCAGCGCCAGCGTCTGCAGGATGGCGCGGTAGGCCACTTCGGGCGCTTGCGGGTCGTCGTGCTGGCCGCATTCCAGCGTCACGCCATACAGGCCCTTGCTGCGGGCGTATTCGGTCGTGCCCACACCGTATTGCCGGTCCAGCAGATCGGGCGAGACCGCATGGCCTTGCTGGCGGCGGCGTTCCACTCCGCTCACGTAGGCGCCCATCCAGCCTTCCACCACGCGCTGGCAGCCCAGATGCGCCACCATGCGCGCTTCGGCCGCGGCATGGGCGAAGGGCTCGACCTCGCCGCTGTTGTCTTCCGGACCGAGCATGGCAAAGGGCATGCCGCTGGTGTGGAAGGAGTGCAGGTCGAGCAGGATATCGTGTTCATCGATCCACGGGCAGAGCACGTTGCAGAGCTGGTCCTCGAAGTTGGCCGGCGCCGCATGCGGGCGCAGGTTGCGGTTGAGATTGCGGTCTCCCTGGCGCTGGCGCTTGTGGTAGGCCAGCGGATTGGTCACCGGCACCAGCGTCAGCAGGCCGCGCTGCAGGCGCAAGCGGCCGCTGTCGAGTTCGCGTTGCAGACGGTCGATGGCCTGGGTGCCGCAGGTTTCGTTGCCGTGGACCGCGCCCAGGACCAGCAGGCGCGGTCCGGGCGTGAAGGCCGTGTACTGCAGCCTTTGCAGGGAAGTCGGAAGTTGATCGGACATCATGGGCAAGTGGATCACGCAAGAAGACAGAAGGCGCAACGATACCCCGGTTCGGGCGGCACTGCCAGACGCCCGTGTGTCCGATGGACAGCGGCGCGCGCCCGGTTAGCGCAGAGGCTCCTGCCACTCGGGGCTGGCGGTGGTGGCCACGGCATCGTGTGCATGCAGGCTCTCGAAGTGCGACACGCGTACCGCGCAGCCCCCGAAGCGCGCTTCCAGCGCCTGCCGCAGGCGGCGGGCGGCATCTTCCACGTACATCAGGTTGGCGCCGTTGGCCAGCGCGAAGGCTTGCTCATCGGCGCGTCGCACGGCGGTCTGCACGGCCGTGCCCAGTGAGGCTTCGGCGGTGTCGATCAGGTCGCGCAAGGGCAAGTGCGCGGCATCACCGGCCACGGCAATGCTCAGTTCGGCTTCGCTGCGCTGGCTGTGCGGCGTGGCCAGGCTGCCGTGGCGGGCGAGCCAGGCCAGCACGGTATCGTGGCCGATGGCATCCTGCTGCGCAAAGTCGCCTGCAAAGGCGTCCTGCAGCGCCTGTCGCGAAAGAGCGGCCGAGCAGGGGCAGGTAGAGGAATAGGCGATGCGCACGCTCAGGCGCATGTCCAGCGCCGTATCCTGCAGTTGTGCCGAGAGCGTCACGGGATAACTCTTCCAGCCCGCCAGCCCAGGCGTGACCAGCGCCGCACGTTGCTGCAGCAGGGCGAACTCCAGCCGCAGCGAGGCGGCTCGCGACTGGCAATCGGTATGGCTTTCACGCATCTGCTGCAGCAGGCCATGCAAGGCGGCGGGCGTGAGGCGCGAACGGCTGGCAAAGGTATCGAGCAACAGATAGAGCCGCGACATGTGGATGCCCTTGGCATGCGGATCGGGCAGGTCCACCGCGACCTCGGCGCTGGCCGGCAGTACCGAACCATCCTCCAGGCGCAGCGGCAGGGCGATGCCGCGCATGCCGACCCATTGCAGGGGCAGGGCGATGCTGGCCGCCTCGTCTCGGGCCACGTCGGGCAGGCTGCCCGGCTTGTCGATGAAGGACATCCGGATCACTCCCAGCCGGGGAAGGGATCGGCCATGCGCGCCCAACCCATCGGACCTTGCGCCATCTCGGCATCGCTCAGCAGGCAGGCTTCCAGCCTGGCGGTCAGTGCGGCCTGGTCCATGTCCATGCCGATGAGGACCAGCTCCTGACGCGCGTCACCGACGTTATCGTCCCACTGCTCCAGGATGAAATCGACGGATTCCTGATCCTGCGGCCATTTTTCGCGCGGCACGGCGGCCCACCACTTGCCGGCCAGACCATGACGGCAGACGGCACCGGCTTGCGACCACGAACCGGCGTGTGCCGGCCGCGTGGCCAGCCAGAAGAAGCCCTTGGAGCGCACCACGCCCGGCCATTCGCTGTTGACCAGATCGTGGAAGCGCTGCGGATGCATGGGCCGGCGCGCGCGCCAGGCAAAGCTGGTGATGCCGTATTGCTCGGTCTCCGGTACATGCTCGCCGCGCAGTTCCTGCAGCCAGCCGGGCGCCTGGCTGGCCTGTTCAAAATCGAACAGGCCGGTGTTGAGCACCTGGTCCAGCGCAACCTTGCCGAATTGCGCGGTGACGATGCGTGCACGCGGATTGAGCTTGTGCAGGATGGCGTGCAGGCGCTCCAGGTCGGCTGGCGATACCAGGTCCAGCTTGTTCAACACAATCACGTCGCAGAACTCGATCTGCTCGATCAGCAGGTCGACCACGGTGCGGCTGTCTTCCTCGCCCATGGATTGGCCGCGTTCCTGCAGGCTGTCCTGCGAGCTGTAATCCTTCAGGAAATTAAAGGCATCGACCACCGTGACCATGGTGTCCAGCCGCGCCACATCGGAGAGACTGGCGCCTTCGTCATCGGTGAACGTAAACGTTTCGGCCACCGGCAGCGGCTCCGAGATGCCGGTCGATTCGATCACCAGCTGGTCGAAGCGGCGCTCGCGGGCCAGCTTGCGCACTTCCATGAGCAGGTCTTCGCGCAGGGTGCAGCAGATGCAGCCATTGCTCATTTCCACCAGCTTTTCTTCCGTGCGGGAAAGATCGGCACCGCCATCGCGCACCAGGGCGGCGTCGATGTTGACCTCCGACATGTCGTTGACGATCACCGCCACGCGGCGGCCTTCGCGGTTGTGCAGGATGTGGTTGAGCAGGGTGGTCTTGCCGGCACCGAGGAAGCCGGACAGCACCGTCACGGGGAGCCGGCGGTCGCCGGGCTGGCGTTGTGGGGTGGTCATGGGGAGCGTGAAATGACGGAAATGAGGAGCAGGTAAAAAAGCAATCAGCAGTTTGGTTTAACTGCGTAAATGCAACTGAGTTGCGAATATCTCACAAATGCAACAATGTTGCAAATATCCTGACGCGACGCGGGGCGGCGCGGCGGGGACAGGTCTGCGGCCAGCGGTGGGAAAGGCTGGCTTGTGCTAGCATGTCGCCTCGCAACAAGGAGGTTTCATCACATGTCCCAGATCTTCCCGTACAAGGGAAACGCCGTCATCCCGGAGATCAAGAAGCTCGACAATGGCAAATTCATGGCTTGCTTCGTGATTCACGAAGGCAAGGATGGCAGCGGCAAGCTGCGCTACCAGCGCAAGGCGCCCACCAATGAATTCGATACCGAAGACGAGGCCATCGCCTACATCCTCGATTTTTCGGGCGACTGGATCGACGAAAATCCCATGTGATCCTGCGCGTGCGCCTTCACGCAGGCGCCGCAGGGCACAGGCCAGACGAGCCGCACGGAGGAGTCCTCCGGCGGCTCTTCTTTTTTGGCTGCGACAAATTGCCACATTCGCAGCGCCGGCAGCCCGGCCTACAATCGCGCACCTGTTTCCGATTTGCGCGTCCAGCGCGCCGGCCCGCCGACATGACCACCCAATCCTTCCAGCCCGCAGGCGATGGCGCTGCTACTGCCACTGTTGCCACTGCTGCCAGCCTGCCGTCCCGTCCGGCCGCCTCGGCCTTGCATGCGGTGTTGCTGCGCCTGCATTTCTACATCGGACTGTTCGTCGGTCCCTTCATTCTGGTGGCGGCATTGACCGGCACACTCTACGTGCTCACGCCGCAGATCGAATCGCATCTCTATGCCGCGCAGCTCTACAACCACAGCCAGGGCGAGGCCCGGCCACTGGCCGACCAGGTGGCTGCCGCACAGGCCGTCATCGGACCGCAGGCGCGGTTGTTCGCGGTGCGTCCTGCCAAGGCGCCGGGATGGAATACGCGCGTCATGTTCAGCCAGCCTGGGCTGGGTGATTCGGAGAGCCGCGCCATCTTTGTCGATCCGGTGAGCCTGCACATCAAGGGTGACCTGATCGTTTATGGCACCAGCGGCGTGCTGCCCTTGCGCACCACGCTGGATTACCTGCATCGCAACCTCATGCTGGGCGAACTGGGCCGCAACTACAGCGAGCTGGCCGCTTCCTGGCTGTGGCTGGGCGCGCTGGGCGGTGTGTGGCTGTGGTGGCGCGGCCGCCAGCGGCGCGCTGCCGGCGAGGTGCGCGCACCGCGTCCACTGACCACGCGCCGGCTGCACACCCTGGTGGGCCTGTGGATCGTGCTGGGGCTGGTGTTCTTCTCGGCCACCGGCCTCACCTGGTCACGCTGGGCCGGTGAGCGCGTGAGCCAGATGCGCACGCAACTGGGCTGGATCACGCCATCGGTATCGACCCAGCTGCAGGCCGGCGCACCGGCCATGTCCATGGGCGAACACGCCGATCACATGGGGGCGCACGGCATGTCCATGGCTATGCCTGCGGCCGGCGATCCGGCCCGGTTCGACATGGTGCAGCAGATCGCCCGCACCGGAGGCATCGATGCCGCCGAGATCGAGATTCGTCCGCCGCGCGCGGCCAACCAGGCCTGGGTGGTACGCGAGGTGGACCGCTCCTGGCCGACGCAGGTGGATACGGTGGCCATCGATGCGGATCGCATGATCATCATCAGCCGCGCCGATTTCGCCGACTTTCCATTGATCGCCAAGCTGATCCGCTGGGGCGTGGATGCCCATATGGGCGTGCTGTTCGGGGTGGCCAACCAGATCCTGATGGCGCTCTTCGGATTGGCGCTGACCGGACTGATCGTTTTGGGCTATGTGATGTGGTGGCGGCGCCGTCCCGCTGCAGGCGCCAGCCTGGCACCGCTGATCCAGGCGGTCATGCGGCTGACTCCCGCGCAGCGCATCCCGCTCGTGGTGCTGGCGCTGTTGCTGGGATGGAGCCTGCCCCTGATGGGCGTGAGCCTGTTGCTCTTCTTGCTGGTGGATGTGATCCGTTATGCGCGGCATCAGCGCGCTGCGGCCTGACCGTTCACTTCGAACCACTCACTGCCGCGTTGCACGAAGGTCTGCGAGGCGGCCAGCGCAAAACTGTTCAGTTCGGGCTGCCAGCCCAGCCGATGCACCACGATCTGGTGCGACTCCACCTGCAGCACGTTGAAGGAATTGCTCTCGCCGCGGCCCCGGGTGGAGGTGGCCGTGCCGGCCTGCACCACCAGCGCCGAATAACCGGGAATGTGATAGCGCCCAGCGCTGCTGACGGCTGAACTGGTATGCACGTGACCGGCCAGCAGCACGTCTGCCCCGCATAGCGCGAAGGCGCGCATGGCCGGCACCGCCTGGCCGACCAGGCCGTGGTGTTGCGGTCCCGGCGGCAGGTCGAAGGGATGATGGGTGACGATGATCTTGACCAGGTGATCGCCCGCGCCGTGCAGCTGGCGCCGGGCCAGTTCGATCTGACGGTCGTTGACGCGGCCATCCTTGATGGTCAGCGAACGCGCCGTGTTGATGCCCACTACCGCGATTTCCTCGTCCACGTACAGCGGCTGCAGCTCGGCAGTGATGTGGCGCTTGTACTTGCGCAGCGGCTGCAGCAGGCGCGCGGCCACGTTCAGGAGCGGCACGTCGTGGTTGCCCGGCACGACCAGCTGCGGCTGGGGCAGGGCATCGAGGAACTGCCTGGCCTGCTTGAACTGGCTGCTGCGTGCGCGCTGGGTGAGATCGCCGGAGACCACCACCAGATCGGGCCGCAGTTCATGTACCTGCGCGATCAAGGGTTCGATGATGGCCGGGTCGGTGCGGCCGAAGTGCAGGTCGGAGAGATGGATGAGGGTACGCATCAGTGCCCTCCGCGCAGTTTGTTGAACAGGCCGGATTCGGTCTTGTCGTCGTCTTCGCCGCTGGCCCGCTGCGGCACGATCACCGTCAGCGAGGCCGGACGGATGCGGTACAGCAGGGGTGTGTGCATCAGGTTGACTTCGCCGTCGGTGGCCACACGCATGCGCTTCTTGCGGGTTTCGACGTGGATGTCGGTGGCGGTGAGCTCATCGAAGTCGTGCGCTTCGTGCAGGCGTCCGAACAGCGCATGCAGGGCCAGCCGCAGCAAGCCCCAGCGCCCGGTGCGGTGGCAGACGTAGAGACTGAGCTGGCCTGCGGTGAGGGTGGTGCGCTTGCCGATGTCCAGTCCGCGCATCAGGTACTGGTTGTTGCCGATGAAGACGAAGGGCGTGCGCCGCCAATGTTCCCGGCCATCGATGGACAGCCGCACGTGCAGGAAGGGGTAGCGCCGCAGCGCGCCCATCGCGGCCCAGGTAAAGGCCAGCCATTTTCCGCGGCCCAGGCGGGCCTGCTGCTTCTCGCGCTCGCGCACGATGTCGGGATAGAGGCCGAGGCTGGAATTGTTGATGAAGGGCGCGCCATTGACTTCGCCGCTGTCGACCTTGAGCCGCCGTCCGGTGGCGATGTTGGCGATGGCGTCCTCGAGTGAGAGCGGGATGTTGAGATCCTTGGCGAAATGATTCAGCGTGCCCAGCGGCAACACGCCCAATGCGCTCTGGCAATGCGGATCGGCCAGCAGGGTCGAGGCCACCGCATTGACGCTGCCGTCACCGCCGCCCACGGCCACGACCGGCACCTTCTCGCGCACGGCCTGGCGTGCCTTCTGCAGCATATCTTCGCCGCTGCGGGCCAGATGCACCTGGGCATTCAGGCCGTGGCGGGCGAATTGCGCGGTGATGTGCTGCGCCAGCTTGTCGGCGTGTCCGCCACCGGCGCGGGCGTTGATGACCGCCACCACATCGGCGCGGGGCGTCGGCGCTTTGCCGTGGCTGGCGGGGGATTCCTGGGTATTGGCTTGTTCTGTCATCCGCAGGCGAGGTGAGGTGGTTTCAGAGCCTGTTGGAGCGCGCCCGCGCGTAATAGTGCCGCTGCCAGGTGAATACCACCGTCGTCCATAGTGCGAACCAGGACGTCCCGAGCAGCATGGCGCCCAGCACGTCGCTGAGGAAGTGGGCGCCCAGATAGACCCGGCTGAAAGCGGTGAGCGCCACCAGCAGCAGCGCCGCGCCAATCACGGCCACCCGCACGCCGCGCGCACCGGTGCGCAGCCGCGCACCGATGGCCGCCGTTACACCCGGCTGATTCAGCAGATAGGCCGCCAGCATGGCGTAGAGCAGAGTGGCACCGATGGTATGGCCGCTAGGAAAGCTATAGCTGTGCAGGACCAGGATGGGATCGTCAAAGCTGGGGCGCAGTCGGGCGAAGAGATGCTTGAGGATGAAGTTGCACAGCATACCGCCGGGCAACACCAGCATCAGGTCGGCGACCCAGGCCCAGCGCGCCTTGCGGATCATGTGCCAGAGCAGTGCGGCACCCATCAGCAGTACGCCGACGGTACCGTGCAGATGCGTGTAGCCCAGCACCAGTTCGGTCAAGGGCGAGAAGGCGTGCTGGTTGAACCAGTCCGCCAGCTGCTGGTCCAGGCGGGTCAGCTCGCCCTTGCTGCTGACCTCGTAGGCGATCAGGCCGAACAGCAAGCCGCTGGACAGCACGGCCATGAGGCCGGTCGTGAGCGGCAATCCGAGATGGTGGTCGCGTTCCAGTCTGGCGCGCAGGAAGCCTTGCCAACAAGGCGAGGGAGTGTGGGGTCTGTCGGTCATGCGGGCATTCTAACCTCGGCCACCTGCCTGCCGGCAAGTGGCCTCGGCGCGCGCCTCAGGCGCAGGGATCGTTGCCCAGTGCGATGGCGCGCAGGGCCGGCAGGTCGCACAGCTCGACGTCGCGGTGGTTGACTTCGATCACCCCGGTCTTCTTGAAGTTGGTCAGCAGGCGGCTCACGCTTTCTACCGCCAGGCCGAGGTAGTTGCCGATTTCCTCGCGCGTCATGCGCAACTGAAAACGGGTCGAGGAATAACCCCGGCTGGCGTAGCGCGAGGACAGGTTGAGCATGAAGGCGGCCATCTTCTGCTGGGCGGTCATGCTGCCCAGCGTCAGCATCACGCGTTGCTCGCGCGAAATTTCCAGGCTCATCATGCGGTGGAACTGGCGCAGCAGCGTGGGCATATCGCGGAACAGATCCTCCAGGCGCGCGAAGGGAATCTCGCAGACTTCGCTGTCTTCCAGCGCCACGGCTTCGCACAGGTGGTGGCCCGCACCGATGGCATCCATGCCCAGCAGTTCGCCGGCCATCTGGAAACCGGTGATCTGCTGGCCGCCATTGGTATTGCCCTGGAAGGTCTTGAAATGGCCCAGGCGGATGGCGTAGAGCATGTCGAACTTGTCGTTGAAGCGGTAGAGGCTTTCATCGCGCTTGACCTTGCGGCGGCGGTTGATGACCTGCTCCAGTCGCTGCATGTCGCCCTGATCCAGCCCCATCGGCAAGCATAGCTGATGCATGCTGCAGGCCGAACAACTGGCGCGCAGCGCGTGCAAAGTGAGCGGAGGCGGAGAATGTACGGGCGTGTGAGCGGGTAGGCTGGACATAAGCGTTGGATTTCCTCTGTGTTGTGGCTGCGTCGGCTGGCCAGGGCTTGGCGTGATGATATGTGATGCGCCACATTGTCATGCGGCCGCGCTGCGATTTTTTCGTTACTTTTACCACAGTTTTTAGCTGTGAAACGCATCAGCAGCGCGACGAATCAAAACTTTCATCAGAGCAAGGCCAAGCTTGCTTTTTGGTTACGCTTGCGCAGCCGGGCTATTTCACCAGCTTCAGCACTGCACGGAACTGCGGATGTCCGCTCTCGCGCAGCCACTCATAGGCCACCATTTCCAACGTCACCGGCGTGGCGCCTGCCGCGCGCAAGCGCTCGAAGGCGGCGTCACGATCGAGCGGGCGGCGCGAACCGCAGGCTTCCAGCAGAGGCAGTACACGATAACCCTGTTGCAGCAGGGAAAGCGCCGTCTGCAGCACGCAGATGTGGGCTTCGCAGCCGGCAATGACGATCTGCCGCACGCTCGGCGGGATCATCGCCAGCAAGCCATCTGCACAGGCATCGAAGTGCTGTTTGGACAAGGGTGCATCGCACAGCTGCACGATATCGGGATGATTGTGGCCCAGCTTGTCGGGCATCTGCTCGGTGGCGATGACGGGCAGCTCCAGCAGGCGGGCGATGCGGGCCATGCGCACGATCTGCGCCAGTACTGCCTGGCCCTCATGGATGGCGGGCAAGAGTTTTTCCTGCGGATCGATGACCAGCAGGGCGGATTGATGGGCCTGTATCAGCATGGGGACCTGTTCATGAAGGGCTTGGCAGAAATTGAAGGTCTTGTGTCATTGACGCCAAGCGGGTGGGAATTCGACAATTTTTCCATCATTGACCTTCCGGAGCAAATCCATGCGCCCCTCCTTGTCCTTCCATCGTGATGGCGGTAGCCGCAATGCCGCCATCCTGGCCCTGTGCCAGGGCCTGTTTACCTGCGCCATCTCGATCGACCTGACCTTGACTGCCCTGACCGGCTGGCAACTGGCCCCGGACAAGGCGCTGGCGACCTTGCCGTTTGCCCTGATCACGGTGGCCGGTGCCGTGGTGACATGGTTTGCCGCCTTCCTGATCCAGCGCCTGGGCCGGCGCTGGTCCTTTGTCCTGGGGGCGGCCAGTTGCTGCGTGGGCGGGCTGATCTCGGTGTGGTCGGTCTGGCATGCCCATTTCTGGAGCTTTTGTGTCGGCACCGCGCTGGTAGGGGTGTTCCAGGCCTTTGCCCAGTATTACCGGCTGGCCGCGGCCGACGCGGTGGACGAGCCGGCCAAGAGCCGCGCCATTTCCACCGTCCTCGCCGGGGGTGTCATCGCGGCCCTGGTCGGTCCGGCGCTGGCGGCCTGGAGCAAGGACTGGTTTCCCACGGCGCTGTTTGCGGGGGCCTATCTGGTGGTGGCGGGCATGGGCTTGCTGTCGGTACTGGTGCTGGTCTTGTTCTATCGGGATCAGCGCGAGCCTGCGGCCGCGGCACCGTCCCAGGCCGAGCCCGCACCGGCCCGGCCCTTGACAGTCATTGCGCGTACGCCGGTGTTCATGGCCTCGGTGGCCAACAATGTCGCCGGCTCCATGGTGATGATGTTCATCATGACGGCTGCACCCCTGGCCGCCGTGGCCTGCCATCACGGTATCGACGATGGCGCGGCCATCATCCAGTGGCATCTGGTGGGCATGTATGCGCCTTCGTTCTTTGCCGGGCGCCTGATCCAGCGCATCGGCCTGGGCCCTGTCCTGCTGGCCGGGCTGGGGATGAATCTTGGCTGCGCCCTCATCGCCATGCAATCGACGACCTTGCCCGCCTTCTACGTGGCCTTGCTGCTGCTGGGTGTGGGCTGGAATTTCATGTTCGTCGGCGGCACTACGCTGCTGGCGCAGTCTTACACGCCCGCCGAACGCGCCAAGACCCAAGGCCTGGCCGAGCTGATGCGCTACGCCGCGACCGCCCTGGCCACGCTGGGCGCCGGTCCCTTGCTGGCGCGCTTCGGTTGGGCCACGCTCAATGCAGCCATCCTGCCGGTACTGCTGCTGTCGGCGTTGGTGACGCTGCGCTGGATGTGGGCCCGGCGCGCCGGCCGTACGGCGCTGGCAGCCGGGCTGCGCTAAGATCGGACCATGATTTCAGTGCCGCCCGACATGACTCCCACTCCCTCCCCGCAGGCGCCGCGCAATGTGGTCCTGCTCGCCTATGCCGGCATGAACCTGCTGGACCTGTCCGGACCGCTGCAGGCGCTGGCCACCACCAACCGCCTGCAGGAGCGTGAGGTCTATCGCCTGCACGTGGCGTCTGCGCAGGGCGGGGCGGTGCTCACCAGCGCGGGCTTGCCGGTGTTGACGCAGGCCCTGTCCGAGCTGGAGGCGTTGCTGGCCGCCGATGGCCTGCATACGCTGATCTCGCCCGGTGGCAGCCTGGGCGAGACCTTCTGCATCGATACCGCCCTGGTAGCGTGGATACGCCGGGCCGCACCCCTGGCCCAGCGCGTCTGTTCGGTCTGCACCGGCGCCTTCCACCTGGCTGAGGCCGGGGTGCTGGATGGCTTGCGGGTGACCACGCACTGGGGCTCGGTCGAGCAGTTGCAGCGGCGCTATCCCGCGCTGGAGGTGGATGGCGAGCCGATCTACATCCGCCAGGGGCGGATATGGACCTCGGCCGGTGTCACGGCCGGCATCGATCTGACTCTGGCGCTGGTGGAGCAGGACCTGGGGCACGTGGCTGCCATTGCGACGGCGCGTCAGCTGGTCATGTTCATCAAGCGGCCGGGAGGACAGTCCCAGTTCAGTCATCCGCTGGCCTCGCAGACGGCCGGGGCCGGGCGCTTCGTCGAGTTGCACGCATGGATCGCCGCCAATCTGGGGGCGGACTTGCGGGTGGAGAATCTGGCCCGCCAGGCCAACATGAGTCCGCGCACCTTCGCGCGGCTGTACGTGGCCGAGACCGGCCGTACGCCGGCGCGCACGGTCGAGCTGATGCGGCTGGAAGCAGCGCGGCGTGCGCTGGAAGAGACCCGCTTGCCGCTCAAGCGTATCGCCAGCCAGTCCGGCTATGGGGAGGAACAGAACCTGCGCCGGGTGTTCCTGCGTCAGCTGGGAGTGAGTCCCGGCCAGTACCGCGAGCGTTTCGCAGCGTCCTAATGCCTACTGCACTGCACCCCGCAGGAAGCGCTCCTGGTGGCTGCGCACGCCCTGGCTGATGCGCTCCCAGGTGCGGGCGGGGAAGTCCGCCGGCAATTCGGCTTCGGCCACATCCAGGGCATCGCCTGCACCGTGCACCAGCGCGAGCATGGCCTGCCACACCGGTTCGCCGCCTTGTTGCAGGGCCAGTTGCCGCCAGTGACGCGCTTCGATGGTATGGAAATGCCGATGTGGATTGCGCCCGCGCAGCATCATGGCCGGACCGGCCTGGCGCGCGCGGAACTGATTGGGGCCTTTGCCGAAGTAGGGCCACATCGACAGCACGTCATAGAGCGGCGTCATTTCATAGCGGCCACCCGCATGCAGGTGCAGCGAGAAATTCTTGGCGTGGCCATCGGTGGCGGCCAGCAGGAAGAAGGCCAGTTGCGCCAGCAGGAAGTAGGTCTTGTCGCCCGCCTGGCTGCTGGCATTGAGCAGGCCCAGGCATTGCGCCAGGCCCGGCCCGCCCTGGCTTTCATATTTCAGGGTCGGTGGCAGGCCAAAGGCCTGGCAGAAATCTTCCTGCGGCAGGCGGGCGATCCAGCCGTCTTTCATCCTGATGCGGTCGAAGCGCTCCACCGCCAGCACGGTATGACGCCCGAAATGTTCCACCCGCGCCGGTGCCACCGGCAATCCCATGGCGGCCAGGATGCGCGAGCACAGCCATTCGTTGTAGACCGAATCCCCTGCATCGACCCGCTGCATGACGCCACCGATCAAGCCCAGTGGCAGCTTGATGATGTGGGTGGTCGGGGTGGCACCCAGCGGACGGCACCATTTGCCGCGATACCAGGTCAGTGCAGTCTTTTCCTGCGCACCGGCAATTGAAATGCGCAGCGCATCTTCCTGGGCGCTGGCCGGCGGCGAGGACAAGGGCAGGGCATACAGCAACTGCTCGATGGCCGCCTCATCCAGACGCTCGCAGGCGATGCTGCGCCAGCCTTGCGGCTCCTGATCGGGCGGCAGCAGTTGCAGCGCACCCACGCAGTCGCGGCCGAGCGCCTGCAGCAGGTCGAATACCCCGGTGGAGGGCAGCCGATAGCGCTGGCGCAGCCGTTCGCGGATGTCGGCATTGTCGGGCAGCAGATTGTCGAAGTAATGGCGCACCGTGTCGCCACGCAGCTCGCCCGAAGCCGTCAGCGGCAAGGACAGCGAGAGCGGCCGGAAGTGCGCCGAACGCGCCCACTGCGGCGCATAGCGGAAGCGGTGCATCTGGCGGTCCACGCTCCAGGTGCCGACCAGTTCGCCATTCATCCAGGCATTGAGCTGCATTACCAGGAGCCCTGTTTTCTGGCCGGGATATAGGCGGGCGCACCCGGTTCTGCGGCTGCGTGTGCAGGTTGATCGCTGGTGTGGACGTGCAGTCTCAGGCTCGCGCCCAGGGTGGAAAGCAGCAACATCATCTGCTCCACGCTGACCGCGCCCGGATTGGCCTCGATCTCGGCAATGCGGGCCTGGCTCACGCCGACGCGCTCGCCCAGCTGGGCCTGGGTCATGCGCTGTTGCTTGCGCAGGGCGCGCAGATGCTCACGCAACTGGGTGGAGAGGCTGATGGGAAAGTCGTTGGCCATGAAGGCTCCATCAAGACAAGCAGACAAGGATGCGGCAGAAGCTGGCCGTGATCTACCGTTCGGGGTGGTCGCAGACGTCACGCCGCTCAACGAGCAATATAGGGCAAGAACGATAAAATCACAATATAAGAAAAATCTTGTTTTTTGTATTTATCGCCTTAATCTTATAAGTTGTCATTATCGGCTTAAACTTGTTTTGTGTCTCGTGCGCCGTTCCCTGGCGCCAGCGCCGTCAGCGCTGACAGCGAGTCCAGCCACCACGACAGCGCCGGCCCGGCGGGGTGGTCGGGCTTGTAGACGCACTGGATCGGCAGTTCGGCTCCCTGCGGTGGATGGTGGATGGTACTGATGCTCACCAGTCGTCCGGCATCGAGATCATCCTTGACTACGTGCAATGGCATGTTGCCCCAGCCCATGCCCGCTCGCAGCAGGGCGTGCTTGGTGCCGAGGTCGCTCATGCGCCACGTCAGGCGCGAGTGCACCGAGAAGTCCTGGCGTGCCGTCAGTTCACTGCGGTCGGAAAGCACCAGTTGGGTTTGCTGCTGCAAGAGCTTTTCGGAAATGCGTCCCTTGATCCTGGCCAGGGGATGATCCGGTGCGACCACGGCCACCAGTTGCACGCTGGGTAGCGTAATGCGCAGCAGATTGGGCGGCGTGGTCGGCAGCGTACCCAGGATGCCCAGCATGGAGCGCCCATCGATGACGCGCTCGGCCACCGCGCCCAGGGCTTCCACCTCCAGCCTCACGGTCACCGCCGGGAAGGCCTGACGAAAGCGCTGCAACAGATCCACCAGGCAATCGGTGGGGAAAAATACGTCCACGGCCAGCGACACCTCCAGTTCCTGCCCACGCGCATAGGAATTGGCCCGCACCTGCAGCGAATCGACGTGATCGAGCACCTGCCGCGCATCGGCCAGCAGCGCCACCCCCGGAGCGGTGAGCTGGGGCCGGTAGCCGCTGCGGTCGAACAGCAGCACGCCGAGCTGGTCTTCCAGCGTGGCGATGGCATAGCTGACCGCCGACTGGGCTCGCGACAGCTTGCGGGCGGCGGCCAAAAAACTGCCGCTGTCGGCGACCTGCACGAAGACCCGCAACTGATCCAGCGACAGACGTTCAATGTTCATGCGGCCCTCTATATCCGGTGGAATGACAACTATATCTAAAATTTAGATCATGATTATAAAAAGATGATCAGTTTTTGTGAGGGCTGATTTTGCCTATTCTGTCGTCACTGGCTGCAGCGAATGCATCACCGGGCAGAGCAAGAGGCAAGGAAGGCTTCGCATTGGCGCCAGGCAATACAAGATTGAAGGCAACACGGCATCACAACTCAAACAACGTCGTTCACCCCACATAGAGAGGCTTATCATGATTACCAACTTCACCACTTTCCGTATCGGCCGCGTTCTGCTGGCTTCCCTGTTCGTCATTTCGGGCATCTTCAAGATCGTCGGCTTTGCCGGTACGGTCGGCTACTTCACCAGTCTGGGCCTGCCGGTCCCGACGCTGGCGGTGCTGGTCACCATCCTGGTCGAAGTCGGCGGCGGCCTGCTGCTGATGAGCGGACGCGGCCTGCGGCCGGTGTCGCTGGTGATCGCGCTCTTTACCGTCGGCGCCACCCTGTCGGCACACCAGTTCTGGACCCTGGAAGGGGCTGCCGCCCAGGGCCAGCTCATCCACTTCCTCAAGAACGTGGCCCTGATTGGCGCACTGCTGCTGGTGTCCTCCATCGATCCGCAAGCCCAGCCGGAAGAACGCCGCTGATCCGGGCGCAAGCGCAAGTTCGCGCTACCGTCCGTGCGCATTGAATGACCGGCCCGCACCTGCGAAGTGCGGGCCTTTCCAAGGAGAAAGAACATGAGCACCCCCTATACCCGTCAGATCGAACGCCTGGTCAATGGCATCCCCACCCAGGATGGGGCCGGCGTGAGCCTCACCCGCGTCTTGACCCACGACCTGCAACGCCGCCTGGACCCGTTCCTGATGCTGGACGCCTTCCACTCCGATGAGCCCAGCGATTACCTGGCCGGCTTCCCCGACCATCCGCATCGCGGCTTTGAAACCGTTACCTACATGCTGGCCGGCCGCATGCGCCACCGCGACAACGCCGGTAACGAAGGCTTGCTGGAGCCGGGCGGCATGCAGTGGATGACGGCCGGCCGTGGCCTGGTGCATTCGGAGTTGCCCGAACAGGAAAATGGGCTCATGAGCGGTTTCCAGCTGTGGGTGAACCTCGCGGGCAAGGACAAGATGACCGATCCCGGCTACCAGGACATCCCCTCGGCCGGCATTCCCGAAACCGAACCGCAGCCGGGTGTGAAGGTGCGCGTGCTGGCAGGCAGCGCCTTTGGCGTGGACGGCGCGATCCGCCGGGAAACCACCGAGCCGCTGTACCTGGATGTGAAGCTGGAAGCCGGCGTCACGCTGGAGCTGCCGGTTCCGGCCACGCACAATGCCTTTCTCTACATCTATGAAGGCAAGCTGGCCGTGGGCGCGCAAGCCAGCGAGACCCGCACCGCCGACGCCGGTCGTATGGCCGTGCTGTCCAACGTGCCCGGTGCTGCTGGTGTGATGGTGCGCGCCGAGCAGGCCAGCCGCTTCCTGCTGATCGCCGGCAAGCCCTTGAATGAGCCGATCGCGCAGTGGGGCCCGTTCGTGATGAATACCCGCGAACAGGTGGAAGCGGCCATCGACGATTTCCGCGCCGGCCGCTTCTGAAGCATCCCTGAGCCATCCTTCCATCCGAACCCAGGCAGGTGGGCGCAGTAAAGTGCCCGCCGCCACAGGAGAGCAATATGAGCAATATTCTTCACCAGATCCACGGCCTCACGCGCGACATCGGTTTCCCGGTCCGGCGCCTGCTACCGGCGGCGGCTGCACGCACGGTCGGGCCCTTCGTCTTTTTCGATCATATGGGGCCGGTGGAATTCGATGCCGGCACCACTGAGGGCGACGTGCGCCCGCATCCGCACATCGGGCTGGCCACGGTCACTTACCTGTTTTCCGGCGCCATGATGCACCGTGACAGCCTGGGTGTGGTCCAGCGCATCACGCCGGGCGCGGTCAACTGGATGGCGGCCGGACGCGGCATCGTCCACTCCGAGCGCATTCCTGACGACATCCGCGCGCAGAAGGTACCGGTGCACGGACTGCAGATGTGGGTGGCGCTGCCGGCTGATCAGGAGGATGGCGACCCGCTGTTCCGCCACTACGCCTCGGACGACATGCCTGAAGCCCGGGTCGGCGGTGCCAGACTGCACGTGCTGGCCGGGTCCGCCTTCGGCGTGACCTCGCCCGTCGCTACTGCCAGCCCGACGCTGTATGTGGCCGGCAGTACGACCGAGGGGGCTGAACTGGAGATTGCCGCCGAGGTGCAGGAACGTGCGGTCTACGTGGTGCGCGGCGAGGTGACACTGGACGGTGAACGCATGGAGCCGGGCACGCTGGCCATTCTGGCGCCGGGTACCGCAGTGGCCCTGAAGGCGGTGGGGGAGACGGTCTTCATGATCCTGGGCGGGGCGCCGCTGGATGGTCCGCGCTTCGTCTGGTGGAATTTCGTCTCGACCTCGCGCGACAAGATCGAAGCTGCCAAGCAAGCCTGGAATGAGCGGGACAAGCAGGTCTTCCCGGATATCCCGGGCGAGACCGAATGGATTCCGTTGCCGGCGCATTGAGCTGTGCCATTGCGGATTGCAACGGAAACGCTGCCAAAGCAGACTTTTCGGTCGCAAGGACAGGCCGGTTGATCTGAACCGGACAAACGAAACCGCCTGCCGCATGTGTGCGGCAGGCGGTTTTTGTTGGGCGTGAGGTCCGCCCGATTTCGCGCTCAGTTCAGATCAGCCCGATGATCCGTCCCATCTCGGTGATGTACGGGCTATCCTTCAAGACCTGGTTTTCCAGGCTCTCGGCGGCGCGGCGCAGGGATTGCCAGGTGTCGCCGACATGGCCGGCATGCGGCTGCGGTTCGCTCAGGTGTTGCCGCAGGCGGGCGATGTCCTCGCGCAGCTGGTCGGCCTCGGTACTGCCGGCCGGCAGTTTCTGCAATTCCGCCTCGAACTGGCCGACCATCTCCAACAGGCGCTGGTGATCGAAAGCCGGGGTTTGCATGGGCTCGCTCATGGATTCTCCTTCGTTGATTGACCGGCTCCATCATAGGCGTATCGCCAACGGGCCGGCAAAAAAATACGCCGGGGTTTGCCCGGCATCAAGTTCTGCTGTTTGGTGCGATAGGGCAGGGGAAGTTCCGGCACCACTGCGCGGCGGGCCCGCTTTGTTCCTTTGTTACACTGGCGGCTGTTTTTTGCGCGGCGCTTCCTGCGCCGACCCTGCTGACCCCGATTCATGACCTCACACGACGACACTTCTCCTTTCATCACCTGGTCCTCCGGTACCAGCCCGCAGCGGCTGCGCTGGCACTCCGAGGCCGGCAACCCGCCGCCCAAGCGCGTCGTCGAGGCCGATGACCAGTTGCCCGCCGATAGCGCCTACAAGCTGGCCTGCGAGGGAACGGGCCTGCTCTGGCGCGGCGACTTCCAGAATGCGCGGCAACTGCTGCAGGCCCTGGGCCGCCGGGTCGACCGCGCCCGCGAACGCGCCCAGGCCAAGACCAAGCCGGCCGGGGCCGACAACCCGGCGCAAGCTTTTCATCATCATCGCCAGATGCAGGCCCAGCGCGCACGCATCCTGGGCATGCTGCTCATCCCCGTCGATCCCGGCTTCGTGGTGCCGTTGCGGCGCGCGCCGCAGGTGCAGGCCGCCTGCCGCGAAGCTTACGATGCGACGCTGGCAGGCGAGGCCTTCGCGGTCTCGCTGCGCGAGCTGCAAGGCTTGATCGGCGCGCATGAATGGCGCAAGAAGGGCGTCGAGATCGGCGCGCTGGGGGGGCGCATCCATCCTTGGTACGGCGTTTTCTCTCCCGTGCGGGGCGAATATGTGGACCTGGTGGCGCAAGTGCCGTTGCCCTCCACCGAGCTGGCCTTCGATATCGGCGTGGGCACTGGCGTGCTGTCCGCAGTGCTGGCCCAGCGCGGTGTACGCAAGATCGTCGCCACCGACATGGACCCGCGCGCCCTGGCGTGCGCGCGCGAGAACCTGCAAGGGCTGGGCGTGTTGGCCAAGGTCGAGTTGCAACAGGCGGACCTGTTCCCGCCGGGCCGCGCGCCGCTGATCGTCTGCAATCCGCCCTGGCTGCCGGCGCGCCCGAGTTCGCCCATCGAGCACGCGGTCTACGATCCTGACAGCCGCATGCTGCTGGGCTATCTCAAGGGCCTGGCCGACCACCTGACGCCGCAGGGCGAAGGCTGGCTCATCATGTCCGATTTCGCCGAGCACCTGGGTTTGCGTCCGGCTGCCATGCTGGCCGAGGCCATCGCCCAGGCCGGGTTGGAAGTGGTGGCGCGGCACGATATCAAACCGCGCCACGGCAAGGCCATCGATCGAGATGATCCTCTGCATGCGGCGCGCAGCAAGGAAACCACCAGCCTGTATCGCCTGCGCACGCGGGCCTGAACCACCGGGAGAGCGCGACCATGAAATCAATCCGCCTGTTGCCGCTGCTGTTGAGCACCCTGATCCTGCCGGCCACCGCCCAGGTCACCACGCGCGACCTGGGTGGGCACTATGGTCCGCAGCAGGCCGTCCCTGTCCCCGTGCCGGTCCCGGTGCCGGATGCGCTGAACCGCAACCCGCCCCTGAGCGAGCCCATCACCACCTCCGGCAACAGCTGCACCTGCCAGGTGGCCGAGACCAGCGGCAGCGCCTGCATGATCTTCCTGCGCACCAACGCGGCCGACTGGATCGCCCGCAATGCGCCGCAGACGGCGCTGCGCTCTTCGGCCAGCGGCCGCTACTACGACGCGCCTTTCAGCCTCGCGGCCAGCGCCTGTGCCGCACGCAAGGTGGCGCCGGGCAGCGTGAAGGTGCATTGGCTGGATCGCCGCAATGCGATCCTCGAATGGAAGTAGGGCGCTGATGCGGACGATCAGGCCGCTTCCTGCCAGGCCGGAAAGTCCAGCATGACCGAAAAATTTCCGTCGGGCAGATAGGCAAAGCGCATCTCCCCGGCATGCGCGCGCATCACCTCTTCCACGATGGACAGCCCCAGGCTGGCGCCCATGCGGTTCTCTCCACGTGGGGCGAAGGGCTTGCGCAATCGTTCCCAATCCTCGGCCGCGATCCCCGGGCCGTCATCGATGAAGCTGAGCCGGTGGCGCTTGCCATCGCTGTCCAGCCGCACGTGCAACAGGCCCGGCGCGCCGTATTGCAGGGCATTGTCGAGGATGTTCTTGATGGCCTCGCCCAGCGCGATGGCATCGCCCCGGATCAGGCAGGGCAGGGGTGGTACGTCCAGCGCCAGATCGTGCGGAGTGCGGGCGCGGTTGGAGAGCACTTCGGTCATCTGCGAGCGCACCAGTTCGCCCAGCTCGATGCGCTGCTGCAAGCGGCTGTCATTGCGATGCTGGACCATCGCATGGTTGATGAGCTGGTTGACCAGCGCCCCCAGGTTGCGCGTGCGTTCGCGCAGCAGCGCCAGGTGGCGCTGGCGTTTGTCTTCGCTGGTCTCGCTGGCCAGCAGTTCCATCTGGGCCACCAGGGCGGTGACGGGCGTGCGCAGCTGATGCGCGGCATCGCCGATGACACGGCGCATGGTGGCGCGATGTACCTCCAGCCGCTCCATGAAGGCATTGATGGCCGAGACCAGCGCATGGGTCTCGGCGGGCACGGTTAACGACAGCGGTGAAAGGTCGTTCAGGTCCCGTTCGCGGATGGCCGCCTCGATGCGCTTGAGCGGCGCCAGCGCCTGGTACAGGGTGAACATCGCTGCCAAAATCGTGAGAACGCTCATGGCCACGATCACGATCAGGGCCTTGCTGCCCAGGCTCTGTGCGAAGGACATGCGGGCATTGTTGGTCTGGGCCAGCACGATCACGGCCCAGGGATGGGGACCGTCGACCGGCATGCGGCGGCCGATGATGGCCATGCGTACCGGCGTGCCGAGATAGTCGCCGTCGCGCAGCAGCGGCCCTTGCTCGAGCGCATCCCAGGGAATCTCCGGCCGGAATTCGCCATCGCCCGCAATCACCCGCCCGCGCGGATCGAACACCACATAAATCGCATGATCGCCCGTGCCCAGCATGGACAGCGCCGCCAGCGGCACATCAACGTTGACCTCGCCATGGTCGTACCAGGTGTTCTCGGCGATCTGCAAGGCGCTGCCGGCCAGGATGCGGTCATAGGCCTGGCGCGCGGCCAGTTGGGTGGAAATCCAGATGGCGATCAGCAGCGCGGCGGCACTGACCAGCAGCACCGCGCCCACGCGCACCACCAGCCGCGTATAGAGCGAGCGCCCGACGACGATGTGCGGCGAACGGCCCAGCATCAGTGCAGTGCGCCGGCAGGGCTGGAGGCAGCCACGTCGCCGGCTGCCGGTGCGTGCAGCACCAGCTGGTAGCCCAGCCCGCGCAGGGTGCGGATCTCGAAGGCGGCGCCGGCCAGCTTCTTGCGCAGGCGCGCCACGTATTGCTCGACCGTATTGGCGTTGGGCGTGTCGTCGACCGTGAAGAGGCGGTCCATCAACTCATCCTTGTTGAAGATGCGTCCGGGCCGCGCGGCGATGATTTCCAGCAGCGTCACCTCGCGCCGCGTCAGTTCGATGGGCTGGCCATCCAGCGTGGCGCTGCGGCTCTTGCGGTCGATGCACAGGTTGGCGCATTGCAGCAGGTTGGTCGGTTCGCCGCCGCTACGGCGCAGCAGCACGCGGATGCGCGCTTCCAGCTCGCGGAAGTCGAAGGGCTTGACCAGGTAATCGTCCGCGCCCAGGTCCAGCGCACGCACTCTTTCCTCGATCTCGCCGCAGGCGGTCAGCATCAGGACAGGCGTATGCCGGCCGCGCGCACGGAGTTGTTCCAGCAAGGCGAAGCCGTCGGTTTGCGGCAGCATCACATCCAGGATCAGCAGGTCGAAGGCTTCGTCCAGGCGGCGCGCGGCCTGGCCGCCGTGGTTTTCCCATTCCACGGTATGGCCGGTGCGGGTGAGATGGGAAACGATGGCCTCGGCCACGTCGGCGGTGTCTTCGACCAGCAGGATGCGCATGGGGATCTCCAGTGTTTTGCGATGCCGCAGCTGTTGGCGCTGCTTGGGCAGGGCGCCATTGTATGCCTGAACTGTATCCGGACAACAAGATGTCAGGATTTAGTCAGATTGGTTACAGCTTGGCGGCCTAGCATCCGTTCCAGCATAAATAATTTTTATAAATCATTTGGAGACTTGCATGAGCGACCCTGCCCAAGGCGCGGCGATCCTCGACCCCGCCCGTCCGCTGCTGGAAATCGATCGCGTCACCCTGCAATACAAGACCACCGATTCGCTGGTCACGGCCACCCAGAACGTCAGTTTCAATGTCCATCCGGGCGACCGCTACATCCTGCTGGGCCCATCGGGCTGCGGCAAGTCCACGCTGTTGAAGGCCATCGGCGGCTACCTGCAGCCGACCTCGGGGGCGATCCGTCTCAAGGGCAGGGAAGTGCATGAACCCGGTCCGGACCGCATGATGGTGTTCCAGGAATTCGACCAGCTGCTGCCCTGGAAGACGGTGCGCCAGAACGTCGAATTCGCGCTGCACGCCAGCGGCCGCCTGCAAGGCCGTGCTGCCGCCGAACGTGCCGAGTACTACATCGGCAAGGTCGGCCTGGCCAAGTTCATCGACAGCTATCCGCACATGCTTTCCGGTGGCATGAAGCAGCGGGTTTCCATCGCCCGTGGCATGGCCATGGAGCCGGACGTGCTGCTCATGGATGAACCCTTCGCCGCCCTCGATGCGCTCACCCGCCGTAAGATGCAGGACGAGCTGCTGCGCCTGTGGGACGACACCCAGTTCACGGTGCTCTTCGTGACCCACTCGATTGAAGAAGCGATCCGCGTGGGCACCCGCATCCTGCTGCTCACGCCCCATCCCGGCCAGGTCCGCGCCGAACTCAACAGCATCGCTCCCGGCCAGCTGGGGACGGCCGCCCAGGCCGAGCTGGAAAGCCGCATCAACGACATGCTGTTCGCCCACCACTGAGCCGCGCAGGAGACTTCATCATGCAAACCAATCTGCCCTTCGTCCGCCCGGAAATCCTGGTGGACCCCAATCCTGATGCCACCGCCGAAGTCCAGCGCCCGCTGTCGACCTTTGAATCCCTCTATCGCCTGGGCTGGCTGCGCAAGACCGTGATCCTGCTGGTGCTGGCCCTGATCTGGGAAGTCTATGGCCGCTGGCTGGACAATGCCTTGCTCTTCCCCAGCTTCAGCGAGACGGTGCAAGCCTTCCTCTCCGGTATCGGCAGCGGCGTGCTGCTGCAGCGCGCGGCCGTGTCGATGCAGACGCTGCTGGTCGGTTATGGCCTGGGCATCCTGCTGGCCGGGCTGCTGACGACGGTGGCCATCAGCTCGCGCATCGGCAACGACCTGCTGGAGACGCTGACCTCCATGTTCAATCCGCTGCCGGCCATTGCGCTCTTGCCGCTGGCGCTGATCTGGTTCGGTCTGGGCACCGGCAGCATCATCTTCGTGCTGGTGCACTCGGTGCTGTGGGCGGTGGCGCTCAATACGCATGGCGGCTTCCGTGCGGTGTCCAACACGCTGCGCATGGTCGGCCAGAACTATGGATTGCGCCGCTTCTCGCTGGTGAAGTCTATCCTCATTCCCGCAGCCTTCCCGAGCATCCTCACGGGGCTGAAGGTGGGCTGGGCCTTCGCCTGGCGGACCCTGATCGCAGCCGAGCTGGTCTTTGGCGTGTCGTCGGGGGCGGGAGGCCTGGGCTGGTACATCTTCGAAAACCGCAACCAGCTGGAAACGGCCAATGTCTTCTCGGGCCTGTTCTTCGTGATCATCATCGGCCTGGTGGTGGAGAACCTGATCTTCGCCCAGATCGAGAAGCGCACCATCCGCCGCTGGGGCATGCAGCACTGAGCCGTGGGGCCTTGTCTGCATACAAGGTCCACGCGAACCATACATCACTATGCAACAACCCATACAAGACCGATAAACTGACGACCTTCAGGAGACAACAATGCAACGACGTACCTTTACCAGCCTGATGTTGGCCAGCGCCCTGGCGCTGTCCGGGGTATCCGGCACGGCACATGCCGAAGCCCAGGAAGTGCGGATCTCGCACGGCTATGGCCTGCTGTATTTGCCGCTGATGGTGATCCGCGACCAGAACCTGGTGGAGAAGCATGCCAAGGCCATGGGCCTGGGCGAGGTCAAGACCAAGTGGGTGCTGCTCGACGGCGGCAACGTCATCAATGACGCCATGCTGGCCGGCAATCTCGATATCGCCGGCACCGGTGCGCCGGGCTTCGTGACGCTGTGGTCCAAGGCGCACGGCATTCCGCGTTCGGAAGTGGTGGGGCTGGGTGCGCTGTCGACTTCGCCGCTCTGGCTCAATACCAACAACCCGAACGTCAAGTCGCTGAAGGACTTCACGCCCAAGGACAAGATCGCCATCCCGGGCATCAAGACCTCGCTGTCGGCGGTGCTGTTGCAGATGGCGGCGGCCAAGACCTTCGGCATCGAGAACTATGCCAAGCTGGACCCGCTGACGGTGAGTCTGTCGCATCCGGAAGCGATGGCCTCGCTGGTCTCGGGCAAGACCGAGATCACTGCCCACTTCACCTCGCCGCCGTTCTCCTACCAGGAAGCCAAGGCGCCCGGCATCACCCGCGTGCTGAACTCCACCGACGTGCTGGGCCACATCACCATCGATGTGGTGTTCGCCCTGAAGTCCTTTACCGACAAGAATCCCAGGCTGACCCAGGCCTTCATGGCCGCGCAGGAAGAGGCCAATGCCTACATCGCCAAGAACCGCAAGGGTGCGGCCGAGATTTTCCTGCGCGTGTCCAAGCTGAAGCTGCCGCAGGAAGAAGTGGAACAGATGCTGGCCGATCCCGGCACCGAGTTCACCACCACGCCGGTGGACATCATGCAGTACGTGGTCTTCATGAGCAAAGCCGGTACCATCAAGACCAAGCCGGCGGTGTGGCATGACATGTTCGTGCCGGTGTTCAAGGAGCGCAAGGGGAGCTGAACAGGCTTCGGTATGTCTGGTCTGCCTAACGGGATTGTTTTATCGCTTGCGCCTTCTCTTGGGAGGGCGGTGGCGTCCAGAATTCGATGGCACCTGCAGGCAGAGGCAAACAAGGATTGATGCACGGGACTAAAAGTTGTGCGACGACATCTTCCCGGGTCAAACCTCAGGTGTCGGTCAAGCCGGGATCGCTCATTGGCGCAAGTGCGAAAGATGGACCCGTTGCGATCTTTCACCTGAAAACGGGATAATGGACGGCAGTGATTTTCGTATCAATGATGATTTCTGTCTTCGGTTTTACATGTCTGCAAACACCGCCCTCCACTGGATCATCGATGAAGACCGCCTCTTCACCGACATGGCCGACTCCCCCGACAATCCTTGCACTTCCTGCGGAGGCTGCTGTGCGCACTTCCGCGTGTCCTTCTATTGCGGTGAGCTTAGCGATGGACTGGGCGGCATGGTGCCGGTAGAACTGACCAGCAAGATCAATGACACGCTGGCCTGCATGAAGGGCACGGAAAAAGGCCATGGCCGCTGCATCGCGCTGGTCGGCGAACTCGGCCGGCCGGGCGTGGGATGCAGCATCTACGCCCAGCGGCCCAGTCCCTGCCGCGAATTTTCTCCCTGGCAGGCCGATGGTCAGCCCAATCCCGCATGCCAGCAACGGCGTGAGGCCCTCGGCCTGCCAGTGCTGACCGCATTGCCGCCCGAACAGGCGGCCCCCGTCCTGCCTGCCTGACTCCTCAGTGCGCGGGCGGCTCCTTGCAGAGTGCCACCAGCGCATCCCCCAGCGATTCCGGACGGCCTTCAAACAGCGGCTGCATCGCCTGCGGATCAGCCAGCAAGGCATAGAGCGCACTGCGTTCGGCATAATCGGTGGCCAGGCGAACGGCGGCCAGGATGTAGTCGTCCAGGGTGGCGGCGATGGTCCAGTCCGGCAGGCCGACGCGGCGGAACAGCCCTTCATCGATGTGCTCGAAGACTTCCGGGCCGGTCTTGCAGATGCCCGGCAAGCCCACGGTGAAGGCATCGATGATGCCGTTGGTATTGCCGAAGGGCAGCGGCGACAGGAACATGTCGCACTGGTTGAAGATCGACAGGTACTGCTGGTAGGGCTGGTGCGGATAGACCTGCGCCGTGGGCAGGTAACGCAGGATCAGCCGCTGCAGTTGCGGATAGAGCAGCCCCTGCGCCTGGCCCACCAGGAAGTGCAGGCGCACCTGGCGCGCCCGGCCCTCGGGCACCTGAGCTGCCAATTCCACGATGCGCTGGCACGCCATCAGGAAGCGCGGATTGAGTTTCATGGTGGTGGCCGCAATGGCCACGTTCACCACTGCCTGGTCGCGCCGCTCCAGGCGCGGCACGGCGAAGGGAATGGCGGTGGGGCGATAAGGCTGGCCATCGGCGGGCAGGCGCAGCAAGGGTTCGCTGAAGCAGGCGGGGTCGCCGACGAAATCCTCCTCCACGCTGATGTAGTCGATGCGCGGCGAATGCGTGGTGGCCGGGTGGCCCAGCGCCGCCACCTGCAAGGGCGCCACGCGCAGGTTGGCGGCGAACATGGTGATGGGGAACATGCCCACGCTGGGCATGTAGAACACGCGCGGCCGGCGTGCCTGTGCAATCTCGCGCACACTGCGCAGGCTGGTCATCAGTTCGCCCGGCTGTTCCAGCGTGATGAATTCATCGAAGACCGCCCGGCCCAGTTCATCCGTATTGGCGGCATAGCCCAGGGCGACCACGTGGAAATGGCGGCGCGCCGCTTCCAGCGTCTTGGAGTGGGTGCGATAGATCGAATGGCCACCCGAAAACCATTCCAGCAGCACCAGCATCACCGGCTTGCCATTCACACGTGCCTCACCCGCATGCGTGAGATCATGCAGCCCCTCGGCGTGAAGCTTCTTGACCAGCAACTGGTTGATGGCTGCCTTGATGCGGTGGCGCTGCGGCAGGTCGGCGTAACTGCAATGCATGTAGACGTCGTGCAGCACGCCCACCGGCAAGCCCTCCAGCGACTCCAGTTCATGCAGCCGGTCTGGCAGCCATTGCAGCAGTGCCTCACGCTTGCCGTGCGCGGCCGGCGTGCCGAGAAAGCGCGGCGACATCAGTGCCAAGAACAGTGCCGCGGCCAGCGGTTTGTTCTGCGCCCAGAGTGCTTCCACATCGAGCGGCAATTCGGATTCGGGCGAATAGAGCAGGCAGAATTTCACCAGGTCCAACGGCTTGACCTCGAACACCTCCGATTGCGGACCGCCAAAATTGAGCGAGCGCAGGATGTGATCGGCGTTGATGAAATGGCTGGCACCGAAGAGTGCCGCCAGCCAGCGCTGGAAGTGGATGAGCTGGCCAAAGCCGCTGGGGCTGAGATGAAAGCTCGGGTCCGACAGCAAGGCCGAGATGGCGCTGGTGAGGCGGGTCAGCATGTGCTGTTCCAGCTCGGCCTGGGTCACGGCCGCAGAGACCTGCAGCGAAAACCTGCCGGCCAGCTGGCCATACTGGCGGTCGATCAGCTGCAGCAGCCGCACCAGTTCGCGTGCGGCCGGTTCCTGCTGGCGGGCGTAGCAGAGGTACTCGAATTTTTCCAGAGAGAAAATGTCGTCTTGGCTGGCCGTCATCGCGGGTTCTCATTCGCTCGCAAAGCGGACATTGTGCCGTCTCTACGGCATCGCCGCCAGTGCTTCAGTGCTGGGCCGAACGGGCTTGCGATGGCGGGAAGCTGGCCCAGCTCGGCATTGGCGTAGACGGCCAGGGTGTAGGGAGTGGGGCCGCCGTGGAGAACGCCTGGCGTGGCGGCGGAGAGGCGGCCTGGGCCATCAGGACAGGTAGAGACAACGCGGCAGCGAGCAGCAGGGCGGATAAACTTGCCATATGTTCAGGTGTAGGCTCGCATGCACATGCATACATACAGAATATGCCGGGCCGGCGTGCGGACAGCGCCCGCCTGGCTCAGTGCCGGGTGCGAGCCTGCAGCATGGCCGAGGGCGTTTGCCCGAACAGTTTCTTGTAGTCGCAAGAAAACTGGCTGAAATTGGCGAAGCCCCAGGCTGCCGCGATGTCGCCGATGCTGCCCACGGCCTGGCTGCCATCGCCCTGGCACAGTGCCCGGCGCACGCCGTTCAGGCGCAGCGAACGCAGGTAATGCATGGGGCTCATGCCCAGCACATCTTCGAAGCAGTATTGCAGCGTGCGGCGGCTTACGTGGACCGCTTCGCACAGCATCGGCACGGTCACCGGACTATCCTGATGGGCCATGGCGAACTCGCGGGCATCGTTGACGATGCGGCGCCGGCGCAGGAAGCTCGCGCCCGCTTCGGCCTCGATCTCGCCCTCATCGAGCATGGCCAGCAGCGCAACCAGCACGGCTTCCTGGCGCAGTTGCAGCGCGGCATGGGCCTGCGCACCGCTGGCCTGGGCGGCCAGTGTGAGGAGGCTATGGATGTGCTGGCGGCAGTCCTGCAGACCCTGATGGTCCACCTTCAGCAGTTCGGCCTGGCCCAGGCGGCGCCAGTCGGGCTGGCAACCCAGCCGCGTGGCGCTGGCCTGCAAGGCATCGCGCTGGACCACGATGCCGTAGATCTCATGCGCATCGGGCGTCACCAGTTCGAATTCGCAGGCGCCCGGCCGCGTCATCACCACATCCTCGCCCACCTGGCGGCCATTGATGCGCATGCCGCTGGTACGTACCTCGATGCCGAACCAGTAGGCGTGCGGCCATACCTGACAGGATTGCCGCACGGCACGGCTGCTGGCCTCGCGGAAGATCTGCAGGCCGCTGCTCTGCCACTCCTGCAGCACGCCTTCGAAGCTGCCGCAGGTGATCTGGTTGTAGCGCTGTTCCCAGTCGGTGAGGTTGTGGGCATGCTCATCCACGTCGCGCGCAACGGCGGTGCGCAATGCGCGGTGCTTGTGCGTGGCAGCTGTGTCAGCCTGGGACAGGAAAACAGAAGACATGGGACGACTCCTTGAACGACCGGCGACCGGTAAGCCGCGCAGGTTTGCCGAATTTCGATAACGCCGCCCGATATGCGGTTGCTATATTGCTTGGCGAGGGCAGCGCATTGACGTCCATCAAGCAAGCGCCATGCCCGCAAGCCAAACAACAATGGCCGCCATGCTGCGGCTACACCCTCTCGCGCCAACAGGAGAATTCAATGAATGCAAGCTCTTCAGGGCAAGGTCATACGCTCAAGCCCGTCCTGTCTACCCTGCAGCTCTGGGCCATTGCGGTCGGGCTGGTGATTTCCGGCGAATACTTCGGCTGGAGCTATGGCTGGGCCAGCGCGGGCACGCTCGGCTTTACGGTGACGGCGCTGTTCATCGCAGCCATGTATGCCACCTTCATCTTCAGCTTTACCGAGCTGACCACCTCCATTCCCCATGCAGGCGGGCCGTTTGCCTACAGCAAGCGCGCTTTCGGGCCGGTCGGCGGTTACCTGGCAGGGGCGGCGACGCTGATCGAATTCGTCTTCGCACCACCGGCCATCGCGCTGGCCATCGGGGCTTATCTCAATGTGCAGTTCCCCAATATCGATCCCAAACTGGCGGCGCTGGGAGCCTACCTCGTCTTCATGACGCTCAATATCGTCGGGGTGCAGATCGCGGCCACCTTTGAACTCTTCGTGACCCTGCTGGCGATCTTCGAGTTGCTGGTCTTCATGGGCGTGGTGGCGCCGGGTTTTTCGCTGGCCAATTTCACCAAGGGCGGATGGGCCGGCAGCGATGGCTTCAGCCTGGCGGCGGTGCCGGGCATGTTCGCGGCGATTCCGTTTGCGATCTGGTTCTTCCTGGCCATCGAAGGCGTGGCCATGGCGGCTGAAGAGGCCAAGGACCCCAGGCGTTCCATTCCGATTGCCTACATCACCGGGATTCTGACCCTGGTGGTGCTGGCCGTTGGCGTGATGCTCTTCGCCGGTGGCGTGGGTGACTGGACCAAGCTGGCTAACATCAACGATCCGCTGCCGCAGGCCATGAAGCTGATCGTCGGCGGCAACAGCAACTGGCTGCACATGCTGGTCTGGCTGGGCCTGTTCGGGCTGGTGGCTTCCTTCCACGGCATCATCCTGGGCTACTCGCGCCAGATCTTTGCGCTGGCCCGCGAGGCTTATCTGCCGGCGTATTTCGCCCGTGTTCATCCGCGCTTCAAGACCCCGCACCGGGCCATCCTGGCCGGTGGCGTGGTGGGTATCGCCGCCATCTACAGCGATGAACTGATCACCATCGGCGGCCAGACGCTGACTGCCAACATCGTCACCATGTCGGTGTTCGGCGCGATCCTGATGTACATCCTCTCGATGCTGTCGCTGTTCCGTCTGCGTCGCGCCGAAGCCGGGCTGGAGCGGCCTTTCCGGGCGCCGCTGTATCCCTACTTCCCGGCCTTTGCGCTCTTCGGTGCGCTGGTCTGCATGGCCACCATGATCTACTACAACCCGCTGATCTTCGGCATCTTCGTGGCCTTGCTGGCGCTGGGCTATGCCTGGTTCCTGGCGACGGCGCGGCAGCGTGCCGAGGGTGCGGCGGCGGTCGCTGAATTCTGAACGATATAAATCGTATAAATCTTTTATCCCGATATTTCGATAAGGCCATCATGAACAACAAACACAAACCGACGACCGTATCCGCTACGCCCGTGTTGAAGCGCCGGGGCTTCCTGGGCGGCCTGCTGGCCGCTGCTGCCGGCGGCGCGCTGGGCGCCGTTGCCACCCCCGGCCAGGCGGCCGCACGTGCCGAGGTGGCGCTGGACCACGCCAAGTGGGCCGCGCGCAATCATGATCTGGTGGCGCAGATGATTGCCGATCATGGCAAGCTGGCAGCGGGCTACCAGAGCGGCAAGCGTCCCTATGCCGTGTTTGACTGGGATAACACCAGCATCATGAATGACTGTGAAGAAGCACTCTTCATGTACCAGATCAATACGCTGTCCTTCAAGCTGACGCCGCCCGAATTCGCCGCCATCACGCGCCAGAACGTGCCGCCGGGGCCTTTCAGCAAGGACTTCAAGAATGCGGCCGGCAACATCGTCGACCTGGAGGCGATCTGTGCCGACCTCGATGCCGATTACGCCTTTCTCTACGCCAGCTACAAGGGCATGGCCGGCAGCAAGAGCCTCGAGGAAGTGACGGCCACGCCGGAGTTCCAGGACTTCCGCGCCAAGCTCTACTATCTCTATGAGGCCGTCAACGATACCCATGGCGTGGCCGTCGGTTATCCCTGGGTGATCTACTTCTTCGCCAACATGAGCGTGGCCGAGGTGAGTGCGCTGGCCGAAGCCTCCAATGATGCTGCGCTGGGTGCGGCGCTGACCAAGGTCAAGTACACCAGCCCGGCCGACCGCGCGGGCAGGGCGGGCGTGGTGAGCGTATCGCACTTCCATGGCATCCGCCTGTGCACTGAAATCGCCACCCTCATGGACGCCCTGCGCCGCAACGGTATCGACGTCTATGTCTGTACCGCCTCGCTGGAGGATGTGGTGGCGGTCTTTGCCACGCATCCCAAGTATGGCTACGGCGTGAGCCGCGAGAACGTCATCGGCCTGCGTCTGGAACGCAATGGCCAGGTGTTCCGCAATGCCTATCTCAAGGATTGGCCATTGACCTGGGGACCGGGCAAGACGGTCGCCATCAGGCAGGTGCTGGTGAAGCAGAAGGGCTATGGGCCCTTGTTCGTGGCAGGCGACAGCGATGGCGACTACGATATGCTGCGTGATTTCCCCGAGACCCGCTACGGGCTGATCGTCAACCGCATGAAGAACGGCAAGATCGGCGAATTGTCCAAGCTCGCGGCCGAGCAGATCAGTGCGGCCACGCCGCGTTTCCTGCTGCAGGGACGCCAGGAGTCGACCGGCAACTGGCTGCCGGCGGAAACCAGCATCAAGTATGGCAAGACGGCACCGCAACTGCTGACCAGCTGATCGGCAAGGCGGCGGTGAATCAGGAGGAGCATCATCATGGCCGAACAGCGTTTCCGGCACAGCGTGGGTAGCGCCAGCTACGTGTTTCGTGATCTCAAGGAGTTGATGGCAAAGGCCAGTCCGGCGCGTTCCGGTGATCTGCTGGCCGGTGTCGCAGCGGGCAGCGCAGAGGAGCGCGCCATTGCGCAGATGGCACTGGCCGGGCTGCCGCTGAAGACGTTTCTGGAAGAGCCCCTGATCCCTTATGAAGAGGATGAGGTCACCCGCCTCATCCTCGACAGCCATGACCGCGCCGCGTTTGCGCGCATTGCACACCTGACCGTGGGCGATTTCCGCAACTGGCTGCTGGCCGATGACACGGACAGCGCCGTGCTGGCGGCCCTCGCGCCGGGTATCACGCCTGAGATGGCTGCTGCCGTGTGCAAGATCATGCGCAATCAGGATCTGATTCTGGTGGCCAAGAAGTGCCGCGTGGTCACGGCGTTTCGCAACACCATCGGGCTGCCGGGACGACTGTCCACCCGCCTGCAGCCCAATCATCCCACCGATGACGCCAGCGGCATCGCGGCCAGCATGCTCGATGGCTTGTTGTATGGCAACGGTGATGCGGTCATCGGCATCAATCCCGCTACCGACAATGTGCCGCAGGTGGTGAAGCTGGTCGGCATGATGGCCGATGTGATCGCGCGCTACGAAATTCCTACGCAATCCTGCGTGCTGACCCACGTCACCAACACGATTGCGGCCATCGAGCGCGGCGCGCCGGTGGACCTGGTGTTCCAGTCCATTGCCGGGACCGAGGCGGCCAATCGCGGCTTTGGCATCAACCTCGCCATGCTCGGCGAGGCGCGTGAGGCCGCGCTGTCGCTCAAGCGCGGCACCGTGGGCGACAACGTGATGTATTTCGAAACCGGGCAGGGCAGCGCGCTGTCGGCCAATGCGCATCACGGCATCGACCAGCAGACCTGCGAGGCGCGCGCCTACGCGGTGGCGCGGGCCTTCAGGCCCCTGCTGGTCAATACCGTGGTCGGCTTCATCGGACCGGAATATCTCTACGACGGCAAGCAGATCATCCGCGCCGGACTGGAAGATCATTTCTGCGCCAAGCTGCTGGGCCTGCCCATGGGCTGCGACGTCTGCTACACCAACCACGCCGAGGCGGACCAGAACGACATGGATGTGCTGCTGACCTTGCTGGGCGTGGCCGGCTGTACCTTCGTCATGGGCATCCCCGGTTCGGATGACATCATGTTGAATTACCAGACCACTTCCTTCCACGATGCCCTGTATGCAAGGCGGGTACTGGGTTCGCGGCCGGCACCGGAATTCGAGGCCTGGCTGCACCGGATGCAGATCTTCAACCAGCCCGGCGAGGGTGAGGCATTTCGCCTGCACGCCGATATGCCGCCCGGTTTTCGTGACACCTTGCTGCGGCTGCAATGACCATGGACGACCACGACATGTCACCGCAAGGTGCAAAAAACGTCAGCCCCGGTGCAGAAAACGTCACGGCCAATCCGTGGGAGGCACTGCGCCGGTTTACCGCCGCGCGCATCGCGTTGGGACGGAGCGGCGTGAGCCTGCCGACCGCGCCACAACTGGCTTTCCAGCTGGCGCACGCGCAGGCGCGCGATGCCGTGCATCTGCCGTTAGATGTGGCTGCGCTCAAGGATCAGTTGCAGGAGCAGGGCATCTGCCCGGCGCAAGAGGTACTGGATGTGCAGAGTGCCGCAGCGGATCGGCTGGTCTACCTGCAGCGGCCGGACTTCGGGCGCAGGCTGTCGGAAAAATCGCGCCAGCAACTGCTTGACCGTTTCGGCACCGCGCCGCAACGGCGCTTCGATGTGGGCTTCGTGATCGCCGATGGATTGTCGGCCCTGGCCATCGTGCGCAATGCTGCGCCATTCCTGGCCGAGGTGATGCGGCGGATTGCGCCCGAGGGATGGTCGATGGCACCGCCGGTGATCGTGCAGCAGGGGCGGGTGGCGGTGGCCGATGAGATCGGCGAGCTGATGGGCGTAAAGCTGGTCGTGATCCTCATCGGCGAGCGGCCGGGACTGAGTTCGCCCGACAGCATGGGACTCTATCTGACCTGGATGCCTTCACGCGGGCTGACCGACGCCAGCCGCAATTGCATCTCCAATGTGCGGCCGGAAGGTTTGCCTTACCCGGAGGCAGCCTACAAGCTGCATTACCTGATGGCGCAGGCGCACCAGCGCGCGCTGTCCGGCGTGGCCTTGAAGGATGAGACGGCCAGCGAGGGGGAGGAACTTGATGTGCGGCGCAACTTTTTGCTCGGGGATGCTTGAAGGGTGAGATGGCACATTGCAGCACGATGATGCCCCACTCACCGTTCGTCCTGAGTAGCGGCCATGCCGCGTATCGAAGGCGCGCCGTCCTTGCTCCTTCGATACGCCGCACGCGTCCGACTACTCAGTCCGAACGGTAGAGCGCATCCGCCGGCCTCATCCACCTGATGCCCGTAAAACGGAAAGGCCGCGAATTTTCATTCGCGGCCTTGGCTTTTTTGCGCGGGAGGGTGATGCATTCACCCTCCCTCAGGCAGCAACGCCTTACAGCGTTTCCAGCGCCTGGTTCAGCGTGGCGCTCGGACGCATCACGGCGAAGGTCTTGGCGCGGTCCGGCATGTAGTAGCCGCCGATATCGACTTCCTTGCCCTGCACCGAGTTCAGCTCTTCGACGATCTTCTGCTCGTTCTCAGCCAGTGCCTTGGCCAGCGGCGCGAACTGCTTGGCCAGTTCGGCGTCGTCCTTCTGCGCGGCCAGTTCCTGTGCCCAGTACAGGGCCAGATAGAAGTGGCTGCCACGGTTGTCCAGCTCACCGGTCTTGGGCGAGGGCGACTTGTTGTTGTCCAGCAGCTTGCCGGTGGCAGCATCCAGAGTCTTGGCGAGGATCTTGGCACGGGCGTTGCCGGTCTTGATACCCACGTCTTCGATGGACACGGCCAGGGCCAGGAACTCGCCCAGCGAATCCCAGCGCAGGTGGTTTTCACTGACCAGCTGTTGCACGTGCTTGGGCGCGGAGCCACCGGCACCGGTTTCGAACATGCCGCCACCGGCCATCAGCGGGACGATCGACAGCATCTTGGCCGAGGTGCCCAGTTCCATGATGGGGAACAGGTCGGTCAGGTAGTCGCGCAGGATGTTGCCGGTCACGGAGATGGTGTCCAGGCCACGGATGACGCGTTCCAGGGTGTAACGCATTGCGCGCACTTGCGACATGATCTGGATGTCGGCACCGGTCAGGTCGTGATCCTTC
This sequence comes from Herbaspirillum sp. DW155, assembly GCF_037076565.1. NCBI lineage: Bacteria > Pseudomonadati > Pseudomonadota > Betaproteobacteria > Burkholderiales > Oxalobacteraceae > Herbaspirillum > Herbaspirillum sp. DW155. Next base: position 2,966,660 of record NZ_AP029028.1, on the reverse strand, counting down.
AGGTAGGTGTTGACCTTCTTGATCAGTTCGGCTTCGTGCGGACGGTACGGGTCCAGCCAGAACACGGCCGGCATGCCGGACAGGCGGGCGCGGGTCACGGCCAGCTTCACCCAGTCACGCACGGCGGCGTCCTTGACCTGGCACATGCGCCAGATGTCGCCTTCTTCGACGTTCTGCTCCAGCAGCACCTGGCCATCCAGGGTGACGATGCGCGCCACGCCGGCTTGGGCGATTTCGAAGGTCTTGTCGTGCGAACCGTATTCCTCGGCCTTCTGGGCCATCAGGCCGACGTTGGGCACGGTGCCCATGGTGGTCGGGTCGAAGGCACCGTTGGTCTTGCAGAAGTTGATCATCTCCTGATAGATGCGGGCGAAGGTCGATTCCGGCAGCAGGGCCTTGGTGTCTTCGGTCTTGCCGGCGGCGTTCCACATCTTGCCGCCAGCGCGGATCATGGCCGGCATGGAGGCGTCGACGATCACGTCGTTGGGGGCGTGCAGGTTGGTGATGCCCTTGGCGGAATCCACCATGGCCAGGCGCGGGCGCTTGGCTTCATCAGCCTTCAGGTCGGCCAGCACTTCTGCCTTCTTGTCTTCGGGCAGGGTGTTGATCTTTTCGTAGACGGCGGACATGCCGTTGTTGGGGTTCACGCCGATCTCGGCGAACAGCTTGGCATGCTTGGTGAAGGTGTCCTTGTAGTAGGTGCGCACGGCGTGGCCGAAGACGATGGGGTGCGAGACCTTCATCATGGTGGCCTTGACGTGCACCGACAACAGCAGGTCGGTCTCGAAGGCATCCTGCATCTGCTCTTCGTAGTAGGCGCAGAGGGCCTTCTTGCTCATGAACATGCTGTCGATAATTTCGCCGGCCTGCAGCGAGATCTTCGGCTTCAGGACGATGGTTTCACCGGACTTGGTGACCAGATCCATCTTGACGTCCACGGCCTTGTCCAGTGTCAGGCTCTTTTCGCCAGCGTAGAAGTCGCCGCCGTGCATATGCGCCACGTGGGTGCGCGAAGCCATGGACCACTTGGCCATCGAGTGCGGGTGCTTGCGGGCGTAGTTCTTGACGGCGTTGGGCGCGCGGCGGTCCGAGTTGCCTTCGCGCAGGACCGGGTTCACGGCGCTGCCGGTGACCTTGGCGTAGCGCTTTTGCAGGGCCTTCTCTTCTTCGGTGGTCGGATTTTCCGGATAGTCGGGCAGCTTGTAGCCGCGTGCCTGCAGTTCGCGGATGGCCGCTTGCAGTTGCAGGATCGAAGCGCTGATGTTGGGCAGCTTGATGATGTTGGCTTCCGGGCTCTGGGTCAGGGCGCCCAGTGCGGCCAGGTTGTCGGGGACTTTCTGCTCATCGGTGAGGTACTCCGGGAATTCAGCCAGGATACGCGCAGCCACCGAGATATCGCTTTCCACGACGTCGATGCCAGCGGCGGCGGTGAACTTCTTGACGATGGGCAAGAGCGAGTGGGTCGCCAGATAGGGTGCCTCGTCGGTCAGCGTATAGATGATGGTCGGGTTGCCAGTAGTCACGATGATGTCCTTGCGTTGGTGTGTTGATGTGCTTTGGTGCGATCCCCGCAGCGCCGGATGAACCGCCCGGGCTCTGTCGGCCTGGACTGGCGCCATCTCCTTGTCGGCTGTGCTGCGTGGAAACTCGTCTCCCGGGGCGGCATGGCTGGCGTACTGCTGCCAGAAGGCCGCGGCAAAAAACAGCGGTAGTTTACTCCTAAGCGGGGCGAAATGCTTCAACTCTTATATAAGACTTGAAGAAATTTTTGCTTTTGCCTTGATTGGCTCCCCGCTTTCATTTATCTCCGGTCGCTCTGTTATTGTCATGCGTTCACTTTTCGTCAGTGTCCGGCGATTTGCCGTACAATCCCGTCCAAGGAGGAATTCACGATGCCCGCCGTTTCAACCGCCCGGCTGGAAGCCCGGATCAGTCCCGAATTGCAGCAATTGCTCAAGCGCGCCGCCGAGATCGAAGGGCGGACGTTGACGGACTTCGTTGTCGCGGCAGTCCAGGAAGCGGCGCAGCGGGCCATTGAACAGGCAGAAGTGATCCGCTTGTCGCTGGAAGACCAGCAGCGCTTCGCCGACGCTCTTCTGTCACCGCCGCCGCCCTCGGCGGCATTGCGGCGCGCCATGGCGCGTCATGGCAAACTGCTGCGTAGCGAAGAATGACGCGCCCGCCGTTCCTGGTGACGGCGCTCGATACCGCACTTCACGACCGCAGTCGCTTTGAATGCGGCTCGCCCGCATTGAATCGCTACCTGCGCGAACAGGTCACTCAGGATATTCGCCGCCGCGTCGCTGCCTGCTTTGTGGCCGTGGACGACGAACAGCGCGTGGCCGGCTTTTACACCCTGGCCAGTGCCAGCGTTCCACTGGCGCGCCTGTCTGAGGCGCTGCGCCGCAAGTTGCCCCGCTATGGCGCCATCCCTGCCATCCGTCTGGGGCGTCTGGCCGTGGACCACGAATTCAAAGGCCGTGGCCTCGGGGGCGCTCTGCTGGTCAACGCCTTGTACCGCGCTATCGCCACCGAGATACCGGGCGCAGTGATGGTGGTCGATGCCAAAGACGTCCAGGCAGCGGCCTTTTACCGGCACCATGGTTTCGTCGCCTTGCAGGATGCGCCGCTGACACTGTTCCTGCCCTTGGCCTCGGTGCGCTAAGCGAAAGGCTGCGTTTCAGGGCCGCCATAAAAAAAGGGCCGCGTCATCCGCGGCCCGTCTCAATAGCTATTGCCAAAACCCGCCTCAGGCCGTCACTGCCTGCCGTGCCGCCTTGTTGCGATACAGGATCAGGGTAGCGATCAACCCGCACACGGCCGCCGTGCTCATCCAGAGGCCAGGCGCAGCCTTGTCGTGGGTATATTCGATCAGGCCGGTCGCAATGGCCGGGGTGAAGCCGCCAAACACTGCCGTAGCCAGGCTGTAGGCCAGCGAGAAGCCCGCAGTACGCACCTCGGCCGGCATCACTTCGGTCAGCGCGACCACCATGGCGCCGTTGTAGCTGGCGTACAGGAAGGACAGCCACAGTTCCACGATCAGCATCTTGGCGAAGGTGGCATCATGCACCAGCCAGTTCACCATCGGATAGGCGGTCAGGATGGTCAGCACCGTGAAGGTCACCAGGATGGGACGGCGGCCGATGCGGTCCGACAGCGCGCCCATGATGGGCAGCCAGATGAAGTTGGACAGGCCCACGCAGAAGGTCACGATCAGGCTGGCCTCGGTGGAGAGCTTCAGGACGTTCTTGCCGAAGGTCGGGGTGTACACCGTGATCAGGTAGAACGACACGGTGGTCATCGACACCAGCATCATGCCGGCAATCACCAGCTTCCAGTTCTCGATCATCGAGCGGAAGATCTGGCCGGTGCTGGGACGATGCTTGCGGCGCAGGAACTCTTCGGTTTCCTGCAGCGAGCGGCGGATCACGAACAGCACCGGCACGATCAGGCAGCCGATGAAGAAGGGAATGCGCCAGCCCCAGTCACCGACCTCGGCCGGGGTCAGCGAGGTCGAGAGCATGTAGCCGATGGCCGCAGCCACGATGATGGCGACCTGCTGGCTGGCCGACTGCCAGCTCACATAGAAGCCCTTGTTGCCGGGCGTGGCCATTTCAGCCAGGTAGACCGACACGCCGCCCAGTTCCACACCGGCCGAGAAGCCTTGCAGCAGGCGGCCGATCAGCACCAGCAGCGGAGCCAGCGCACCGATGGTGGCGTAGGAGGGGACGAAGGCGATGAGCATGGTGCCCAGCGCCATCAGGGCCAGGGTCACGATCAGGCCCTGGCGGCGGCCTACGCGGTCCACGTAGGCGCCCAGGATGATGGCGCCCAGCGGACGCATCAGGAAGCCGGCGCCGAAGGTCATGAAGGTCAGCATCAGCGAGGCGAACTCGTTACCGCTGGGGAAGAAGGCCTTCGAGATGTGCGTCGCGTAGAAACCGAACAGGAAGAAATCGAACATTTCCATGAAATTGCCGCTCGTTACGCGCAGCACCGTGGAAAACTTCGACGGCGAAGAAGTGGATGTCGTCATGATATGTGCCTCGTTATCTGTAGGGCGGACCGTGTTGCACCCGGTCTTGCGCCTGTCTCGTACTGCCCTGCGGCAGCTTGTGTCAGGATCTTTTTTTGTGGGACAGCTATTGCGCCGCCGATTCTATGCCCGAAACCTGGCCGATGCACCGTCTTGCGGCGTTGCACATGCAAATATCGGTTTTTTCGATAGCTGGATGAAAGCTTTCGCCGCCAAATCCTTCACAAAAGCGGTCCGCGCGACAAGCTGCGTTGCATCAAGGTGAAGCAGCGCGAGATATGGTGCAATGCGACATGGTGCGTGACTTCACCTTATATAGCTCATCCATGAAAGGTCCGTATGAAAACCGCCGTCTACAGCGCCCGCCGTTATGACCAGACCCTGCTCTCGCGCGCCAATGCGTCTGCCGGCGCCGGGCATGAACTGGTCTTCCTGCAAGACCGCCTGGACAGCAGCACCGCGCAACTGGCCAACGGCTGCGAGGCCGTGGCGGCCTTCGTCAACGATGACCTCGGCGCCGCCGTGCTGGAACGGCTGGCCGCGCTGGGCGTGCGTTTCATCACCACGCGCTCGACCGGCTTCAACCATATCGATACGCAGGCCGCGCGGCGGCTGGGCATGACGGTGGCGCGCGTGGCCGATTATTCACCTTATTCGGTGGCCGAGTTTGCGGTGGGCCTGCTGCTGGCGGTCAACCGCAAGATTGCCCGCGCCAGCATGCGTACGCGTGAAGGCAATTTCGAGCTGGAAGGCTTGATGGGATTCGACCTGCACGGCAAGACCGTGGGCGTGATCGGCACCGGCAAGATCGGCGCGCTCTTTGCCCGCATCATGGCCGGATTCGGCTGCACGGTGCTGGGCAGCGACGTGCATCGCAATGCGCAGTTCGAGGCCCTGGGTGGCCGTTATGTCAGCAGGGAAGAGCTCTTTGCGGCCAGTGACGTGATCTCGCTGCATTGCCCGCTCATCGAGTCCACCCGCTACCTGGTCAACGCGCAGAGCCTGGCCGGCGCCAAGCCGGGCTGCATCCTGGTCAATACCAGCCGCGGCGGGCTGGTCGATACCGAAGCCGCGATTGCCGCCTTGAAGAGCGGCCAGTTGCGCGGCCTGGCCATCGATGTCTACGAGCAGGAAGCCAGCCTGTTCTTCCAGGACCTGTCCTCGACCATCATCACCGACGACGTGATTCAGCGTCTCGTGTCTTTCCCCAACGTGATCGTGACCGGCCATCAGGCCTTCTTCACCGAAGAAGCCATCGGCCAGATCATGCAGACCACCATTGCCAACCTCAGCGACTTTGCCGCCGGCGCCAGCCTGGGAGAGCGGCTGGTGGCCTGATCAGGCGGCGGGGCCGCCCGCGTCGAAGAGCTGGCCCAACTGGTCGCCGATGCGCGGGCGCAAGTGATCTTGTACGCGCCGGATGATCTCTTCGGCGTCGTGGCTGCCGTAGGTCTGGGCCAGTTGCCTGTGCATGTCGAAATGCAGATAAAGCAGCCCGCGCAGGCTCTGGAAAGCGATCGGATGGGCCTGGCCGCAGACTTGATCGTTGTTGTCCATCACCTGGTTCAATACGCCGGGATCAAACAGGCGCACCTGGCAGATCACGGCGCAGCGGACGATTTCCAGGTCCAGCGATTCCAGTTCCTGGGTCAGCTCATCGGGGGTATGGCGCTCGGCGCTCAGCTTTTCGCTCATGGCGGTCTTTCGGCGGAGGAGGGGGAGCGCTCAGGATAGCATTTGCTGCGTCGCGGAAAACTTGTCGAAGATCAATCTTCGGCGGATCGTCCGGCGTGGGACAGGTAAATTTTTATAAATAGTTTCATGTCGACTCTTGCGGGACTCTTGCCGCGCTCGGGCGGGTGGTGGCCGTGCCGCCGCCCGTCCGGGCGCTTATTGCAGTGCTGCAGCCGGTCCGAAGAATTCATATCGGCTCTGCGCCGCCGGTACGCCCAGTTCGTCCAGTGCCTGCCTGATGGTCTTCATGAAGGGCTTGGGTCCGACGAAATAGGCGTCGACATCACGCGTGGCAGGAAGCCACTGCTGCAGCAGCGCTGCATTGATGAAGCCAGTGGCATGCGCTGCAGGATCGCCAGCGCGTGGCTGTTCATGGCAGAAGTGCAGCCGCAGTTGCGGATGCTGTGCCGCCAGTGCTTCCAGTTCGCGGCGGAAGGCCTGCACGCCACCGTGGCGCGCGGCATGGATGAAATGCACCGGACGGCCGCCAGGCAATGCCGCCGCCAGCATGGTCATCATGGGCGTGATGCCCACACCGCCGCTGATGAGCACCAGCGGCTTGTCGCTGGCCGTGAGGGTAAAGTCGCCTGCCGGCGGGAACAGTTCCACCACCGAACCGACGTGGATCTGGTCATGCAGCTGGCGCGACACCTTGCCCTCTGCTTCGCGCTTGACGCTGATGCGATATTGCAGCGGCTGGCCGTTCTGGCGCAGCGGCGCCGACAGCGAATACTGGCGGCGCTGTTCCAGCCCGTCGACCACCATGCGCAGGCCGATGTACTGGCCGGGTTCGAAGTCCAGCAGGGCGCCGCCATCCTGGGGCATGAAATAGAAAGACGTGATTTCCTCGCTCTCGGCCACCTTGCGCGTGACCACGAAATTGCGCGCCCCGCGCCAGCCGCCGGGTGCGGCGGCCTTGGCGTCATATTGCTGGCGCTCGGCACCGATCAGGATGTCGGCCAGCTGGCCATAGGCGGCGGCCCAGGCGTCGATGACGGCATCGGTGGCGATCTCCGCGCCCAGCACTTCGCGGATGGCGCGCAGCAGGCAGTCGCCGACCATGGGATAGTGTTCCGGCAGCACCTGTACGGCCACGTGCTTGTTGATGATCTGCGCGGCCAGCGGGCCCAGTTCTTCCAGGCGATCGATGTGGCGCGCGTACATCAACACGCCATTGGCCAGTGCCCGTGGCTGGTCGCCGCTGGCCTGGTGCGCGCGGTTGAACAGCGGATGCACCTGCGGATAGTCGCGCATGAGCATCTTGTAGAAATGGGTGGTCAGCGCCTCGCCGCCGGATTCGAGCAGGGGGACGGTGGATTTGACGATGGCGAGTTGGGCATCGGTAAGCATGCTGAACCTTTCAGGAGAGTGTGGATGTGCCGGAATGTCCGGATCACTCTCCTTAATACAAAAGCCGTGCCACGCCTTGCTGCCAATAAAATCAATGACTTGCAAAGCAAGGGAGTGATTGTGACCTGTGTCATAATGACTTCAAATTCATCAATGAGTAGTCAATATGACCTCAAAAGCCTTGCTGGACGCCTTGCTCCCCCTGGTCGCCGATCTTTCGCGCCAGATCGATGACCGCGAGCGTTACCGCCGCCTGTTGCAGACCTTGCGCACGCTCTTTCCCTGCGATGCCGCCGCCTTGTTGCGGCTGGAAGGGGACGTGCTGGTGCCGCTGGCCATCGACGGGCTCTCCGGCGATACCCTGGGCCGGCGCTTCCGCATCGCCGATCACCCGCGCTTCGGCGTGCTGCTGGCCAACGCGGTGCCGACGCGCTTTCCGGCCGACTCGCCCTTGCCGGACCCCTACGATGGTCTGGTCGATGGCTTGAACGATGTCCACTCGGGCGCACTGGAAGTGCACGATTGCATGGGCTGCGCGCTGGCCGTCAATGGCCGTCCCTGGGGGCTGGTCACGCTCGATGCGCTGGGCGCCGGCCGTTTCGACGGGGTGGACATGGCCTCGCTGCAAGCCTTTGCCGCGCTGGCAGCGGCCACGGTGAACGTGGCCGGGCGCATCGATGAGCTGGCGCAGGCCGGCGAGCAGGCGCGCCAGCGCGCCGAAGCCTACCGGCTGGGGCTGGAAGAAAGCCGGGGCAAGCGCGAACTGATCGGCCAGAGTGCCGCTCACCGGCAGCTGATGGAGGAGATCCGCATGGCCGCCCCCAGCGACATGACGGTTCTGGTCAGCGGCGAAACCGGCACCGGCAAGGAGCTGGTGGCGCATGCCCTGCATGCTGCCTCGCCGCGCGCCCACAAGCCCATGATCAGCCTGAACTGCGCCGCCTTGCCCGACACTCTGGTGGAAAGCGAACTGTTCGGTCACGTGCGCGGCGCCTTCTCGGGCGCGGTGGCCGACCGGCGCGGTAAGTTCGAGATGGCCGATGGCGGCACCCTGTTCCTGGATGAAGTGGGCGAACTGCCTCTGGCGGTGCAGGCCAAGCTGCTGCGCGTGCTGCAGAGCGGGCAGTTGCAGCGCGTCGGCTCGGACCGTGAGCATCGTGTGGACGTGCGCCTGATCGCCGCCACCAACCGCGACCTGGCCGAGGAGGTCAAGCGCGGCCATTTCCGGGCGGATTTCTATCATCGGCTTTCCGTCTTTCCCATCCGCGTGCCGCCGCTGCGCGAGCGCGGCCGCGACGTCTTGCTGCTGGCGGGCTATTTCCTGGAGCAGAACCGGGCGCGGCTGGGCTTGTCCAGCCTGCGCCTGTCGGCCGATGCGCAGCGCGCGCTGCTGGACTATTCCTGGCCCGGCAACATCCGCGAACTGGAGCACCTCGTCGGTCGCAGCGCCTTGCGGGCGCTGGCCTCGCAGCCGCAGCGGCCGCGCATCCTGACGCTCGATGCGCAGTCACTGGAACTGGATCACCCTCCGATCGCGCCCATCGCCCAGCCCGAGAATGGCCTGGGCGTCGCGCCAGGCCGTGCGGCGCCGCCAGTGACAGGCTTGCGCGAGGCCGTGGAGCGCTTTGAGCGCAAGCTGGTCAGCGACAGCCTGCAGCGTCACGATGGCAATCTGGCGGCCACCGCCCGCGAGCTGGGCGTGGACCGGGCCAACCTGAACCGCCTGGCCAAGCGCCTCGGCTTGCGCTGAGCCATGGGACGGCGGTTTGCGGCGAGATGAAGGAAAAGAAAAGAAAACGGCCGGAACCGCTCAGGGCAGGCGCCCCTCACGATTCCGGCCGTGACGTGCATGAAGCTTCAGGTCAAAAAACGCAGCACCCGATGACAGCCTCAGGCCCGCTGATGCTCCACGTCCAGTTCCGCCAGTTGCCCGCGAATGCGGATGGCAGTCAGGTTGCGGGCTGCATCGGCATCGGCGTTGACGTGTTGCAGGTCTTCGGGCGGTGCGCTGATGACCTTGACAGGAGCCGCTGCAGGCAGGGTGCCGGTAACGCCAGGGTTGAGTTGCGACATGATGATCTCCAAGGGATGAAAATCTCGTGCAGGCCCGCCTGGCACTTCGACGGCGGGCGGGATCGCCCGTCCTGCGACCTCATCAGCCGGCCAATGACAACAGGTCGGACTGGGGCGATATGAACGTTTTGGCAATCCAGATGATGGAATATTAGCCGGTTTGGTTGCGCTGCAACAGGTGCAGTTGCACTTAAATTTTTGTAGGAAGCGGGGCAGGGTTGAAGTAGGGCAATCCTTTTGCTCATCCTTTCGTCGCTGCCACGGGCGACCGCTTCACCGAAATTTGCTGCGCAGCAAAAACGGGCGTCTTCCGTATCTCTCGTCCTCGCACGCATTCCTACGCAAGCTGCTGGCATTGGCCGATGTCGCCAGCAAGGACTGGTTCGAGGTCACGCAATGTCGTGGCCATGTCGAGGACGGCAACATTGGTCATTTCCAGGTGGGTCTGAAGATCGGTTTCCGTGTCGAGACCTGATGCCCGGTCACGGATGAGGGATAGCGGGGCGCAATGTATTTCATCGGGATATAGCGAGGTTCAATTTGCGCCCTTTCCCTCGCGTGACTAATCTTGAGGCTCTTCGCAATCAGCTCTTGAACGAAGGTTCGGGACATTCTTCCGCAGTCTTTGCTGCGAAATCATTTAGCAATTTTCCCCAGCGTATCTGGCGATGCAGCGCAGCCAGCTCTTCCGTGATCGACGATGACAGTGCGACAGATCCCTGTCCCGGCCGCGCATTTTTCGCGTGTCGCGTGCGGGCCGTTTCGCCGCGCTGCAACAGTAGGATTCATCCTACGCCATCTCAGGCCGCTGTCCGATAGTGAGCGCCTGTCGCGGTCCGTATAACGTCAATCATCGGCGCTCAAAAGACAGTCCATCCAACACAACAAGAAGGACACGCGTTGTCGCCCCGGCCTCCGGATCAAGCCACGCCCGGGACGATGACCAACACGATGCGACGAGCCAAGGGTGCTTTCCATCTCAGGTGCTTTCACACATTTAGGGGTCCATCTTGCAAGCTCGAGTTCTGTTAGTCAGCTCAGAGGCTGTACCGCTCGTCAAGACCGGTGGCCTGGCCGACGTGATTACCGCGTTGGCGGTATCGCTGCGCAAAGTCGGCATCGATGCCAGCATCCTCATGCCCGCCTATCCGGAGGCGGTCCGCAATCTCGGCGACACGGTACAGATCGGCCTGAAACACGGTCTGCCCGGCGGCGCCGGCCGCCTCCTGCGCGGCATCATTCCCGGCACCGACGTGCCGGCCCTGCTGCTGGATACGGCACGGTTCCGCCAGCGCGGCGCCAATCCCTATCTCGACAGCGAGGGCGTGGAGTTCAACGACAACGCGCTGTGCTTTGCCGACCTGTCGCACGCCGCCGTGGCCATCTGCGCCGGTGAAACCAGCCTGCCTGTGCCGCACGTGGTGCATGCCAACGACTGGCACGCCAGTCTGATTCCCTGCCTCCTGAAACTGCGCGGGCTGGATCACGTCGGCACCATGCTGACCATCCACAATCTCGCCTTCCAGGGCAATTTCGCGCTGGAATCGGCTGAGCAGATCGGCATCCCCCAGCATCTGCTGACCGGCGACGGCGTGGAATACTGGGGCAAGCTGTCCTTCCTCAAGGCCGGTATCCGCTTCTCCGATTGCGTCTCCACCGTCAGCCGCAACTATGCGCACGAGATCATGACGCCGCGCTTCGGCTGCGGCATGGACGGCATTTTGTCCTTCCGCAAGCTCGATCTGCGCGCCATCCCCAATGCCATCGATGCCGACCTGTGGAATCCGGCTGACGACCCGCTCATCGCCCGCCGCTTCAGCGTGGGCAACATGAAGGGCAAGGCGGCCTGCAAGCGCGACCTGCAGAAGCTCTTCGGCCTGCCGGTTGATCCGTTTGCGCCGGTCATGGGGCTGGGGTCGCGCATCTCGCACCAGAAGATGGCCGATGTCGTGATCGAGGCACTGCCTGGCATCATGGCGCGCCATCCGCGCCTGCAGGTGGTGGTGCTGGGTTGCGGCGACCACCATTACGAAGCCGCCTTCCTTGATCTGGCGCAGCGCTATCGCGGTCGCATCGCGGTGCACATCGGCTACGACGAACGCCGCGCCCATGCGCTGCACGGGGGCAGCGACATGCTGCTGCATCCGACCCGCTTCGAACCCTTCGGCCTGACGCCGTTGTATGCGATGCGTTATGGCACCATCCCCATCGGCTCGCGCGTAGGCGGGCTGGTCGATACGGTGTGCGATGTCGATCTCGACCCGCAACACGCTACCGGTGTGCTCTTCGAGGGCGAGACTGCGGCCGACATGCAGCACGCTGTCGCACGCGCCTTCGCGCTCTACAACGACAGCGAACGCTGGCAGAGCCTGCAGCGCAATGCCATGAGCATCGACTGCGACTGGGCCGGTCCGACCCGCGCCTACATCGAGGCCTATGCGCATGTGGCTGACATGGCGGTGCGTCCGCTGTTCGTGCCGCGTCCGGTCCCCGTCGAGCGTCCTGCAGCCCAGGCGCGCGCTCACGCACAGCATGAGCGCATCCCCAGTCCGGCCGCTGCCATCGCTGCTGCGCTGGCAGGCGTAGTGGGCGTGCCGGCTGCGGTGGCCGCTGCCTGAAGCGCGCGCCGGGCGCGGCTGCGCGCCCAATTGATTTCCGAACCCATCCTCACCCTGTCCGGCCGGACAGGGCAGGGGAGGTGTTTGCCGGCGCGCCGCCCTCTGCGCGCCGTTTTGATCTGGCTGTTTTGCGATGTTTCGATCAACCCCGATAACAACAACAGGAGTGTGCATGTCCGGCATGTCTGTCACGGCGTACAGGGCTCCGACCGGGCCGATGGAGGCGTCTTCGGACGCCAGCTCCGCGCCCCCCTCTCATTGCCCTCATCCCTTGGAACAAACCGCCTTGACCCTTTCCTTTGACGAGCAGGGCCTCTTGGAAGCCTTGCTGGCCGGCCGCCTGAGCCAGCCCTTCAGCCTGCTCGGTCCGCGCTATGCCAGCCAGCCCGGTGGCCTCTGTGCCATCCGCACCTTCCATCCCGGCGCGGCGGCCGTGCGCGTGCGCTGCCGCCACAGCGCTGCACTGCTGGGCGAGCTGCAGCAATTTGATCTGCATGGACAGCCCAGCGGCTTCTTCAGTGGCCTGGCTACCGGCCTGGACCAGCGCCGCCATCAGGTGCCGTATGTGCTGGAAGTGGACTGGCTGATCCCGGATGGCCAGCGCAGCGTACAAAGCACCGAAGATCCGTACGCCTTCGGCCTGCTGCTCGGCGAACTCGACCTGCATCTGCTGCAGGAAGGCCGTCACCGCCAGCTGGCCGATTGCCTGGGCGCACGTCCCATGGAGATCGATGGCGTACCCGGCACCCGCTTTGCAGTGTGGGCGCCCAATGCCGAGCGCGTCTCGGTGGTGGGTGACTTCAACCAGTGGGACGGGCGCCGCCACGTCATGCACCTGCGTCATGAAGCGGGCGTGTGGGAGCTGTTCATCCCGCGCATCGGTCCCGGCGACGTCTACAAATACGAGATCCTCGGCCGCGACGGTGTGCTGCTGCCGCTCAAGGCCGACCCGGTGGCGCGCGCCACCGAAGTGCCGCCCGCCACGGCCTCGGTGGTGGCCGATGCGCGGCCCTATCTCTGGCAAGACCAGCAGTGGATGGCCGAGCGTGCGCAGCGCCAGTCGTTGTCGGCGCCGATGTCTATCTACGAACTGCATCCCGCTTCCTGGCGCCGCGTGCCGGAACAGGCTCACCGCAACCTGAGCTGGGATGAACTGGCCGACCAGTTGATTCCTTACGTGGCCGGCATGGGCTTTACCCATATCGAACTGATGCCGGTGATGGAGCACCCCTTCGGCGGCTCCTGGGGCTACCAACCCATCAGCATGTTTGCGCCCAGTGCCCGCTTCGGCAAGCCGGAGCGCTTCGCCGCCTTCGTCGACCGCTGCCACCAGGCCGGCATCGGCGTGCTGCTGGACTGGGTGCCGGCGCATTTCCCCAGCGACCAGCATGGTCTGGCGCAGTTCGACGGCACTGCCTTGTACGAACATGCCGACCCGCGCGAGGGATTCCATCAGGACTGGAATACGCTGATCTTCAACCTCGGCCGCAATGAAGTGCGCGGCTTCCTCATCGCCAGCGCGCTGGAGTGGATCGAGCATTTCCACGTCGACGGCCTGCGCGTGGATGCGGTGGCCTCGATGCTCTACCGCGACTACAGCCGCAAGTCCGGCGAATGGGTGCCCAACATCCACGGCGGGCGCGAAAACCTGGAGGCCGTGGCCTTCCTGCGCGAACTCAATACCGTGGTGGCGCAGCGCTGCCCGGGCGTGCTGATGATCGCCGAGGAATCGACCTCCTGGCCGGGTGTGACGTCGGAAGTCAGGAATGAAGCCGATCATCATGGCCTCGGCTTCAGCTACAAGTGGAACATGGGCTGGATGAACGACACCCTGCGCTACATGCAGCATGACCCGCTGTTCCGTCGTTATCACCATCACGATATGACATTCGGTTTGTTATATGGATTCTCGGAAAACTTCATCTTGCCGATATCGCACGATGAGGTGGTCCACGGCAAGCGCGCCCTGTTGAACAAGATGCCCGGCGACGAATGGCGGCGCTTTGCCAACCTGCGGGCCTATTACGGATTCATGTGGACCCATCCCGGCAAGAAGCTGCTGTTCATGGGCAGCGAGTTCGGCCAGCCTGACGAATTCGATCACGACAAGTCGCCTTACTGGCACCTGCTCGACGAGCACGGCGGCCATCCCGCCGGCCACCGCCAGTTGCGCCAGCTGGTCAGCGACCTCAACCATCTCTATCGCAGCGAACCGGCCTTGCACCAGCGCGATTGCCGCGCCGACGGTTTCTCCTGGGCGGTGGGCGACGATAGCGTCAACAGCGTGCTGGCGTATTTCCGCTATGCCGATGAGGGACCACCGGTGCTGATCGTGGTCAACCTGACGCCGGTGCCGCGCACCGGTTACCGCATCGGCGTGCCGCCGATTGACCCCGGTCATCACGGCGTCTGGCGCGAAGTGCTCAACACCGATGCCGCCGTCTATGGCGGCAGCAACAGCGGCAACATGGGTCAGGTCGAGGTACAGGAGTTTGGCTGGCACGGCCACCCGACTTCCATCGAACTGAACCTGCCGCCGCTGTCCACCCTGATCCTGCGTAGAGAGTCCCAACAATGAGCGTCGCCTTTCCTGATCGCCTGCTGCCAGGCCTGCCTTATCCGCTGGGCGCCAGCTCCGATGGTCTCGGGGTCAATTTCGCGGTGTTCTCGGCCAATGCCACCCGCATGGACCTCTGCCTGTTCGACCCGTCCGGCAAGCGCGAACTCAAGCGCATCACCCTGCCCGAATGCACCGACGAAGTGTGGCACGGCTATCTGCCCGGCGCCGCCCCGGGCCTGGTTTACGGCTTCCGCGTCCACGGTCCCTACGAGCCCACCAAGGGCCATCGCTTCAATCCCAACAAGTTGCTGCTGGATCCTTACGCCAGGCGTCTGGTCGGCCAGGTGCGCTGGACCGATGCGCTCTACGGTTACCGCCTGCACTCGGCGCGCGCCGACCTGTCCTTCGACCGCCGCGACAGCGCCGCCGCCATGCCCAAGGCCATGGTCACCGATGACGCCTTCGTGTGGGAACATGACCGCCTGCCGCAGGTGCCCTGGAACAAGACCGTCATCTACGAAGCCCACGTCAGAGGCATCTCCAAAATGCGCGAAGACCTGCTGCCGCATGAGCGCGGCACCTTCGCCGCCTTGTCCGACCCGGCCTTCATCGACCACTTGCTGCGCCTGGGCGTGACCACCCTGGAGCTGATGCCGGTGCATGCGTTTCTGCAGGACAGCTTCCTCATTGAACGCGGCCTCTCCAATTACTGGGGCTACAGCACGCTCGCCTATTTCGCGCCCGAGCCTTCCTACATGTCCACGGGCGATCCCAACGAACTGCGCATGGCGGTGCGCCGCCTGCACAGCGCCGGCATCGAGGTGATCCTCGATGTGGTCTACAACCACACCAGCTGCGGCAGCGAACTCGGTCCCACGATGTCCTTCCGTGGCCTCGACAATGCCAGCTACTTCCGCCTGCTGCCGGGCCAGGAGCGTTACCACATCAACGACACCGGCTGCGGCAATACGCTGAACCTGTCGCATCCGCGCGTGCTGCAGATGGTGCTGGATTCACTGCGCTACTGGGCGCAATCCTTCCACATCGACGGCTTCCGTTTCGATCTGGGTTCGACGCTGGGGCGCGAGCCACATGGCTTCGATCCGGGTTCGGGCTTCTTCGATGCGCTGCTGCAGGATCCTGTGCTGTCGCGCCTGAAGCTCATCTCCGAACCCTGGGACATCGGCCCCGGCGGATACCAGCTTGGCAACCATCCCGCGCGCTTCGGCGAATGGAACGACAAGTTCCGCGACGACATGCGCAAGTTCTGGAAGGGTGACGAAGCCATGCGTGGTGGTTTCGCCCAGCGCATGCTGGGTTCGGCCGAACTGTTCGAGCACAACCGCCGCAAGCCCTGGGCCAGCGTCAACTTCATCGCCTCGCATGACGGTTTCACCCTGCGTGATCTGGTCAGCTACAACGGCAAGCACAACGAGGCCAACGGCGAGAACAACAACGACGGCCACAACGACAACGCCAGCTACAACTGGGGCGCCGAAGGCGAGACCGATGATCCCGACATCCAGGCCACCCGCGCCTGTGTGCAGCGTTCCATGCTGGCCTCTACGCTCTTGGCGCAGGGCACTCCCATGCTGCTGGCCGGGGACGAATTCCATCGCAGCCAGGGCGGCAACAACAATGCCTACTGCCAGGACAACGAGATTTCCTGGATCAACTGGGAGCAGGCCCGTTCCCCCGAAGGCGCGGCGCTGACCGCCTTTGTGGGTCGCGTGACGGCGATCCGGCGCGACTTCGAGGTGCTGCGCGCCAGCTATTTCCTGCACGGCAGCCAGATGGTGGCCGATGGCTTGCCCGATGTCGCCTGGTTCGACGAAGCGGCCCAGCCGGTCTCCAGCGAAGACTGGAACAACCCGGTGGCGCGCGCCATCACCCTGCAACTGGCGGGCAAGCGGCTGGAGCCGCACAAGCAACTGAGTTCGCGTCTGCACGATGCGGCTAATGCGGCGGGCGCCGATGGTCCGGGCGAGGCGCAGGAAGTCCCGCCTGACGTGCTGATGATCTTCGTCAACGCGGGTCACGAGCCCATCGAGTTCAACTTCCCCCGTACCGAAGGGGAGTACTTCCTCCTGCTCGACTGTGCGCAGCCCACCGGCATGCCGGAAGAAGAGGGCAGCCAGACCAGGGTGGATGGCAGCGCCACCGTGCAGGTCCAGGCCCACACGCTGCAGGTGTTTGCCAACCGGCCGCTGCACCTGTCCTCGGCCATCTATCCGCTGGCTGCCAATGAATGGATACAACGCAACGAATGGGGAGAACGCGCATGACGGCCCGCTTTTCCGTGAACCTGCCCTTTGGCGCCCAGGTGACCGCGCCCGGCCGGGTGCGCTTTCGCGTCTGGGCACCCGGTGCCGAGGCCGTGGAGGTGGAGATCACCGGACGCGGCCGGCTACCGATGAGGGCCGAGGATGCCGACTCGCCGGCCTGGTACGCGCTGGAAACCGACTGCGAACCCGGCACGCTGTACCGCTATGTCTTCCAGACCCGGGAACAGGGCGAGGTCATCGCGCCGGACCCGGCCTCGCGCGGGCAGGCTGGTGACGTCTTCGATCCCAGCGTGGTGGTGGACGGGCGATCCTTCCTGTGGCAGTACCCGCAATGGCAGGGCCGCCCGTGGGAAGACACCGTGCTCTACGAATTGCATCCGGGCGCCTTGGGCGGCTTTGCCGGCATCCAGCAGCGCCTGGCCGAACTGGCCGAGCTGGGCATCACCGCCATCGAACTGATGCCGGTGGCCGAATTCCCCGGCGCCCACAACTGGGGTTACGACGGCGTGCTGCCGTTCGCGCCTGATGCCAGCTATGGCACCCCGGACCAGCTCAAGGCACTCATCGATACGGCCCACGGGCTGGGCATGATGGTCTTCCTCGATGTGGTCTACAACCACTTCGGCCCGGACGGCAATTACCTGCACAGCTATGCGCCGCAATTCTTCCGTCACGACATGAACACCCTGTGGGGCGCCACCATCGATTTCCGCCGTCCCGAGGTCGCGGATTTCTTCACCCAGAATGCGCTTTACTGGCTGCAGGAATATCGTTTCGACGGTCTGCGTCTGGATGCGGTCCACGCCATCTGCGAACAGGACTGGCTGGTCGCACTGGGGCAGCGCATCCGCGCTGAGATCGGCAGCGAACGGCATGTCCATCTGGTGCTGGAGCATGACGGCAACGCCGCTCATCTGCTGGGCTACACCGCCGCCGTCGAAGCCGAGGCAGAGGTGGCCGAAGTCGGACAGGTGCGCGAGCGTTCCAGCCACGTCTACGATGCGCAATGGAACGATGATGCGCATCACGTCCTGCACGTATTGCTGACCGGTGAGGAGAGCGGTTACTACAGCGCCTACGCCGAGGCGCCGGCCGAGAAGCTGGCGCGCTGCCTGCAGCAGGGCTTCGTCTATCAGGGCGAGGTCTCGCCGTATTCGGGTGAGCCGCGGGGCGAACCCAGCGCCGGTTTGCCACCGACGTCCTTCGTCAACTTCCTGCAGAACCACGACCAGATCGGCAATCGCGCCTTCGGCGAACGTCTCACGGTGCTGGCCCATCCGCTGGCCCAGCATGCGGCGCAGGCGCTGATCCTGCTGGCGCCGCAAGTGCCGATGCTGTTCATGGGCGAGGAATTCTGTGCGGTACAGCCTTTCCTGTATTTCACCAGTCATCGCGATGAGGAACTGGTGAAAGCAGTGCGGGAAGGGCGCCGCCGCGAGTTCGCGCGCTTCCCGCAATTTGCCGATCCCAAGTTGCTGGAACAGATTCCCGACCCCAACAGTTTTGCCACCTTCGTTTCGTCCATTCCTGAGCCCGGACCGGCCCCCGGTTCGGCGGCCTGCCTGCGCCGTGTGGCCGAACTGCTGCACATCCGCAAGCTGCATATTGCGCCTTACCTGCGCGGCGCCCGGGCACTTGACGCCCGCGCCATCGGCCCCAAGGCCGTGCATGCACGCTGGCAGCTGGGCAATGGCAGCGTGCTCAACATCACGCTCAATCTCGATGAGGCACCCCTGCAGGAGGCACTGGACGACCTGGCCCAGCCGGCCGGTGCGGACGTGCTCTTCGACAGCGGTGGCGCACTCGATGCGCTGGCGACCGGGAGCTTCCCCGGCCATGCCATCCTGGCCCTGCGGGAGCCGCAAACGGCCGCCACCGAAACGGGGAGGACCGCATGAACGCCGCCCTGCGCCAGCGTGCCGGCAAGACTGCGCCGATGAGCGTGCCTTCGGCGGAAAACGATTTATATCGTTTGGCAGAACGCGCCGGCATCGCCGTCCACTGGATTGACGCCTATGACCAAGCTCAAGTGGTGCAGGACGATGCCCTGCGCGCCATCCTGGCCGCACTGGGCCTGCCCTGCGACAGTGCCGAAGACTGCCGCGCCAGCCTGGCCCGGCTTGACCGCGAGCATGCGGTGGGTTACCTGCCGCCACTGCTCACCGGTGTGCAGCACCAGCCGGTGCAACTGCCGGCCCACTCGCGCCTGCATGGCTTGTCCTGCCGCGTCGAGCTGGACAACGGCGCGCGCCTGACGCTGCTGATTTCGTCCGACCTCACCCGGCCGCCGACCTTGCCGGCCATCGATGTGCCGGGCTATCACCGCCTGCTGGTGGCCGGCCACATCCTGACCCTGGCCATCGCGCCGCCGCGCTGCTACACCATTGCCGACGCCCTGGCCGGGCAAGGCTGCGAGCGCGGCTGGGCACTGGCCGCGCAAGTCTACGGTCTGCGCAGCGACAGCCTCAGGCCAGCGCGCAAGCTCTACGGTGATGGCGGCATCGGTCATTTCGGCGCGCTGGCGGCCCTCGCACCGATGGTGGCGGAGTATGGCGCAGCGGGCCTGGCGATGTCGCCGGTGCATGCGATGTTTGCCGCCGATCCGGGGCGCAGCAGTCCTTATTCGCCCTCTAGCCGGCTGTTTCTCAATCCTTTCCTGATCGACCCGGCCGGCATTCTTGGCGCCGATGCCCAGGCCCAGGTGCTGGCCGAGGGCGGCTCCGAAATGATCGCCGCCCATGAGCGCCTGCAACAGGCCAGCCTGGTGGACTGGGCGCGTGCGGGGGCGCATCGCATGACCCTGCTGCGTCGCCTGTATGCCCTGTTCCGCACGGAACACGCGGGTGATGCGGCGCTACTGGCGTCGTTCGCGGCCTTTCAGACGGAAGGCGGCCCGGCCTTGCGTGCCCATGCCTTGTTCGAGGCGTACAGCCACCATCTGAGCAGTCAGGGCGATCCGGGCTGTTGCGACTGGCGCCAGTGGGGCGAGGCCGGCCGCCATCCGGAGTCGCCCGAGATGCGGGCCTTCGCGGCCGAGCATGCGGGCGAAATCGATTTCCACCTGTTCCTGCAATGGCAGGCCGCGCGCCAGTTGGCGCAGGCCCAGCAGAGCGCGCGCGAGGCCGGGATGTCCATTGGTCTGATCGCTGATCTGGCCGTCGGCGCCGACAACGGCGGCAGCCAGGCCTGGAGCCATCAGGACGAGATCGCTGCCGGCCTGACGGTGGGCGCGCCACCGGATCTGCTCGCCCCGCAGGGCCAGAACTGGGGGCTGGGTGCTTTTTCACCGCTGGCGTTGCGACGCACCGGCTATCGCGGCTATCTCGCCATGTTGCGCGCCACCTTCGCCCAGGGCGGCGGCGTGCGCATCGATCATGTGCTGGGCCTGAACCGCCTGTGGCTGGTGCCGCAGGGGCGCTCGGCCGATGCCGGGGCCTACGTGGCCTACCCGCAGCAGGACATGCTGCGCCTGATCGCGCTGGAGTCCTGGCGCCATCGCACGGTGGTCATCGGCGAAGACCTGGGCACGGTCCCGCCCGGTTTCGATACGGTGCTGGACGAGGCCGGCGTGTCGGGCATCCGTGTGCTCTGGTTCGAGCGCGACAAGAAAGGTTTCCGGCCACCCTCGTCCTGGTCGCGCCAGGCCATCGCCGTGACGACCACCCATGATTTGCCGACCGTTGCCGGTTGGTGGTCCGGCGCTGACCTGGCCTGGCGTGAGCGCCTCGGTCAACTGGAGCAAGACTTGCCGGCCGCGCTGGAGCAGCGCCGCCAGGAGCGCAGCCTGCTCTGGCAGAACCTGGTGCAGTACGGCTGGGCCAGCGGCCCCGTGCCGGAAGTGGCCTGCGCTGCGACCGAGGCGGCGGACGACTCCACGCTGCCGGTCTCGCTGGAGGATTGCGCCATTGCCGTCGATGCCGCGCTGGAATACGTCGCTGCCACGCCCGCGCCGCTGGCCGTGGTGCCGGTGGAAGACATCCTCGGCCTCGCGCAGCAACCTAACCTGCCCGGCATGACCGAGCCTCACCCCAACTGGCGCCGCCGCTTGCCGGAGGACATGCCGCAGCTCTTTGCCGCCTATGCCGCCAAGGCCAGGCTGGAACGCCTGCGTCGCGTGCGCGGCGGACCCTCCAAGGAGATTTGATGGCAGCCCCTTCCGTATCCTCCGTATCTTCCGTATCTCCTGCATCCTCCGCCCGCAGCGGCATCCCGCGCGCCACCGCACGGCTGCAATTGCATCGTGAATTCCGTTTCGGGCAGGCGGCCGAGACAGTGGATTACTACCATCGTCTGGGCATCAGCCACTTTTACCTCTCGCCCATCCTGGTGGCGCGTCCGGGTTCCACGCACGGCTATGACGTCGTGGATGCCACCCGCATCAATCCCGAACTCGGTGGTGAAGCCGGACTGCGCCATCTGTACCAGCGTCTGCGTGCGTACGGCATGGGCCTGGTGATCGACATCGTGCCCAACCACATGGCGGTCGGCCATCACAATGCCTGGTGGCAGGACGTCTTGCGCTGGGGCCGCCATAGCCGCTACGCCGAGTGGTTCGACATCCATTGGGACAGTCCCGATCCGGCACTGAACGGCAAGGTGTTGCTGCCTTTTCTTGGACAGCCGTATGCCGAGGCGCTCGAGGCCGGCGAGCTGGTCCTGCGTTTCGACGCAGGGCTGGGTGAGCTGCAGGTGGCGCACCACGATAATCGCTTCCCGCTGTGCCCGATGGATTACGCCGCCGTTCTGGAGACGGCCGGCAGTGCGCGCCTGGGTGAGGTGATCGCAGCCTTTGCCGCGCTCGATCCGGCGCATGCCGACAAGGACCGTCTGGCAGCCGAAGCCGGTGCGCAATTGCAGGCCCTCGCCGCCGACCCCGACGCACTGGCCGACATCGACGCCGCGCTCGCCGCCTTCTCGGCCAGCCAGCCACATGGCCGCAGCGCCATGCACCAGTTGCTGGAGCGCCAGCACTACCGCCTGGCCTACTGGCGCAATGCGGCCGACGAGATCAACTGGCGCCGCTTCTTCGAGGTGAGCGAACTGGTCGGCATGCGGGTTGAACGCGAAGACGTCTTCGAGGCCATGCATGCCGAGATCTTCCGTCTCTATGCCGAGGGCATCATCGATGGCTTGCGGCTGGACCACATCGATGGTCTCACCGATCCCGCCACCTATTGCCTACGCCTGCGTGAGCGTCTGCGCGGCCTGCGGCCCGGGCACGAACCCTACCTGATCGCCGAGAAGATCCTCGCTGGCGAGGAGACACTGCCTCCCGGCTGGCAGCTCGACGGCACCACCGGCTACGAGTTCATGGACCAGTGCGCGGCCGTCCTGCACGATGGCGATGGCGAGCCGGTCCTCGACGAGCTGTGGCGCGACATCGTGGCAGAACTGCCGGCCACCGCCGATCAGCTGCAAAGTCACGGACCGGGCGAGCTGTGCCATTTCCCGACCATCGTGCAAGAAGCGCGGCGCAGCTTCCTGGTGCGCAACTTCTCTGCTGAATTCAATGCGCTCACGCTCTGTCTGCATCAGCTCGCCCGCAGCGCGACCCCGACCCGCGACATCACCCTCATGTCCATCCGCCGCGCGGTGGCCGAGTTGCTGGTGCATTTTCCGGTCTATCGCACCTATGCCAGCGAGCAGGGCATGCCGGCGCAGGAACGCGAACTGCTGGCGCTCACCGCACAACAGGCTGCGGCGACCCTGCATGCGGCCGACCACGCCACGCTGCACGTGGTGGAAGGCTGGCTGGGCGGCGACCTGCTGCTCGACAGCCGCGACGCGCACCGGCGCGCCCTGCAGCTGCGGGCCATCGCGCGCTTCCAGCAACTGACGCCGCCGCTGACGGCCAAGTCGATGGAAGACACCGCCTTCTATCGCTACGGCCGTCTGCTCTCGCGCAACGAGGTCGGCGCCGAGCCCGCGCATCTGGCGCTCCCGGTGGCACATTTTCACCAGCGGGCGGCGCGCCGTGCCGGGCAGACGCCGGCAAGCCTGCTGGCCACCGGCACCCACGACCACAAGCGCGGCGAGGATGCCCGCATGCGCCTGGCCGCGCTCTCCGAGATCGCCGAGGAATGGGCCACCGTACTGCGTCACTGGCATCAGTTGAACGCCCCCATCGTGGCGGCCACGGCGCAGGGACAGTACGCCATCGATGCGGTTGACGAATGCATGCTCTACCAGACCCTGGTCGGTGCATGGCCGGACGGCACGCGAGCCGGTGACGATGATCTGCGTGCCCTGGGCGAACTGGCCGGGCGCGTCATCGCCTGGCAGCGCAAGGCCCTGCGCGAAGCCAAGCGCCGCAGTGACTGGGTGGTGCCGCAGACCGACTATGAGGCCGCCTGCGAGCGGTTCACCCGTGCGCTGTTGTGTGATCCGGGGCTCGATCCGCATCATCATCCCTTCCTCACCGAACTGGCGGGCTTCGTACGCCGGCTGGCGCCGCTGGGCGCGGTCAACAGCCTGTCGCAGGCCATGCTCAAGCTGACCTCGCCGGGCGTCCCCGATTTTTACCAGGGCAGCGAGTTGTGGGACTTGAGCATGGTCGATCCGGACAACCGGCGACCGGTCGATTTCGCCCTGCGCGGGCGGCTCCTCGCCGATGCCGTCAACCGGCCGGTGTCCTTGCGCGACTGGCAGAGCGGAGGCACCAAGCAGCAATTGATCCATGCGGTGCTGCAGTACCGGCGCGAGCATGCAGACCTGTTCGCACGCGGCCGTTACCTGCCGCTGAGCACGCACGGCAAGCTGGGGCGCCACGTGATCGCCTTTGCCAGGCTGATGCCGGGCCAACAGGAGGATGAGGGTGACTGGCATGCGACCGTGGTGGTCTGCACGCGCCTGGCGGGCCATCTGCTGTCCTTCGAGGGAGGTCGCGAAGAAGCACTGCCACTGGTGTCTGACGAAACATGGGGCGACACCCGTATCAGCCTGCCGCAGGTACTGTCACACGGCGGCAGCGGCATGCGGCACTGGCGCAGCGTGCTCACCACCGGCCAGGGCGAACTGGAAGAATGCGCCATGCCGGACGGCGAGCGTGGCGGCAGCATCGCCGTGGCCGAGATCCTGGGCAGTCTGCCGGTGGAATTGCTGACGCTGCATCTCAGTTGAGCGGGAGGTGGCGCAGAGTCCGGCCCTGAAGCTTGCCATCACCGGCGCTGCAGATATTTCGCGGTTGCATCGGCCACGGCGAGAGACCGATCTACCGTGAGCCCCTTGTACTGCTCCGGACGTCGGGCGCGGGCAGTGGACACCGCTGGTGCGCTGGACGCAGCAGCGGTCGTGGGTACCTCTTGCTGTGACTGCGTGACGGGCACAAGGAACTTCGGTCTGGCCCCAAACGCCTCCGCTTGCGTCAGGCTGCGGTTGACCTTCACGCTTTTGCCCGGCTTGTTCCCGTTGGGTTGACCGCTCGTCACGGCGACTGCTTGCATTCTCATTTCGGCCTCCTCACGTTGATGCTTCATTGACCCGGTGAGCCTTAGCATATCGAGAATTTTTAGGAATTGGCTGACCGGTTCTGACCTGTCTGATATCTCCGAAAGTCAACAGGGTAAAGGCTTTGCGGGCATCCATAACAATCCGGGACGGATCAACGTCAGATCCGTTTTCCACTTTTCCTACGCGCAAATATCCCGCCGTCCGATGTCGGCAAGCGCAGCCACGCCACTAAGATGGCGTCTAAGATGGCGTGATACCGGCACCTCGTCCGGCACTTCGCCGGCCGTGCCGTCTTGCTACAAGGAGTGACGCATGACAAAACTGCCCGCCGCCGATCTGCAGTTGCCGCTGTTTACCTACGGCCGGCGCGGCGAAATCCTGGTGGCCGAAGCCGCTGGCGTTTATCTCGACTATTCCAAGAATCTGGTCACCACCGAGACCATGGGCCTGCTCATGCAGCTGGCGCGCCAGTGCGACCTGCCGGACCGCATCGAGGCCATGTTTCGCGCAGACCCCATCAACGTCACCGAACAGCGCCCGGCATTGCATACCGCCTTGCGCATGCCGGCCTATAAGCGGCTGGTGCTGGACCCCGCCGAACCGTTACATCACGACAGTTCCACCAATGCCCTGATCCGCCGCTATCGCGCAGCGCAGCAGGCCTCACAGGACCGATAAGCCCGGCGCCCCGCAGGCGTCTGCGCAGGAGACACCATGAGCACCATCATTGCCGCCCGTTTCGATCTGCAGGAAGAGGCCGCGCATGCGGTCTCGGTGTTGGAGGAGGCGGGCTTTGCGCGCGCCCGCATCAGCACTTTCTTCGTCAACCCGGCCGGCCAGCATGACCGCTTTGCCGTCGGCGGCGACCGCGACAAATCTCCCGGCGCCGAAGACACGGATCGCGGCGCCGCCGCTGGCGTGGCGGCCGGTGCCGGCGCGGGTGCCGCTGCGGGACTGGCCACGGCGCCGGTGACAGGGCCGCTGGGCCCGGCCCTGGGCGGGTTGGTGGGTGACCACCTAGGCGGCCTCGTCGGCAGTCTCGCCGCTACCGATGATGATGCCGTGCCCCGCCGCGTGGCGGGCATGATGGTGGCCGTTGCCGTGGACGACCCACAGCAGGACAGTGAAGCGATCCGCCTGCTGCAAGCCCTGGAGGGGGCCGATCTGGAACGCGGCGCGGGCACCATCCGTGACGGCGACTGGATCGACTTCGATCCTCTCTCGATACCGCAGCCGGTGCGTCCCCCTTCCAGCTAATCCACAGGTGAGACGGGGCGACTCGCGCCCTCGCATTTGCCGCTCCTTTTTGATGATCCGTTGCCGGGCTGCACCCCGGCTGCTTGTCACGGCCTGCGCGCGCGGGCATATTGTGAGTTTATAATCGTGCGTAATAATTGATTACCAGAAACGCACGCTACCGGTCCGCAGTTCGGGGCCGCATGCAGGCAGGATGCGCGCAGGAAAGAACAACAAGGAAATGCCGAAGGGGGCGCACTGCAGATCCGGCCCGTTGACGTCTGATGCATCCGCTGCGCCCGCCGGGCGCACGTGCGACGTCAGGGGCTGATCGAAGGCTTTGCACCGTAAGAATGATCATGAAGCGGGCGAACGCAGATGAGATTGCTGACCAAGGGCTTGCTGATCGTTGCCATACCAAGCCTGTTTGAAGTACTGCTGCTGGGAGCGCTGTTCAAGTCGCAGGCCGACGCCGAGGATGCCGAGCGCTGGGCCTCGCATTCCCTGCAGGTCATCAACAAGGCCGCCGAGCTGCGCGAACCCTTGCTGCTGGAGGCGGCGCGCATACGCAATGCCGTTCTGCTGGACCAGCCCGACACCTTGAACCGCAGCGACATCTGGGGTGAGGTCGAGATCAAGGCCGGCGAACTGGCGCGACTGGTCTCCGACAATGCCGCGCAAAGCACGGCCATGCGTGAGGTGCATGAATCCATCGCGCGCTACCGCAACTGGGACGACAGTGCCCGCGAGCGCTTGAGACGGGGCCAGCGCGATGATCTGATCCGCCAGTTACGCGATGAGCAGGGACCGCACCGGCTCTCCGAATTCCTCAAGCAGATGGACCGTTTCGTGGACGAAGAGCGGCGCCTGGGTGCCGAGCGCAGCGAGCGCCTCCAGGAGGCGCGCCGTTCGCAGACCTGGCTGCTGATCGCAGCGGTGCTGGGCTCCATCGTGACGGCCGCGGCGGCTTCACTGGCGTTTACCCGCAGCATCGGCCGTCGCATCGGCATCCTGATTGCCAACGCCCGCCATTTGTCCGATGGTCAGCCACTGGCTGCGCGCGTCGATGGCAATGATGAGATCAACCTGCTCGACGATGCCCTGCATCGCAGTAGCGAGCGGCTGACCGAAGCGGCGCACCAGGCCAGGGGTTATCGCGAGGAACTGGAACAGCGCGCGCGCGAACTGGCTGAGGTCAACAGCGATTTGCGCCAGCAGACCCAGGACAATGAGATGTTCATCTACAGCGTCTCGCATGACCTGCGCTCGCCACTCGTCAACCTGCAGGGCTTCAGCAAGGAAATCACCCATGCCACGCGCGATCTGCTGGACGAAGTGGAGCGGCTGGCCTTACCCGAGCCGGATCGCCAGCGTCTGCGTGCTCTGGTGGAGGAAGACATCCATACCTCGCTGCGCTTCATCCAGAATGCGGTGACGCGCTCGGCCGGCATCATCGATGCCATGCTGCGGCTGTCCCGCGCGGGGCGGGTCGAGTACCAGCCGGTGATGCTGGAC
This sequence comes from Herbaspirillum sp. DW155, assembly GCF_037076565.1. Classification (NCBI taxonomy): domain Bacteria; kingdom Pseudomonadati; phylum Pseudomonadota; class Betaproteobacteria; order Burkholderiales; family Oxalobacteraceae; genus Herbaspirillum; species Herbaspirillum sp. DW155. The sequence continues at coordinate 2,939,804 of NZ_AP029028.1, read as the reverse complement.
ATGCATGCCATTGCCCAGCGCATCGTCGCCGCCATGAGTGGCAGCATCCGCGCCAAGGAGGCGCAGGTGGAGATTCAGGCCAACCTCCCGCCCGCCTATGGCGACCCGGTGTCGGTGGAACAGGTGCTGGGCAATCTGGTGGGCAACGCCGTCAATTACCTCGACCCCGCCCGTCCCGGCCGCATCACCATCGGCTATCTGCCCCAGCAGGCCGACAGCGTAGTGGCCGCGCCCAGCCTGATTACTTACTTCGTGCGCGACAACGGCCTGGGCATTCCGGCCGCCTACATGGACAAGATGTTCATCGCCTTCCAGCGCCTGCATGGCAACGCGGCCAAGGGCGAGGGCATCGGGCTGGCGCTGGTCAAGCGTGTCGTGGAGCGGCATGGCGGGCGCATCTGGGTGGAATCAGTGGAGGGGCAGGGCAGCTGCTTCTACGTCGCCTTGCCGGCCCGCCCGCCGGTGGCCTGAGGATATCCGGCCACGAAGAGATCAACCAAGAGGGATCCACCAACGGACAAGGAGCACAAGATGGCCACAGAGCAGAGCGTCAACATCATCCTGGTCGAAGACGACGACGGCCATGCGGTACTGGTCGAGAAGAACCTGCGGCGCGCCGGTCTGGTCAACGGCTTTCAGCGCCTGCGCGATGGTCAGGAAGCGCTGGATTATTTCTTCGGCGGCGATCTGGCCCGCGCCGATCTGCAACAGCTGGTGGTGCTGCTGGACGTGAATATGCCGCGCGTGAACGGCGTGGAGGTGCTGCGGCGGATGAAGCAGGAAGCCGCCATTGCCGCCATTCCGGTCATCATGCTCACCACCACCGATGATCCGCGTGAAATCGCCCATTGCTACGAAGTGGGCTGCAACGTCTACATCACCAAGCCGGTGGAATACGACGACTTCATCGAGGCGGTGCGGCGCCTGGGCTTCTTCCTGCAGGTGGTCAAGCTGCCGACACCCGGCGTGGTGTCGCGGGAGAGCGGATCACGATGACCGCCGTGATTGCTCACGTGCTGGTGCTGGAGGATGACGACGGCCTGCTGGCCCTGGCCAGCCGGGTGCTCAAGAAGCACGGTCATCGCGTCACCGCCGTGGCCGATGCCGGGGCGGCGCACGCGGCGGTGCAGGGCGAGCGCCCCGACCTGCTGATCGTGGACTACAACCTGCAGGCCCTGGAGAGCGGTCTGGATTTTTTCCGCAGCCTGCGCGCGGCGGGGGTGGAGATCCCGGCCATCATGGTGTCGGGCCTCTCGGATGAGCTGCGCATCATCGAGGCCCTGCGGGCAGGGGTGGCCGATGTGCTGCCCAAGACCAGCGATTATCTCGACCACCTGCCGGAGATCGTGCAGCGCGTGCTGGCCCAGCAGTCGCAGGCGCGTGATGCAAGTCTGGCCTGGCAGCGGGTGCGCCAGCTGGAACAGGAAAGGGAAACGCTGCTGGCCGCCGGCCAAGCCGCCCAGGCCGAGGTGGCGCGCCTGCGCAGCGGGCGCGAGGCCTTCCTCGATACACTCTCGCACGAGCTGCGTATGCCCCTCAATGCCATCCTCGGCTGGACCCAATACCTGCTGCGCGATGCCACCGATCCCGCCAGGCTGCACAAGGGCTTGCAGGTGATCGAACGCAATGCGCGGCTGCAGGCGCAACTGGTGGAGAATCTGCTCGATACCAACCGCATCCTGTCCGGCGCGTTGCGCCTGGCGGTCGCGCCCGTTCCACTGGCTGAACTCATCGGCGACGCCATCGCCACCGTGCAGAGCGCGGCGGCCGCCAAGGAGATCGCGCTACGTGCCGAGCCGGCCACCGGCGCGGTGCTGGGAGATGCCGCGCGCTTGCGGCAGGTGCTGGGCAAACTGCTGATGAATGCCATCCGTTTTACGCCACGCCAGGGCCGGGTGCTGCTGTGCCTGCACCGGCACGACAGCGAAGTGGAACTGGAGGTACGCGACAGCGGCCAGGGCATGACGGCGGCCGAGCTGGAGCGATTGTTCCCGCCACAGCGCGAACCCGGTCCCGCCCCGGGCAGTGGTTCTGGCCTGGGCCGGGGGCTGGCGGTGACACGTCAGCTGGTGGAGCTGCACGGTGGCCGCTTGCGCGCCTGCAGCGCCGGTCCCGGGCAGGGTGCAAGTTTCTTCGTCAGCCTGCCGCTGGTCGCGTAAGACATCGCCTGCCGGCGCGCCTTGCAGGCCGGTGCCAGGCTTAGCCGGCCAGGATGGGAATCGTGACCGTGAAGGTAATGATGTGATGATCGCAGTTCACCGCAATCTTGCCCCCGTGGCCGTTGACGATCTCGCTGACGATGTACAGGCCCAGTCCCAGACCACGCGCATTGCGCTGGTTGCCCATGGATTGCTTCTTGTAGGGCTTGAACATGTGCTCGCGCACTGCCGCCGGGATGGCCGGACCATGATTGGACACCGAGATCGTCAGCACGTCCTCGCGGCGGAACACGATCAGGGTCGAGGGCTTGCCGATCTCGCCGTGATGGCGCGTGTTGGAGAGCAGGTTGGAGACCACCTGGCCGATGCGGTCGCCATCGACTGCGATCTCGCCGCAGTCTTCCGCTTCGAGGATGATCTCGTTGTCGGGATAGGCCATGCGCGCTTCATTGACGATCTCGGTGACCATCTTGCGCACGTCCAGCGGGCGGCGCTGGATGTCCAGGCCCATGCCGCTCTGCAGGCGGCTGATGTCGAGCACCTGGGAGATCAGGCGATGCATGCGGCTGGATGAGGAAGAGATGCGCTTGCTGAGGTTGGCGCTGGAGGGCGAAGGCTCGCGCACCTCGATCATACGGGCAGCCATCATGATGGCCTGCAGCGGATCGCGCAGGTCATGGCCCAGCGTGGCCAGCAGGGTTTCGCGTGCGCGCTTGACCATGTTCTCGTTGGTCAGCGCCACTTCCTGCAGGTCCAGCCGCAGCTGGCTGGCGATCTCGGTTTGCGTCGGCTCCCACGGCAGGCTCTTGCCGCGCACCGTTTCCTTCCAGACGGCGAAGGAGCCGCGCGGTGTCAGGCGCGGTCCGAGCGGGCCGATGCTGTATGTCTTTTCGGGATTGCCGCCCCAGCGCACGTCTTCCACCTGTTCGCTGCGGAACCAGAAGGCATAGCCGTCCTGTTGTCGATAGAAACGCACGGCCAGCACACCGCAGGTGTCTCCCAGTGCCGCCTTCAGAGCCGGCACGTCGGCACCCAGCGCAGTGGTGGCAAAAGCTTCGCCCGGTTCGTTTTCATTGAGCCAGTTGATCAGCGCGTTGACGCCTTCGCGCGAAGGTGCCTTGCCGAAGACCTGGGTCTTGCGGTCCAGGGAAATGGCGCCACCGTGGGCATGCATCAGCTGCAGGTAAGCCTCGTGGTTGGCCGCCAGTGCCAGCACGATGTCTTCGCGGTCGGTGACCTGGGCCACGATCTGGCGGCGCAGGTCGGTGCTGTATTCCAGCGCACGGGCGCGCTCGCCGTTGAGATTGCGTTCCACCAGGGCGCTGACGAATTGCGCCAGCAGCTGGCAGGACATGCGCACCGCATGCGGCACCAGATGCGCTTGCATGTGGTGGCAGGCGATCAGGCCCCACAGGCGCTCGCCGATCACGATGGACAGGCTCATGGAGGCAGCCACCCCCATGTTGCCGAGGTATTCGATGTGCACCGGCGAGACACTGCGCAACATGCTGTGGCTCAGGTCCAGCGCACGGCCGGTGAGGGGATTGTGATCCGGTTCCAGCGCCACGGTGGGCGCACCCACGTCGGCGATCAGGCGGATCGGATTGATCACGTACAGGCGCCGCGCCTGGGCCGGAATGTCACTGGCCGGATAGCGCTGACCGAGGAAGGGTTCGAGGTCCTCGCGCTTGTGCTCGGCGATCACCTCGCCGCTGTCGTCATGCCGGAAGCGATAGGCCATCACGCGGTCAAAGCCGGTGATGCGGGCGATCTCATCGACGGCCCGCATCAGCAGGTCTTCCACGCCCTGCTGGCGCTGGATGCGCTGGATGGCCTGGTGGGCGGCCAGGGCAAAGGCCTCCAGCGGGAGGGCATCGGCGGCACGTTGTTCGAATTCGGCGATGAGCACGCCTTCGGATTTGTGCGTGACCAGATCGAAGGTGCCGCTCTCCAGCGTGATCATCCGCGCATCGACGTAGCCATGCCGGTCTTCCAGCGCCGCATGAATCAGCGCGCGGGCGGCTGCATTGAGATGCGCCGCGCCGAGCGCCTGACCGGGTTCGGGCAGGGCGCCCAGCAGTGCTGTGGCATTGGCACTGCGCGTGGCCAGCTCGCCCTGCGGCGTGAAGCACAGCAGGGCGCCATGATTCTGGATGGAACCGGGGATATGGATCGGTTCCTGATCACAATTGCTCAGGTCGACCGCTCGCCGGCGGCTTGCGTGGTACGGATTGCTCATGCACTACTTTCTCGATGTCTGCTTCAGCAAGGCATCGAATGACCGGCACGGTGACCACAGCGGCGGCAAGTTGAAGGGCGAGAAGACAAGGGCATCCGGGAGACCCGATCTGACTCCGGCAGCGGGTCGCTGCAAGAGAATGATGCGTATTCTTGGCTTCGGGAAATGTCCATTATAGGCGTCATCGTGAAGACCGGTGCAGAGCGTACAACTTTTAATTCGCTGCGGGATCAGATGGCGATGCGATCCGTCTCGCGGCGCGACGAGCCTTCCGGTTTGTCCTACAAGTCAATCGGGAAGCGTCCGATAGTGGCTCATCCATGCCGGGTCTTAAGATGCGCAATACTCGCAGAAACAACGCGGCATGCTCGCAGCGATTGATGCCGCACGGGAAAAGAAAGCCCGGTCCTGCGCTGTCCTGTCTTCTGGAACGACCATTCGTGTGAGCCCGGCGCATCAAGCTCTTCCAGTTTTGCTGCACCTGGCTAAAATGAAGTTTCACCGGAAGTGTTTGGCAGCACGGCGGCCTGGCGCAGATCAGGGAGCGAACACCCATGCTGTCGATGAAACACAGGGAGAAGATCAATCATCGTGTCGGCCAGGCGCGGCTGGTTGATCAGTGGCAGCGCGAGCGCCTGCAAGCCCAGGCCAGCAGCCATGCCGCACAGGACAAGCTGACGTTGCAACCAGCCCGGCGCAAGTGGTCGGCGTCGGATCTTTGAGCAGGGTAGCCTCATGGACAAGTCTGATTCCACCCATCCTTATGATCCTCTGATCGCCATCCAGCAAGGCGACTGGACGGCCTACCGCAACCATATCTCCTCCCAGGGCCACGCCGGCGCGGACGCGGAGTCCGAAGCCTTGCCGCTGTCGGCCTATCCCGTGCCGGCCCAGGACAGTGCAGGGCAGCCGCTGCATGGCGAGGAAGACATCCTGGCCTATCGACGTCGCTGCGCGCGCGCCTACATCGGCATGAATGGCCGTCTCGGCGGGCGGGCCTACCGGCCCAACGAGCCGGTGATCCTGACACAGGAGGCGGTGCAGGAACTGGCTGAACTGAACCGGCTGTTGCGCGAGGAACGTGCGCTGAAAAAGAAGAACGAGAAAACCAGCTGAGCCCGATGGTCTGCCGGCGTGCGGTCATCTTTTTGATCTTGCGCGTGTAGGTGCGCGTCGCGATTTCGTGTAGGAAAACAGGAGGTGCCCGCCCGCGCTTGCGCCATGCGGTATTGCGGCCGATGACAGTTTTTTCGCACGGTGGGAGTGGGCCCGGAAGGGAGACGGGCTTCCCGTATAATCGTCGACGGCACGCAGCAGGGATGCTCAGGTAAAGCGCCTGCTGCAGCCGATGCGAACAACAATGAAGGGACCAGCGGGGAGCACGAAGGCGCCAGCCTCTCACCCATCAGACCCCGGTGCTCAACGCTAGGCTTAAAGGTAAGTTTCACGACATGGCAGACATTTCTTGGTTGCGCGGCACAGGTCTGGCCGCGCAGATCGTCGCGGCAACCGATTGGACGGCAAATCCCCTGGGTGCGCCGGCGCAGTGGTCGCCGACCTTGCGTACCTCGCTCAACATCGCGCTGCATTCGCCTTTGCCCAGTCTGCTGGTGTGGGGAAGCGCGCGCGTGATGCTCTACAACGATGCCTTGGCTGCCTGTATCGGCGCGGCCCATCCGGCGGCCTTCGGGACGCCGCTCAGCGATTCTCCACTGTGGCGTGGTGCTGGCCGGCTGGGCGAGGCGGCCATCGGCGCGGCCTTCAGCGGTCAGCAACAGCAGCTCGCCCGCTTGTCATTGTTCGCCGGGGGCAGCCAGGCCGGGGGGGCAGCGGAGCAATGGGACCTGTCGTGCGTCCCGGTGTGGGAAGACGGCAGCGAAGGCCAGGCCGCGCAGGTCGCCGGTGTGCTCTGTACGCTGGTGCGCGCCAGTGCGCTCGATACGGCGCTGGCCCACACGGACCTGCTGCGTGATCTGATGGAACAGTCGCCCAGCTTCAAGGCGGTGGTGCGCGGTCCGCAGCATGTGTTCGAACGTGTCAATGGGGCCTACTTCAAGCTCTTCGGTGAGCGCCCCGTGCTGGGCCTGCCGGCACGCGAAGCACTGCCGGAACTGCTGGACGAAAATCTCTACGAATTGCTGGACCGCGTGTATCACACTGGCCAGACCTATACCGAACGCGGCGCACGCCTGTTTTTGCGACGCACCCATGAGAGCGGTTTTGCCGGTGCCGTGCTGGACTTCGTGTTCCAGCCCATCAAGGATGCCGAGGGCAAGGTGGCGGGCATCTTCATCGAGGGCAACGACGTCACCGAGCGCTACGTTGCCGAAGAGCGCCTGCGCATCGTCGATCGGGCCGGCGGGATCGGTATCTTCGAATGGTTTCCGGGAACCGGCAAGCTGGCCGTGTCGGATCGTTTCCGCCGCTTGTGGGGCTTGCCGGCTGAGGGCGAGGTGAGTTCGCAGCAACTGGTGGAGATGGTTGACGAACAATTCCACCCGAATCTGGGGACCGCCCGCATCAAGGACGGCCTGCGCAATCCGCTGGAATATACCGAATACCACATCACCCGCCCGGATGGCGAACAGCGCTGGCTGGCCCGCAAGGGCGAGGTGGTGGAAGACGATCCGCGCGCCGGTGCGCGCTATGTGGGGGTGGTCTTCGATGTGACCTCCCGCAAGCTTATGGAGCAGGCGCTGGCCGCGTCCGAAGCGAGCGTGCGCGCCAACAATGCATTCGTGCGGCAACTGCTGGATTCCACCGACCAGGGCTTCTTCTCCATCGACCGCGAGGGTATCGTCACGCTCTGCAATGCGGCCTTCCTGCAACTGCTCGGCTACGCCAGCGAAAAGGACGTACTGGGCCGGCCGCTGCACGACGTCATTGCGAGCACCGACGACGCTTGCGCGCGCGGCGATTGCGCCGTGCTGCGGGCCGCGCGCGAGGGCCTGACCTCGCATGTGGACAGCGAAGACTTCCTGCGTGTGGATGGCACCAGCTTCCCGGTGCAATACCAGGCGCATCCGGTATGGCAGGATGGCCAGCTGCAAGGCGCGCTGTGCACCTTCATCGATCTGACCGAACGCCGGCGCGGCATGCGGGCATTGTCCTGGAGCGAGAACCGCCTCACCGCCATCTTCAACCAGGCCTCGGTATGCTTCTCCGAGCTTGACCTGCAGGGCCGCTACCTGCGCGTGAACCAGGCCCTGTGCCGCATGCTCGGCCGCACCGAAGCCGAGATGCTGGAGATGACACTGGCCGACGTCACCCATCCCGATGATGTGCCGATGAACATGACGCTGTTCAATCGCTGCATCGAGCACGGCAGTTCATTCACGCTCGAAAAACGCTATCTGCGCCCGGATGGCAGCGCCTTCTGGGTCTCCAGCGACATCAGCCGCATCGTCGATGACGAGGGGCGTCCGCAGGCCATGATCGCGGTCTCCACCGACATCACCGAACGGCGCCGTGCCGAAGAGGCGCTGCGCGAACTCAACGATACGCTGGAGCAGCGCGTGGTCGAGGAGATACTCGAGCGCAGTCGCGCCGAAGCGGCGCTGCGGCAGATGCAGAAGATGGAAGCGGTGGGCCAGCTCACCGGCGGCGTGGCGCACGACTTCAACAACGTGCTGCAGATCATCGGCGGCAACCTGCAATTGCTGCAGACCGATCCGCGCCTGGATGAGCGCAGCCGCCAGCGGGTGCGCACCGCCATTGGTGCGGTCGACCGGGGCGCCAAGCTGTCTTCGCAGCTGCTGGCCTTTGCCCGCCGCCAGCCCCTGCAGCCGCGCAGCATCAACCTGCAGCGCGTGGTGCAGAACATGGAGGATCTGCTGCACCGTGCCGTGGGCGAGAACATCGAGATCTCCACCGTCATCACTCATCACTTGTGGAACACGATGCTCGATCCCAACCAGGTCGAGAACCTCATCATCAACACCGCCATCAATGCGCGCGATGCCATGCCCAACGGCGGACGGCTGACGCTGCAGATCGATAACGTGCAGCTGAGCGATCCGGCCTTTCTGTCGCAGGCCGATCTGCCGCCGGGTGATTACGTGGAATTGCAGATTTCCGATAACGGCGCCGGCATGTCGCCGGAGGTCCGCGAGCGCGCCTTCGAGCCTTTCTTCACCACCAAGCGCGAAGGCGAGGGCACCGGACTGGGGCTGTCAATGGCCTATGGCTTCGTCAAGCAGAGCCGGGGTCACATCAGCCTGCACAGCGAATCCGGCAAGGGCACCACGATCCGCATCTACTTCCCGCGCTGCGTGGATGAGGAAGTGGTCATCGACGAGAACCGCGATATGGAGGTCGGCGGAGGCGACGAAACCATCCTGGTGGTGGAGGACGATCCCAACCTGCAACTGACAGTGATCGATACGCTGTCCTCGCTGGGCTATCGTGTGCTCAAGGCCGACAATGGCGAGCGCGCCTTGACCATCCTGCAGAGCGGCGTTGCGGTGGACATGATGTTTACCGATGTGGTCATGCCGGGCAGCGTGCCGGTGACCGAGCTGGCGCGCCAGGCACGCCAGTTGCTGCCGGAGATCGAGATCCTGTTCACCTCCGGCTATCCGCGCGATGCCATCGTGCATGAAGGGCGCCTGGATGCGGGCGTGGAGTTGCTCTCCAAGCCATATCGGATCAACCAGCTGGCGCAACGGATCCGGCAGATGCTGTCCAACCGCGCCCATCGCATCGAACTGGCGCGGCTCACACGCGAGCGCGATCAGGCCAATGCCAGCGCCACGCTGCACGTGCTGCCGGTAGGGGATCGCCAGCGGCAAGCGGAGGGCCAGGACGCCCACTTCGATCAGGCCGCCAACGCAGCGGCCCAGGCGCGTGATCCCTTGCCGCCATCGCCATCGGTGATGGATCAGGCGCAGGAGCCGGCCAACGGGTTGCGTCTTTTGGTGGTGGAAGACAATATCGACTCGCAGCAACTGGTGTGCGAACTGCTCGAGACGCTGGGCCACCAGGCACGTGGCGTGGTCAGCGGCGAGGATGCCCAGCAGGCCCTGGGCGAGCAGCGTTTCGACGTGCTCTTCACCGACGTCAACCTGCCCGGCATGTCTGGGGTGGAACTGGCCAGGCGGGCAGTGGAACGCTTCCCGGAGATGTCGGTGATCTTCGCTTCCGGCTACGGCGCCATGGTGACGCGCAACGTCGGTTTTGCCTCGCACTCGCTGCCCAAGCCCTACGATATCGATCAGCTGCAGGAGATCCTCAAGAAGATCGCCACGGCTTGATGAGATCGCGACGCGGCAGGGTCGTGCCAAGCCTGCCGCCGCCTTGAAGAGACGGCCTGCTCATCCAGGCGCAGGCCGTTTTTTCGTTCATATCAGCTATCGTCCGGCGTGCCGGCAATCCTGGCCAGATGCTGGGTGGCGATGAGGACCGCGCCGCACGAGGTCAGCATGCCTTCCACTGCCGCGTTGCGGCCCAGGTATTCGTATTTTTGTTCACCAGCCAGAATGACGAATTCACATCGGCATTGCGGGCAATAGCCGCGATGGCCGACGCCTGCCATCGGCTTGCCGTACAACTTCACATTTGCAAATCCCTCCTGCACCACGCCGCCGTGCGAGGTCGGATCGTCGAGACGAATGATGGCCCTGGGCATGTGCACTTCCTTTCATACGATGAAAAGAAATGACGATAAATCCAGCGGCGCCGCTGTAGTGGATAGACGGCAAGAGAGCAAGCATCTTCAGTAATTTTTTCAGGGATATGTCGAATCAATTCGAGGGGCTTATTACCCTGACATGAGAAACCTGGTCATCAAGATTCCCTTTTTCTGTCATATTACTTAAAATAAATAAGAACTATTATCGTTCTTATTTGAGTCGATCAACATGAAGAGAAAATCTTCGTGGCGATTTCATGGATTCCCCTGCTGCTTGCACTGCCACTTGCACTGCCGCTTAACCACCTGAGCTCCGCCCATGCGTCATCTTCTCGTTCTTCTGCATCGCTGGTTCGGCCTGGCCGTGGCGGTCTTCCTGTTCATCGCCGGTGCGACCGGCGCGGTGATCTCCTGGGACCATGAGCTCGATGCCTGGCTCAATCCGCAGCTCTACCATGCCCGCAGCGCCGACCGTCCCGATGCCGGTGCGCCCATGCCGGGCCTGGAGCTGGCGCGGCGGGTGGAAGCGGCCGAACCCGAACTGCGCGTGACCTATGTGCTCACCCAGGCCGAGCCTGGCCAGACCATCGGCATGATGGTCGAACCGCGCCCGGACCCCGCCACCGGCAAGCTGCCCGCGCTGGACTACAACCAGATCGCGGTCGATCCGGTGACCGGCGAAATCCAGGGCCGGCGCATGTGGGGTGCGATTTCCCTGGCCCGTGAAAACCTGTTGCCCTTCCTCTACAAGCTGCATTACACGATGCACCTGCCGGCCGTGGGCGGCATCGAAACCGGCATCTGGCTGATGGGCATCATCGGTATCGTGTGGGCGCTGGATTGCTTCATCGCGCTCTATCTTTCCTTCCCCAACTGGCGCAGCTGGCGCAAGTCGCTGGCTTTCCGCTGGCGCGAGGGCGGGCACAAGCTCAATTTCGATCTGCATCGTTCCGGCGGTGTGTGGGTCTGGGGTCTGCTGCTGATCCTGGCCGTGACCTCGGTATCGATGAATCTGGAACGCCCGGTGATGCGTCCGATCCTGCAGACCTTCTCCACCCTGAGCGCCGGTCCCTTCGAGACCCGCGCGCCGATTGCGCCCGACCAGGTGCCGGAGCCGCGCATCTCGCGCGAAGAAGTGGTGGCACTGGGCCGCGTGCAAGGCCAGAAGCTGGGTCTGAGCGAACCGGTGGGCGGGGTGTTCTATTCGGGCATGTTCGGGGTGTATGGCGTGGGCTTCTTCCAGCCCGGCAATGACCACGGCAATGCCGGACTGGGCAATGCCTGGCTGTATTTCGATGCCATGACCGGCGCCTATGAGGGCGGCAAGATTCCGGGGCGGGGCAGTGCCGGCGATATCTTCCTGCAGGCGCAATTCCCGCTGCATTCCGGGCGCATTCTCGGCCTGCCGGGGCGCATACTGATTTCGTTCATGGGCGCGCTGGTGGCCATGCTGTCGGTGACGGGCGTGGTGATCTGGGTGCGCAAGCGACGTGCCCGTCTGCAGCAGCGCCAGCGGCTGGTCACTCCAAAAACACCGGCCCGCGAGGGGCCGGTGGCGGAACTGCGCTAGGCGCCGCAGCGCGATGGCCGCATCAGTGCGCCATCAGCACCGGCAGCGTCATGGTCTTGAGGATGGTCAGCGTGACGCCGCCCAGCAGCACTTCGCGGAAGCGGGTATGACCATAGCCGCCCATGACCAGCAGATCGGAGCCCTTGTCGGCGGCCAGTGACAGCAGGGCATTGCCGATATCCAGCGTGGTCTGTTCCTGCGCCACTTCCACCTTCACGCCGTGGCGCGCCAGGTAGAGCGCGATGTCGGCGCCGGGTTCTTCGCCGTGGGTGCCCAGGCGCTTGTCGGAATTGAACAGCACCACCGTCACGTTGTCGGCCTGGCGCAGCAGCGGCAGCGAGGCGGTGATGGCGCGGGTCGATTCCATGCTGCCATCCCAGGCGATCAGCACATTCTTGCCCACGTGCTTGAATTCACCGGCACTGGGAATGATGAGCACCGGACGCGGGGCGTTGAGCATGACGTATTCGGGCAGGTCGGTCAGGAAGCTGTCATCGGCATCATCCAGATCAGCCTGGCTCACCACCACCAGGTCGGCATAGCGCGCCTGCAGGGCCAGGCCGCCTTCGGCGTCGTCATCGATGAAACGTTTCTCGCAGGAGGGCACGCCCACGCTGTTGGCGATCTTGTCGAAGTTTTCCAGGGCAGCCAGGGCGCGGTCACGGAAACCGTCCATTTGCGCAGCGATGTAGGCCGCGCCTTCCATGGTGATGAAGCTGGAGATGCCGCTGACGGCACTGCCGATCAGGTGGGCCTGCTGAGCGCGGGCCAGCTCGGCGGCGATGCGGATGCGTTGGGCAGCGTGGCGCGACTGATCGACGTGGACCAGGATGGACTTGTAACTCATGGTGGCTCCTCGGGATATTCATGGGGGAAGACATCCGGGGCGGGATGCCATACATCCAGAGTAGGCCCGGCCCCGGTCATCGTCCAGCGCAAATCCGGCACTGCTTGACGCATGTCAATCGCGGCTGGTGCGTGTATGGAGACATCGGCGGCTTGTTTCCATACATGCGCCCGGGACTTGCGTTGCGGTATGCTTGTCGGCTTTCGCAACTAGAACCCATTTCATAAATAGGCGTGAGATGCGTTCTGTCCAGAATGGGCGAATTGCTGCGTTACGAATTTGGGTCAAGACGCCCAGTCTTGACCCAAATTCGCGCCTTGCACTTCATCCCAAACGGGACTCGCTCGCACTCACGCCTATTTATGAAATGGGTTCTAACCTGCCGATCCGGGACTTTCCATGCAATCCATCTTCCACCTGGCTTACCACGTGCGTGACCTCGACCAGTCGCGCCGCTTCTATTGCGACCTGCTCGGTTGCGCGCAAGGGCGCAGTACCGACACCTGGGTCGACATCGACTTCTTCGGCCACCAGCTCTCGCTGCATCTGGGCGAACCGTTTGCCGTGAGCAACACCGGCCATGTCGGCCAGCATCTGGTGCCGATGCCGCATCTGGGCGTGATCTTGCCCATGCAGGACTGGCAGCAACTGGCCGACCGCCTCAGCGCCAGCGGTGCGGTGCAGTTCGTGCTGGCACCGCAGATACGCTTTGCCGGCGAGCCGGGCGAGCAGGCCACCATGTTCTTCCTCGACCCGTCCGGCAATCCCATCGAAGTCAAAGGCTTCCGCGACCTGGCCACGGTGTACGCCAAATGAGCGGGCGCCTCCCGATTCCCTTCGTCAGCCAGAGCGACGCTGCCTCGGTGGCCGCCTGGCTGCAGGCTTTGCGCGCGGCCATGCCGGAGGAGGAGATCCTGGCCTTTGCCGATCTGAATGAACATCAGCGCGCGCAGTGCCGTCTGGCCATCGTCGCCAATCCTGATCCGGTGCATCTGAAGCAACTGCCGCAATTGCAGTGGGTACACAGCGTCTGGGCGGGAGTGGAGCGGCTGGTCGCCGATCTCGGGCAGAGCGGCCTGCAGATCACGCGCCTGGTCGATCCCCGGCTGGCCGCCACGATGGCCGAAGCGGTGCTGGCCTGGACGCTCTACCTGCACCGCGACATGCCACATTACGCGCGCCAGCAGCAGGCGCGGCAATGGCAGCCGCTGGAGTACGTGCTGCCGGAACAGCGCCGTGTGGGCATCCTCGGCCTGGGTGCGCTGGGGCAAGCGGCAGCCGGTGCGCTGCGCCAGGCGCGTTTCCCGGTGATGGGCTGGAGCCGCAGTGCGCGCAGCGTGCCTGGGGTGCAGAGCTATAGCGGCATGGATGGACTGGCGCAGATGCTGGCACAGACCGATATCCTGGTGTGCCTGCTGCCGCTGACCGCCGACACGCGCGGTCTGCTCGATGCGACGCGGCTGGCGCTGTTGCCGCCGCAGGCACAGCTCATCAATTTTGCGCGCGGGCCGATCATCGATGACGCGGCCTTGCGCCAGGTGCTCGATGATGGCCGCGTGCGCCATGCGGTGCTGGACGTGTTTGCCACCGAGCCCTTGCCGCCGGAGGCCTGGCCGTGGTCGCATCCTTCGGTGACGGTGCTGCCGCATTGCTCGGCGCCTACCGATTCAGGCACGGCTTCGGCCATCGTGGCGGCCAATATCCGCCATTATCGCCAGACCGGTGAGATCGCCGCCAACGTCGATCCCGGTCGCGGTTACTGAGTGAAGTGCGCCAGTCTCACTGGCGCGCGATGGTAAAGCCGATGGTGTTGTATCCGCCGCTGCTGCTGGCAAAGGCGCGTCCGCCATGCATGCGCGCCACCGCCTTGACGATGGCCAGGCCCAGGCCGTGGCCGTGGCTGCCGTTGATGTCCTGGCGCGCGCTGTCGACGCGGTAGAAGCGGTCGAACAGGCGCGGCAGGTGTTGTTCGTCGATGGCCGGTCCGGGATTGGTGACGGCCACCCTCACCATCTCCTCGCCGGCGGCGATGTCGATGCGCAACTGGGCCCCCTGGGGCGAATGCTGGATGGCGTTCTGGATCAGGTTGGTCAGGGCGCGCTTGAACAGCGCTGTTTCCATGGTGGCCGTGGCCTCGAGGTCGCCGGCGATGGTGATGCTCATGCCGGTGTCATCGAGCACGAACTCGAAGAAATCCGCCGTCTTCTGCACCGCCTCGGCCACGCTGGCCGGTACCCGTGCGGTGGCGGCCTCGCCCTGGTCCGAGCGGGCCAGGAAGAGCATGTCATTGACGATGGAACGGATGCGGTCCAGCTCTTCCAGATTCGATTGCAGCACGTCCTTGAATTCGCCCGCACTGCGTTCGCGCGCCAGCGCCACCTGGGTCTCGCCGATCAGGTTGGCCAGCGGCGTGCGCAGTTCATGGGCGACATCGGCGTTAAAGGCTTCGAGTTGCGTATAGGCTTGTTCGATGCGTTCGAGTGCACCATTGAAGGCATCGGCCAGCACCGACAACTCCTCCGGCAAGGCTTCCACCGGCATGCGCGCCGACAGCTTGCGCGGCGAAAAACTCTGGGCGCGTGCCGACATGCGCCGCAGCGGCGCCAGGCCGGCGCGGGCGATCCAGTAGCTGGAGATGACCGCCAGCACGATGCCCAGCAGCGAGGAGATCGTGGTGGCGAGAAGGAATGTGCGGCGCATCTCGAAGTAGGGCGCGCCATCGATGCCAACCGTGACCCGCACTTCCGGCCGGTCCTCGAAGGCTGGCAGGGTGCGCGTCATGATGTGCAGCGGATAGGCATGGCCCGGCAGATGCAGGCGGCCGACCTGCTTGCCATCGGCATGGCTGATGGCGGACGGCGACAGGCGCGCGAGGTCGCCATAGGTGAAGCGCGGATCGTCGCTGGCGATCCAGAAGAACACATGCTGGTCCGCCTGCGACAGCGTGGACAGCTTCATCTGTACCCGGGCCCAGCGCTCCGTATTGCCGGCGCGTTCGATCTGGTAGCTGATGTCGTTGAGCGTGGTGAAGAGCGCATCGCGCTCATGGCGCAGCAGTTCTCCCTTGAGCACGGTGTAGAGCACCACCCCGGCCACCGCGAAGATCAGCAGCGCCGAGGCCGCCGACATCAGTACCAGGCGCGCAGTGATGGACTGGCGCAGCGGCAGGCGGCGCTTTCTGGCGGGGGCGGCCGGCGTGGGTCGGGTCTCAGTCATCGATGACGTCGGAGGTGGCGCGCGGCTCCAGCACATAGCCCATGCCGCGCACGGTGTGCAGCAGCTTCTGCTCGAACGGTGCATCGATCTTGGCGCGCAGGCGCTTGATGGCCACTTCCACCACGTTGGTATTGCTGTCGAAGTTCATGTCCCAGACCAGCTCGGCAATGGCCGTCTTGGACAGAATCTCGCCCTGGCGCCGCGCCATCACGGCCAGCAGGGCAAACTCCTTGGCAGTCAGGTCGATGCGCAGCCCGCCGCGGTAGGCCTTGCGCGAGATCAGGTCGATCTGCAGATCGCCGATGCGCAGTTGCGGCGCTTCCTGCACGCGGCCACGGCGGGTCAGTGCCTGCAGGCGTGCCAGCAGTTCGAGGAAGGAGAAGGGCTTGATGAGGTAATCGTCGGCGCCGTCGTGCAGGCCCTTGATGCGGTCTTCCACGCTGTCGCGTGCGGTCAGCATGATGACCGGGGTCTGCTTGACCGTGCGCAGCGAGCGCAGCACGGCAAAGCCATCCATGCCCGGCAGCATGACGTCCAGCACGATGACGTCATAGTCATGCTGGATCGCCAGGTGCTGACCATCGACCCCGTTAAAGGCCACATCGACCGCGCAACCCTGCTCGGTCAGGCCCTTGCAGAGGTATTCGGACATCTTTTGCTCGTCTTCGACTATCAGGATCTTCATGCGGTCTCCACCGGCGGCGCCGGGAAACTCTCCCGGCGCGCGCCCATGCGGGATTCTACCTTTCCCGGCTTTTCAATAGGAATGAGGATGACGCAATACCTCGGTACCTCGGTGCTTCAGTGCTTCAGTGCTTCAGTGCCCCTGCGCCAGGCGCGCCGCCTTGCGTTCCTGCCTTGCCTTCTTCTTGCGTTCATACCAGTAGTGCGCGCGGTCCAGGTAGAGATAGACCACCGGCGTGGTAAAGAGCGTGAGTGCCTGCGACAGCACCAGGCCGCCCACCATCGCATAGCCCAGCGGCCGGCGCAGCTCGGAACCGGCGCCGTGGCCGAGCATGAGCGGCAGGCCCGAGAGCAGGGCGCACATGGTGGTCATCATGATGGGGCGGAAGCGCAGCAGGCAGGCCTGGTAGATCGCTTCTTCCGGCTTCATGCCCTGGTTGCGCTCGGCGGTGAGGGCGAAGTCGATCATCATGATGCCGTTCTTCTTGACGATGCCGATCAAGAGGATGATGCCGATCAACGCAATCACCGACAGGTCATAGCCGCCGATCATCAGGATCAGCAGCGCCCCCACACCGGCCGAGGGCAATGTCGACAGGATGGTCAGCGGATGGATGTAGCTCTCGTAGAGCAGGCCCAGCACGATGTAGACCGCGATCAGGGCCGCTGCGATCAGATAGGGCTGCGAGGAGAGCGAATCGCCGAAGGCCTTGGCCGTGCCCTGGAAGTTGCCCACCAGGGTCTGGGGCACGCCCATTTCGTCCTTGGTCTTCTGGATCACATCGACCGCCTCGCCCAGGGACACGCCCTTGGCCAGGTTGAAGGAAATCGTCACCGCCGGGAACTGGCTCTGGTGGCTGATCGAGAGATAGGAGGTCTTGGTGGTATCGACCTTCACGAAGGTCGACAGCGGCACCTGCTGGCCGGTCACCGGCGAGGTCAGGTAGAGTTTGTCGAAGAGTGCAGGATCCTTCTGCAATTGCGGCGTCACCTCGAGAATGACGCGATAGCTGTTGATCTGCGTGAAGTATTGCGCCACCTGGCGCTGGCCGATGGCGTCATAGATGGTGGCGTCGATCAGCGAAGGCGAAATGCCGAAGCTGGAAGCGCGCGCGCGGTCGATGGTGATGACGGCGGCGGCCGCCTGGTTCTGCTGGTCGGACGCCACGTCGGTCAGCTGCGGCAACTGGCGGAACCGCTCCAGCATGCGCGGCGCCCACACGTTCAGTTCATCCAGATCGGTATCGGTGATGGTGTACTGGTACTGAGTGCGCGAGAGGCGGCCACCGACGTTGATGTCCTGGCTGGCCTGCATGAACAGGTTGACGCCCTGCACCTTGGCGACCTTGGGACGCAGGCGCGTGATGATTTCGTCGGCATTGGCGGTGCGGCCTTCATCCTTGGGTTTCAGGGCGATGAAGAACTGTCCGGTATTGAAGGTGGTCGAGCCGGCACTCATGGCAAAGCCGATCACGTCCGGGTCCTGGCGCACCACGTCGGCGACCTTCAGCAGACGTTCCTGCATGGCTGCGGAGGACGTATCCTGGGCCGATTCGGCAAAACCGACGATGACGCCATTGTCCTGTTGCGGGAAGAAACCCTTGGGAATGAAGATGAACAGCACCACCGTCAGGGCCACCGTGGCGAGGAAACTCATCAGCGTAATGAACTGGTGCTTCATCACCACGTCCAGCCCGCGCTTGTAGCCATTGAGCATGGCGTCGAAGCAGCGCTCAAACCACTGGTACAGCTTGCCGTGCTGGCGGCCATGTTCGTTCTTGAGGAAGCGCGAGCACAGCATCGGCGTCAGGGTGAGCGAGATGATGACCGACACCCCGATGGTCAGCGTGACCGTCACCGCGAACTCGCGGAACAGGCGGCCGACGATGCCGCCCATGAGCAGCAGCGGAATGAACACCGCCACCAGCGACACCGAGATCGAGATGATGGTGAAACCGATCTCGCCCGCGCCCTTCAGCGCGGCCTCCAGCGGCGACATGCCTTCCTCGACGTAGCGGTAGATGTTTTCCAGCATGACGATGGCATCGTCCACCACGAAGCCGACCGCGATGGTCAGCGCCATCAGCGACAGGTTGTCGAGGCTGTAGCCGACCACGTACATCACCCCGGCCGTCCCCATGATGGCCAGCGGCACCGTCACCGAGGGGATCAGCGTGGCGGCGACGTTGCGCAGGAACACGAAGATGACCATCACCACCAGCGCGATGGTCAGCACCAGCGTGAATTCCACATCTTCCACCGAGGCGCGGATGGTCTGGGTGCGGTCGATCAGGGTATTGACCTGGATGGCCGCCGGAATGGCGGCGCGCAGGCGCGGCATGGCGGCCTTGATGCGGCCCACCGTCTCGATCACGTTGGCACCGGGTTGCTTGGTGATGGCCAGCACGATGGAGCGGCCATTGGTGATGGTGTGCTCGGAGCTGTTGGCGGCCCCGGCGAAGGCCCAGGCGGCGATCTTGTTGTTTTCCGGACCGTCGATGGCCACGCCGATGTCCTTGACCCGGATCGGTGCGCCATTGCGCCAGGCCAGCACCATGTCACTCCACTGGTCGGCCTTGAGCAACTGGTCGTTGGTATAGACGGTAAAGGCCTGGCGCGCGCCATCCACGGTGCCCTTGGGCTGGTTCACGGTGGTGGTGGCGATGACGCCACGAATGTCTTCCAGGCTGATGCCCAGCGTAGCGATCTTGGCCGGATCGACCTGGATGCGCACGGCCGGCTTTTGCTGGCCGTTCACGTTGACCAGGCCTACGCCGGAAATCTGCGAGATCTGCTGGGCCAGGATGTTGTCGGCATAGTCGTTGACCACCGTCAGCGGCAGCGCATCGGACTGCACCGACATGATCATGATGGGCGAATCGGCCGGGTTGATCTTGCGGAAGGTCGGTGGATTGGGCAGGTTGGACGGCAACTGCCCGGTGGAAGCGTTGATGGCGGCCTGCACGTCCAGCGCGGCCGCATCGATGTTGCGGTTCAGGTCGAACTGCAGGGTGATCTGGGTGCTGCCAAGGGTACTCTGCGAGGTCATCTGCGAGAGGCCCGCGATGAGCGAGAACTGGCGCTCCAGCGGCTGCGCCACGTTGGAGGCCATGGTCTCGGGACTGCCCCCGGGCAATTGCGCCGTGACCTGGATGGTCGGGAAATCGACCTGCGGCAGGGGCGCCACCGGCAGCAGCGGCCAGACCGCAATCCCCACCAGCAGAATGGCGATGGCCAGCAGCGTGGTGCCGATGGGACGCTTGATGAAGGCGGCGGAGACGCTCACTTGGTGCTTCCTTTCGCCTCAGCGTTGGCAGTGCCGGCAGCCGGGGCAGCGGGGGCAGCCCCCTTGGCCGGCTGCGGCTTGCTCTCCACGATGCGGCTGCCCGGCTTGAGCTTGTACTGGCCGTCGATCACCACCCGCTGATCGGCCGTGACGCCGCTGTCTGCAGCCAGCACGGCGATGCCATCCTGGATGCGGTCGACCTTGACCGGTTGCATGCTGGCCTTGTCTTCCTGGTCGATGGCGTAGACGTAGGTGCCTTGCTGGTTACGCTGAATGGCCGCAGCCGGCACGGTCAGGGCATTGCCATGACTGTTCATCACCAGGCGGGCGTTGACGTACTGGCCCGGCCACAGCTTGTGCTCGGCATTGTCGAAGCGCGCCTTCAGTTGCACGGTGCCGTTGCTGGTGTTGATCTGGTTGTCCAGCAGCACCAGCTTGCCGGTGGCCAGAACTTCCTGCGAGTCGCGCGCGGCGGCGATCACCTTGAGCGGTTTCTGGCTGTTGCGCTGGGCGCGGTTGATGCTGACCACGGCTTCTTCGGGCAAGGTGAAGACCACGGTGATCGGGTCGATCTGGTTGATCACGACCAGACCGGTAGTGTCTGCCGCATGAACGATATTGCCCGGATCGACCAGGCGCGCACCGACGCGGCCCGAAATGGGAGCGTTGATGGTGGTATAGCTCAGTTGCACCCTGGCATAGGCCACCTGCGCCTCATCGGTCTTGACCGTGGCTTCCAGCTGCGCCACCAGCGCCTTTTGCGTATCGAGCTGCTGCTGGGTGGCCGCGTCCTGGCCACGCAGGGTGGTGTAGCGCTGCAGGTCCAGCCGCGCATTCATGAGGTTGGCGGCATCCCTGGCGCGCTGCGCTTCGGCCTGGGCCAGTTGTGCCTGCAAGGCGCGCGAGTCGATCTGGGCCAGCAACTGGCCTTTCTTGACGTCTTCACCTTCCTCGAATCCCACCTTGTCCAACTGGCCGTCGATGCGGGTCTTGACCACCACGCTGGCATTGGCCGTGACGGTGCCCACACCGGCCAGGTAGAGCGGCAGGTCGCGTTCCTGCACGCGCGCCAGCGAAACCGCCACCGGCGGGGCGGCCTTGGCCGTGCTCTGGTCGGCGGCACTGGCGCGCTGCATGGTGGACCAGCCAGCCACGCCGGCGGCGAGGAGCAGGGCGGCTGCCACGGCGATGGCCAGGGTGGAGCGTCGCGGTGTGCGCGGATGCCGGGGAGCGTTGGGGGATGTTGGGGAGTTGGGTGAGGTGGTCATGCCTGAAACTCGTCCTGGAAGTGTCACGTTGGATTCGAAATAGTCTGTGCGCCGCTCAGCGCGCCGCCGTGGGGGCCTGCTGGCTGGCCGGATCGGCTTGTCCGGCTTGCCAGCCGCCTCCGGTGGCCTTGATCAGCGCCACGCTGGCGACCAGCTGGCGGCCCAGCAGGGTCACCGCGCTGCGCTGGTTGGTCAGCGACGTCGCCTGGCTGGTCACCACCGACAGATAGGTCACCGTGCCGGCGCGGTATTGGCTCATCGCCAGTCGTTCGGCCAGCTGGGCCGATTGCACGGCCTGGGCCTGGACGGCGCTTTCCTGATCCAGCACGCGCAGGGTGGAGAGGTTGTCTTCCACATCCTGCAGAGCGGCCAGCACGGTCTGCTTGTATTGCGCGGCGGCCGCGTCGTAGGCCGCGACGGCGGCGTCATTGCGGGCGCTGCGCGCGCCGCCGTCGAAGAGGGTCTCGGCCAGCGCCGCGCCCAGCGACCAGACACGGCCGGGCGTATTGAAGAGGTCGGCGAAGGACGCATTGCTGTAGCCGCCGCTGGTGGAGAGCGTCAGGGTCGGGAAGTAGGCTGCCCGCGCTACGCCGATGTTGGCATTGGCGGCGGCGGCCAGGCGTTCGGCATTGGCGATGTCGGGGCGGCGCTCCAGCAGGTCCGAAGGCAGGCCTGCCGGGATCTGCGGCAGGCTCGCTTGCAGGCGCCGGGCATTGGCGTCCATGGCCTCGTCACTGGCGTCGGCGGCCGGCAGCGGTGCCAGAGTGAAGGCGGCGGGCGCCTTGCCGATCAGCATGGCGATGGCGTGTTCCAGCTGGTTGCGGGTGGCCTCCAGATCAATCAGTTGCGCCTGGGCCGCGCGCAATTGCGTCTCGGCCTGCGCCACGTCCGAGCGCAGGGCGGTACCGGCCTGGTACTGATGGCTGGTCAGCTGCAGCGAGCGCGTATAGGCCGCAACGGTGCGGCGATACAGATCCTTTTGCAGGTCGGTCACGCGCAATTGCAGGTAGTCCTGGGCCAGGGTGGCCTGGATCGTCAGGCGGGCGGCGGCCAGGCTGGCGGCGCTGGCTTCGGCATTGGCGTCGCCGGCTTCGGTGCCACGGCGGATGCGCCCCCAGAGATCGGCTTCCCACGATGCGTTCAGACCCACGGTGTAGGTGTTGCCCAGTCGCTGCACGCCATTGGTGTTGGTTTGCGCGCGCGTGGCACCGGCCTGCGCGCCAACGGTCGGCCACAGGCTGGCGCGCGCCACGGCGGCGGTGGCCTGGGCCTGGCGATACTGGGCGGCGGCTTGCTGGATGGTCTGGTTGGCGGCGTTGGCCTGGGCGATCAGGTCGTTGAGGACGGGATCACCATAGGCTTCCCACCAGCGCTGGCGGTCATCGACCTGGCGCGGCGCGGCCACTTTCCAGGGGCCTTGCTCCTTGTAGGCCTGGGGCAGCTCCATGGCCGGACGCACATAGTCGGGGCCGACGGCGCAACCGCCCAGCAGCGCGGCCAGCGCCAGCACCGTCATTCCCTTCTTGGCGCGGAAGGGGGAATTGTGGGGGGGATGAGTGAAATGACGAAGACTGACGCTGGCTGCGACGCGGCGAAACGGGACGACCATAGGGCTCACGGAGATGGCTTGCGGATGAAGGACCGGCCGGCTGGCAGCGCCCCTCAGCGCTCACGGTCGACCTCGGCTTACAGCGCTAATGTAAATGTTGCCCCTCAACACGAGGCTGACATCAAGATGACAATTTTGTCAGCCAGGGCGTATTCCGGTATAGGCGGCACGTGGCCGGATCAGGTTGCCGTTGCGTCCCTGTTCGAGGGCATGGGCGATCCATCCCAGCGAGCGCCCCAGCGCGAACAGCCCAAAGGCGCTGCCCGGCGGCAGTCGCAGATGCCGCCGCAGGGCGGCCATGGCAAAGTCCACCGAGGGTGGATGACCCGTCAGTTCGCGCACCACGTCGATGATTTGCTGCCAGCGCGGATGGGCAGGCAGCAAGGTGTCCAGCAGGGCGATGGCGCGCACGTCGCCCTGCGGATAGAGATGGTGCCCGAAGCCGGGCAGCTCATCGCCGCGCGCCAGCCGTTCGCGCACGCTCGCGGCCGGGTCGGCATGCGCGTCCAGCGCATCGAGCAGGGCGTCGACCCGTGCCGTGGTACCGCCATGCAGCGGGCCGGACAGGGCGGCCAGCCCACCAATGACGGCGGCTTGCAGGCTGGCCCCGGTGGAGGCGATGCAGCGGGCGGTAAAGCCGGACGCATTCAGTTCATGGTCGGCACACAGCACCAGGGCGCGCCGCACCAGCTGGGCACCCGCCTCATCGAGGCGCCAGGCGCGGGCGCACTGGAGGTGCAAGGGGGCCGTGGAGGGCGCACTGCCCAGCAGGCAGGCTGCTAGGCGGCGCACCAGTTCGCCGCAGCTGGCCAGGCGGCGCGGCAGCGGCAGGCGCCATTGCGCACCGATGTCGGTGCCGCAGGCCAGTGCGAAGAGCGGTAACAGGGTCTGTTCAGCGCG
Organism: Herbaspirillum sp. DW155; assembly: GCF_037076565.1. Classification (NCBI taxonomy): domain Bacteria; kingdom Pseudomonadati; phylum Pseudomonadota; class Betaproteobacteria; order Burkholderiales; family Oxalobacteraceae; genus Herbaspirillum; species Herbaspirillum sp. DW155. Next base: position 2,916,397 of record NZ_AP029028.1, on the reverse strand, counting down.
ACCCTGCGTCCATTGGGCCTGTACTGCAGCCAGTTCGCTGGGCATGGACGGGGGCGTGTCGCCGAAGGCGTCGGCCACCTCGCACTCCCACAGCAGTGCCGCCACTTCTTCCACGCTGGCCGTGGCGCTGAGCGCTACGGCGTCGCGGCCACGGTAGTAGAGCCGGCCGTCTTCGATCAGCGTGAGCGCCGATTCCAGCACCGGCAAGCCCCAGTCCAGCGCCGCCCGCGCCACTTCGCGCGGCTTGCGCCCGCGGCTGCGGCTGGCCGCCAGGCGCTCGACCTCGCTGGCCAGGTAGCGGCTGTCGCGCGCTTGCCCGCCGGGATGCGCGTGCAGCAGGCCACGGCTGACGTAGGCGTACAGCGTCTGGCGCGACACGCCCAAGAGGGTGGCGGCCTGGGATGAAGAAAGGTAGCGGCTCACGGAATAGATGAAGATGAAGGGATCGATAAGTTGATTAAAGTAATCAATATTGACGATTAATTCAAGGCTAGTATCCTGCTTGCATCGCATTGCTTGACGAGGCCCGCCATGACATCCCGTTCCATTGCCCAGACCATGCTGCAACTGATCTGGAGCGCGCTCGACGGTCATCCCGATGAACCCGCCGCCGTCAGGCTGGTGGGGCAGGGCGACCTGCCCTCGGTGTTTGCCACCACCGACCTGGCCCAGGCGTCGGTGGCCGCAGCCGGGCTGGCGCTGGCCGGCCTGGTCCACAGCGGCGGCGCGGCGCGCCCGGAAGTGGTGTGTGACCGCCGTCTGGCGGCGATGTGGTTCAGCAGCAGCCTGCGTCCCCAGGGCTGGGCACCGCCGCCTTTGTGGGATGCGGTGGCGGGAGACTACCGCGCTGCCGACGGCTGGATACGCCTGCATACCAATGCCCCCCATCATCGTGCGGCGGCATTGGCCGCACTGGGGCTGGATGCGCAGAGCGCCGCGCGCGAGGACGTTGCGCACGCCGTGGCACGCTGGCAGGCGACAGAACTGGAAAGCGCAGTGGTGGCGCACGGCGGCTGCGCTGCCCAGATGCGCAGCCACGCGCAATGGGCCAGCCATCCGCAAGGGGCAGCCGTGGCCAGCGAGCCGCTGGTGGCACGCCAGTTCTTCGCGGGCGCCGCCGTGCCGGCGCGCAGGATCGACCCCGCACGGCCACTGGCCGGGGTGCGCGTGCTGGATCTTACGCGCGTGCTGGCCGGCCCGACCGCCACGCGTTTCCTGGCCGGCTTCGGTGCCGATGTGCTGCGTATCGACCCGGCCTACTGGGACGAACCGGGCGTGGTCCCGGAAATGACGCTGGGCAAGCGCTGCGCCGGACTGGATCTGCGCCGGCCCGCCGACCGCGCTGTCCTGGAAGACCTGCTGCGGCAGGCCGACGTGATGGTGCATGGCTACCGCGCCGATGCGCTGGAGCGGCTGGGGCTGGGCGCACAGCGCCGCCGCGAGCTCAACCCCGGCCTGGTGGATGTGGCGTTGAACGCCTACGGCTGGAGCGGCCCCTGGGCTGCACGGCGCGGCTTCGACAGTCTGGTGCAGATGAGCAGCGGCATTGCCGAGGCGGGCATGCGCGCCGCCGGCGGCGACAAGCCTGTGCCGCTACCGGTCCAGGCACTGGATCACGCCACCGGTTATCTCATGGCTGCCGCCGCCGTGCGCGGACTGACGCTGCGCCAGACCGACGGGGCCGGGAGCCAATACCGCCTGTCGCTGGCCCGCACCGCCTGCCTGCTGGCCGCTCATCCGGCTCATGCCGCCTCATCCGGGCAGCCGCAGCTCGCCGGGGAGACGCCGGCCGACCTGCACCCGCATCAGGAAATGACGGCCTGGGGAACGGCCCGGCGCTTGCTCGGGCCGCTCAGCCTGGGCCAGGCGGAGATGGCCTGGGACCGCCCGGCCTCGCCCTTGCGTTCGGCGCGGCCCGCATGGTCCTGATTTCGTTTAGCATGGTGGCCTCTTCGAATATGGCCAATACGAATTCATCATGATGAGCTCCACTGTGAAAAAACTGGTAGCAGGCAACAAGGGCTTGCTGGCCTTCATTGCGCTCATGGTGGTGTTTCGCAGCGCCATTGCCGACTACAACGTCGTGCCCAGCGGCTCCATGCTGCCGACCGTGATGGTGGGCGACCGCATCCTGGTGGACAAAACGGCCTATGACCTGCGCCTGCCGCTCACGCACATCAGCCTGATGCGCCTGGGCGAGCCCAGGCGCGGCGACATCGTGACGATCGATTCGCGCCAGGCCGGCGAACTGCTGCTCAAGCGCATCATCGGCCTGCCCGGCGACGTGGTGGAGCTGCGCGATAACGTGCTCTTCATCAATGGCCGCGCCGCCCGCTACGGCGCGGCCCAGGTGCCGCCCGAGAGCGGCGACGGCGCGGATCAGGCGCGCTACCGCGACGAAAAGCTCGATGGCATGAACCATCTGGTACGCCTCTCCGAGGGACATCCCAGCCTGCACAGCAGCTTCGGCCCGGTGGTGGTGCCGGAGGACCACTACCTGATGCTGGGTGACAACCGCGATAACAGCATGGATTCGCGCTATTTCGGCTTTTTCGCCCGTAGCGAGCTGATGGGACGCACGCGTCGCATCGCTTTTTCACTGGATGCGGATCAGTTCTTCAAGCCGCGCCTGGAGCGTTTTGGGCGCCCCTTGGACGCCATAGCCGCAAAATGATGCCGCATTGACAATTTTTATCGTAAAAATCCTCATTTTTTTGCTGTCAATCGCTCAAGTTGTCCAAAAGCATGCCGTTATCAATGACGGAAAACATGCCTTTGTCATCTGGAGCACATCATTTCTCTCACCTTCATCTCCGATCCGGCCACCGGTCGCCGCAGGAATGCCGTCAGCCATGACGCCATCCTCGATGCCACTTATGTGATGCTCGAGGAGATCGGTTTCGACAAGCTTTCCCTGGAAGGCGTGGCTGCGCGCGCGGGCGTGGGCAAGGCCACCATCTACCGCTGGTGGCCCAACAAGAGCGCCCTGGCCATGGAGGCCTTGTTGCGTGTGGTGGAACCCTTGCCCCCCATCGGCGACAGTGGCTCTGCCCGTGAAGACATCCAGACCCACATGCTGCAACTGTCCCAACTGTTGCGCGGCAAGTCCGGCCGGGTCGTGCGCGAGATGATTGCCCTGGCGCAGTTCGATCCCGAGAGCCAGCGCATCTTCAATGACAATTACCTGGAACCGCGCCGGCTGGCGCTGGTGAATGTGCTGCGCCGTGGTGCCCAATGCGGAGAGTTCAGGGAAGATGCCGACCTGAACCTGGTCTTCGATCTGCTGTACGCCCCTGTACTGCAGCGTCTGCTGACCGGCAGCGCCGACATCGACGAGCGCCAGATTCAGTCCCAACTGAAGCTGGTCCTGGGCAGCATCGCGTTGCCTCAAACCATCTTTACGCAGGGTAAAGTTTCGCCACAACAAGCGTAAATTTTATTGAGCAGGTGATTGTTTGCACCTAGAATCCGAGACGAAACGTATCGTATTGGTTCTGGGTAAGTGAACTTTTGCGTCAAAAATCAGGCATTCCGGGCAGCCGGGGTGGCCTGCAGGCGCCAGCAGACGGCGCCTACTGACGACGAAAATCCATCTCTTCCTCCGCAGAGGGTGCGGAGGACAGCCCACGGGGAAATGCGAGCCACCTGCGCGTCAGGTGGTCTGTTTTGTTCCCGCGCGCCGGTGCAGGCCGGCGTGTTCCAATCCACGTTGATCCGGACAGATATCGCCAACTTCCCGCCGCGGGAGGCTGGTTCATGCTTGCCGCTGCGCACTTGGGCGTCGTCATGACGGCGCGGCGGCAACACAGGGGCAGACCACACATGCAACATATGCCAGTGCAAGGGGAAAACATGCACAGCAACGCAATGCAGCCAGGCCGGGGCGGCGACGCCCGGGCGCGCGGCGAGCAACACCGCCGGCGCTATCGCACCACGCGCCGCTGGTGTCTGAGCGGCTTCGTCGCTATTCCGCTGCTGCTGGGATTTCTCTGGTTGCAGTTCGTCAGCGCCATGAGCGACGGCGAATTGTTCTATGGCGGGCAGATGTGCGACTGCAGCGCGGCGGTCACGATGTGGGTGCAGGATTATGTCTGGACCCAGATGATCTGGTTGCCGGGTAACATGATCTTCCTGCTGATCTGGATCGCGCTGGCGGTCAAGCTGTGGAGCGGCAAGCGCAGCGCAGGCTGAGCCGTCGCGGCGGTACGCTGTTCAGCCAGCAATATGCGCCACCAGTGGCAGGTGATCGGAGGCCACGCGGGCAAGCGCGCTGCGGTGTACCCACACCTGCTGCAGGCGCTGGCGCGGGCTGATCCAGATGCGGTCCAGCGCAAAGAGCGGCCAGCGCGAGGGAAAGGTACGCGGCGCCGGTGCCGCCTCGAAGTGCGACACCAGCCAGCGCAGGGCGCGTCCCCACATGAACCATTCATTGACGTCACCCATCAGGATCACTGCTGCCTGGTCGGTATCGAAGGCCTGCAACAGCCGTTTGATCTGGGCGCGCCGCTCGGCGGGCTTCAGGCCGAGGTGGGTGGCGATCACCCGCAGCATGTGACCGTGACAATCGATATCGGCATCCAGTGCCCCGCGCGGTTCGCGGCTGCCGAATGACAGATCGATGCTCTCCTTGGCCAGGATGGGATAGCGGCTCAGCACCGCATTGCCATAGCGCCGGTGTTCGCTTTGCAGCGTCGGCCCTTCGACGGCGAAGAACCCCGTTTCCTCTCGCAGCAGCGCCAGCACGTCCGGCTGAGAAATACCGCCCAGCGGTACTTCCTGCAGCGCCACCACATCTGCCCCGATCTCCTGGAGCACCTGGGCAATGCGCTGGGGCGAGAACACCCCATCGGTGCCGACCGCGTTATGGATGTTGTAGGTCGCCACCGTCAGCGGCCAGGGGGCGAGGCCGCGCAAGGGCACATCGCCCGTGAGGACGAGTTCGGTATCGGCGGGCTTCTTCGGTGCCGCATGGTCATGCGCGCATTGTCGCGCTTGCGGTGCGCGGGACAAGGGGGCGGAAGTCATCAGGCCTGTCTTGCCTCCGCGTGTTCCGCACTGACGCGCGCCATGTCGTCATCGTGGCGCTGGCTGGTCTCCGTGTTTCCCGATGCGGGCGAATTGTTCTTGCGCGGCGGCGTTGCGGATGACTTGCCGTTTTTTGTCGCACGCGGCTTGAGCAGCTTTTGCAGTCCGAAGGCCATGAGCATCAGTGCGGCCGTCACCGCGATCAGCACCAGCACCGTCTGCAGACTGGGATGGCGGATTGCCTCGGCCAGGTTGTGCGAGAAGACCACGGTCAACACGATGCCTGGTGCCATGCCGATCAGGGTGCCCAGCAGGTAGTCGCGCAAGCCCAGATGCGAAGCGCCGGCCACCACGTTGACCACGGTGAAGGGCGCAATGGGCAGCAGCCGTACCACGGCCATGGCGGCGATACCGCGCTGGGCGAAGCGGCGGCTCAGGTTGTTGATGCGCGGGCCCAGCATGTCGCGCAGGGCATCATGACCCAGCCAGTGTCCCAGGCCAAAGCCGAGCAGGGCACTCAAACCCACGCCGGCTGCGGCATAGAGCCCGCCATTGACGGGTCCGAACACCACGCCCGCTACCGCGATGAGCACCGTGATCGGTACCATCAACATGCCCGCCACCACGAAGGCCGCGATCACGATGGCCGGGGTGAAGGGCATCTGGTCGACGCTGCGGGCCAGTGCGATGAGCGAACTCAGATTGATCCATTCGCGCAGCGGCGTGAAGCGCCAGGCCAGCGCAAAGGCCACCAGCGCCACGGCCAGTACGCCCAGGCCGATCATGCGGCGCGGCACCGGTTTGCGGGCGCTGCGCGGCACGTAGGCATCGACGATTTCATCGGGACTGATGGGGCGTTCCGGGTCGAAGACGGCATTGTCCTGAGTCAATGCATCCAGTTCGGGAATCAGGCGCGGGTCCAGGGGGCGCAATTCGCGGCGCTCGGGCTGGCGCAGGCACGCGATGGCCGCGTGCAGGCTGCGCTCCTGTTGCAGGGCCGCCTGCACGTCGCCGGGTGCCACGCCCAGGTGCTCGGCCAGCAGGCGGTTGCGCATCAAGGCAATGGCGCTGCGGATCTCGGCCTGTTTGGCCGCATCGCCCTGGACCTCCACCGTCAGATTGCATTCGGTATCAAAGGCCATGGAGCGGTTGCTCATGTTGGCCGAACCGACCGAGAACAGACGGTCATCCATGGCAAAGACCTTGCTGTGCACGTTCAGGCAGCAGCCATCTTCCAGGCCCGGCAGGTGCGGACAATACATCTGATAGCGCGCATCGGCCTGCCGGCCCTGATTCTCCAGGGCACTCTTGAGGCGATGGTGTATGCGTGCGCGCAGCGCCCCCATGGTGGCCTGCTCCAGCCAGCCGCTCTGGGTCTGCGGCGAAATCACCGCCACCTCCGGCCCTTGCGATTCGCGCAGGCGTGCACCGATGGCTTCGGACAAAACGTTGGAGGTGAAATACTGGTTCTCGAAGAACAGACACTCCCGCGCACCGGCAATGGCATCGAGATACAGTTCGCGCACCTCGAACACACCCGCACGGTCTTCATAGGCGGGTTCGGTGCGGGAGATGCCCACGTACAGGTCGCACAGGTCCGCCTGCACGTCTTGCGGCCAGGGATCCTCAGCAGGCAGCGTCAGGGCGTGCGGCACCGGTACGCGGCATTCGGCGTAGCCGGCCAGGCTCCAGCGCCGGCGCGCCAGTTCGCCCAAGGCGCGGGCGACGTCGCCATCCACCATGGCCTGCACATCGTGGAAGGGCGCATAAGGCCGGCCATCGGGATCGCGCCGTAAAGGATGATCGGGCAAATGCTCCGGGGTATCCCAGCGGCAGCGGGTCAGGTCGAGTCCGCCGACGAAGGCCAGCTTGTCGTCGATCACCACGATCTTCTGATGATGCGAGGCGCCCACCGGATGGCGTGCATCCGTGCGGAAATGCAGGCGCTTGTTGCGTGGACGGCCGGGCTTTCTGGCCATCATCCATTCGCGTTCCAGCGCATAGAGCATGGCGTAGTCCCAGTTCAGAACGTGGAGGTGCAGGTCTGGCTGGCGTTCGGCCAATGCATGCAGCAGGTCGCCCAGTTGCGCCGGCATGCCGTCGTCGGTGACACCCGGCACCAGCACCGTGCGGCTGTCGATGTCCCAGCCCAGGATGTAGACACTGCGCCGCGCATTGAGCAGTGCCGTGCGCAGGGCCCGAAAATAATCGGCGGCGTCGATGAGCAGCCTGAAGCGGTCTGCATGTTCCCGCCGCCAGCAATTGCGGCCGGGCTGCAACAAGCCGGGCTGGGCGCGATCCTGGACAGTGGGTGATGACATCGGGGCCTCCGCGAGACGAAGTGATGGAAATGGTTTGTTCTCGTGTGATCAGGGCTTGCCGACCGAGAGCGGGTGCTCTTCTTCCTCCGCGCCGCCGCGCGGGTGCTTGCCCGGCGGGTCGCTACGGCCTTGCACGGCATCGTGCGGCAGCGGCTGTGGCTTGCGCTGGTCCATGCCGGTTTCGGTGGCCTCGGTGGTGTCTTCGGGCAGGGGGATCTTGTCGCTCATGTTCATCTCCTCATCGCTGGCGGTCATGGTGGCTGGGCATGCGGACTCCTGTTCAACTGGACAAATGAAAAGCGGGACGGACAGCACGTCCGCGATGAGCGCGAACTGCCAGGAACTTCACATTAGGCCTTTCGCCCGTACCGGCCCATCGGACAGCTCCCCAAGCTGATGTAGGAAGATGCTGTCGCCCGCCGCCCGGCGTGTGTCAGCGCGGAATGCGAGCCGGCCGCTTGTGATGAAAGGTAAAAATGTGTTGTCACGCAGCAGTAATACTTCAGTGCAACAATGCGCCCCGCTACCAGACCGGCTGCTCATTTGTTCAGTTTTTGTGGGGGAAACTGAACCAAATGGCAACTTCTAGCCGGTTTTACCTCCACCTCAAGAGGACTTTCATGACTATCCGCATGCGTATCACCCTGTTGGTGATGCTTACCTTCATCGCCATTGCCGGAATCGGCGGTTACGCGATGTATCAATCCCGCAGCAGCGCCGTGGAAGTGCGCTCGGTCACGGAAGGTGTGATGCCCAGCGTGCTGGCGTCGGCCGACCTGATGGGGCAGTTGAAGGACGTGCAGCTGGCCGCCATGGTCATGGTCAACGAAACCGACAATCAGTTGGTCGCGCAGGAGAACGACAAGCTGGCGGAGAAGAAGGCGGTCCTGGAAAAAGCACTGACCGCCCAGGCGCAGCAGGCTGAAGGCGTGGCCCAGCGCGGCCTGATCGAGCAGGCCAAGGAAAGCCTGGACAATTACTTCGGCGCCATCGACACCACCGCCAGGTTCAAGCTGGCCGGCAAGAACGAGATCGCCCAGGCGCAGTTCTTCGGCGGCGTGATGCAGTACCAGACCGAGCTGGAAGGCATCATCAACACCCTGCGCATCGAAAAGAACCGCTTCAAGGACAACGCCATTGCCTCGCTCAACGGCAAGCTGGCACAGACCACTACCACCATCAGCCTGGTCACGGTGTTGGCGGGGCTGCTGCTGGGGGGGATTGGCTTGCTGCTGTATCGCCAGATCACCGGCCCGATCAGCCGCATGGCCGCCATGATGGGCGAGATCGCCACCAGCCAGGACTTCACCCGCCGCCTGCCGGTGCAGCGCATGGATGAGGTGGGCCACTCCATCGTCGCCTTCAACGGCATGGTCGAGAAGATCGAAGAAGCCTCGGCCCAGGTGCGCCAGAAGACCGCCGACATGCAGGCCATGCTGCAGAACATTCCGCAGGGCATCCTCACCATCGTCGATGGCAACAAGGTGCATCCGGAGTACTCGGCCTTCCTGGAAACGGTGTTCGACACCACCGATATCGCCGGCCGCGACGTGATGGAACTGGTCTTCGCCAACACCAACCTGGGGGCCGATACGCTCTCGCAGATCGAAGCCATCGGCGGCGCCTGTATCGGTGAAGACGTGATGAACTTCACCTTCAACGAACACCTGATGATCGGCGAAATCGAAAAGACCATGGCCGACGGCAGCGTGAAGATCCTCGATCTGTCCTGGTCGCCGATCACCGATGAGCAGGACATGGTGATCCGCCTGATGCTGTGCGTGCGCGATGTGACCGAGCTGCGCAAGCTGGCCGCCGAAGCCAATGAACAGAAGCGCGAACTGGAAATGATCGGCGAAATTCTCGCCGTGGCCCCGGCCAAGTTTGCCGACTTCATCGGCAGCGCCCGTCGCTTCCTGGACGAGAACGAGCAGATCGTCTACCAGAATCCGGAAGCCACCGCCTTTGCCATCGCCAAGCTGTTCCGCAACATGCATACCATCAAGGGCAATGGCCGTACCTATGGCCTGCTGCACCTGGCCAACGTGGTCCACCAGGCCGAACAGCACTATGACGACCTGCGCCACGCCAACAGCGGCGCGGTCTGGAATCAGGAAGAACTGCTGCTGCAACTGGCCCAGGTGCGCGAGGTCATCGACCGCTACGCCCGTATCAACGACGTCACCCTGGCGCGTGGCACCACTGCCGCAGTGGAGCCGGTGCTGGCGGGCTACGAGCGCCATGTCCTGACCATCGACCGCAAGCACATCCAGGACAGCCTGCAACGCCTGGAGAACGTCAATACCGCCAACCTGCACGAACTGGTGGCCGTGCGCAACGATGTGCGCCGCACCCTGCGTCTGCTGGGCACCGAGACCATCGAGAGCGTGCTGGCACCGGTCATCGATTCGCTGCCGGCGCTGGCCAGCGATCTCGGCAAGGCCGCACCGGTGGTGCAGATCGACGATAACGGCTATGTGGTCCACAGCTTTGCTTCGCCGTTGCTGCAAAACGTCTTCATGCACCTGATCCGCAATGCGGTCGATCATGGCCTGGAGTCCGGCCAAGAGCGCCTGGCCAGGGGCAAGCCCGAAGCCGGCACCATCAAGCTGGAAATGGGCGTGATGGAAGACATGTTCCAGATGGCCCTGTCCGATGATGGCCGTGGACTGGCCCTGCACAAGGTGCGCCAGATCGGTATCGAGAAGCAGCTCATCAGCGCCGACCAGGTGCTCACCGACGCCGAGGCTGCGCGCCTGATCCTGCAACCGGGCTTCTCCACCCGCAGCGAAGTGACCGAGGTATCGGGACGCGGCGTGGGCATGGATGCGGTGCTGGACTTCGTGACCCGTGAACACGGCAAGGTCGAGATCCGTTTCATGGATGGCGAAGAGGGCGCCGCTTTCCGGGCCTTCCAGATCATCGTGATGCTGCCCGAGAACGTGGCGGTGGAAGTCGATGGCATCGACGTACCCTATCCGGTCGCCGGCCAGGAAAGCGCCTCCGCACCGGCGCAGCCGCTGGTACTGCCGCAGGATGGCGATCCGCAGGTGGCCTGAGCGCCAGGGCAGCTCTCACCACAGATATCACCCTAGATATTCAAGACAGCAGGAAAGCAGATCCATGTTTCAATCCCTCCTCCTGGTGGCGCTGGGCGCCGCCCTGGCCGGTCTGCCGATGGCCGCGCTGTGGCTGCGCCAGAAACGCCGCGCACGCCGGCTGATCGACGCCGGCCAGCTCGAACAGGTGCGTGACCAGGCCCAGGCGGCCCTGGCCGAGCAGCAGCAAGAGTGGGCCCTCCACCAGCAGCAGCTGGAGCAGGAGCGCCTCTCGGCCCGCCAGCATATGGCCGAGATGCGCCGCGAGAGCGAGGCCATGATGGCGCGCCTGAGCAGCCAGCAATCCGAGCATGTGTCGCGCGTGCGCGAGAACTGCGACCAGTCGCAAGACACCATCAGCAGGTTGCTGGGCCTGGTGCGCACCTTCGAGCGCTGGCACGACGACATGAACGAGCTGATCGCCCACAACCGCGAGATGCACCGCAAGAACGACGAGTTTGCTCTCATCGTGAATCAGGTCATCATCGTCGCCCTCAATGCCTCCATCGAGGCCGCGCGGGCCGGCGTGCACGGGCGTGGCTTTGCCGTGGTCGCGCAGGAGGTGCGTGACCTGGCGCAACGCGCCGAGAAGCTTTCCAAGAGCTATCGCGCCAACCTGTACCAGAATGACCTGATCACCACGACCACCTTCCAGGACCTGCAGGCCGGCGGCAAGATGATCATGGGCGCCGTCATCGGCCTGGACCTGATCAACAAGAAGATCAGGGAAGCCCTGGCCGAAGCGGCATGAGCGCCAACGACATGGAAGAGCTGCAGGCCATCGCCGGGAGCATCCCTGATGAGCGCATCAGTGCCAGCGCCCGCGATGGCTTCGATACCCTCCTGCAGCAAGCCCTGCGCAGCAGCCTGGTGCCCTCCGACAGCAGCGCCGAGATCATGGTGGTGGAAGACATCGCCGCTATCGGTGAGCAGAAGATGGTGGTGCTGACGATTTCGTCTTATCTGTTCCGCCTGATGGTGATGTTCCACTTCACGCCGGATGCTGCTACCCGCGAGCATTTTGCGCAGCTCACGCGCACTGCCGCCGGCGAGATGGGCGAGCAGGGTTTGCTCGACGCCATCGCCGAATGCGGCAATCTCTGCTGCGGCATCTTCAATCGTGAGCTGGGGCGCTTCTTTCCGCATCTGGGCATGTCCACGCCCAATGTGATCGACACCCGGTGCGTGCTCTATCTGCAAAAACTCAACTGCGCGCATGTACGGCATTTCGCCATTGATATGCCGGGCTCGCCGCGTATTCACGTCTCGCTGAGTGTCTCGGCCTATGACCACCTCGACTTTGTGGTGGCGCCCGGCGAAGAGGCCGATACCACCGGCGAACTGGAACTGTTCTGACCATCAACGATCCGGGGGAATCACATCATCATGGAAGCCACTGCCACTGCCAGCCTCGACAACACCCTCACCAGCAAGATCCTGGTGCTGGATCGCGATGCCGATTGCTACGACACCATCAAGTCCTTTTGCGAGCGCCACAACCTGATGGGCCTGAAGGCCCATGAAGAACACGTCATGGCGGTCCTGCGCAGCAATGTGGACCTGGGCGGCATCATGCTCTCGGAAAGCCTCGCCGGCCTGGGTGCGGGCACGGCCGGTCTGGCACGTCGCATCCGCGAGGTGCGCCCGGAGTTGCCGATCTTCCTGCGCCGCCGCCGCGAGAGTGCCGATGCCGACCTGTCCGAACGCGACAGCGAACTCTTCAGCGCCGTCTACCGCATCGAGGACATCGATGCCCTGGCTCCGGCCGTGGCGGCCTCCATTTTCAGCCAGCGCTATCCCAATGCGCTGGTACGTGGTATCGCCGAGATCAGCCGCATGGTGCTGGAGAGCCAGTTCCCCGGCATGCAGGTGGAGATCGAGCAGCCCTATCTGGTGCGCGACCGCATCATCTTTGGTGAAGTGTTTACCCTGATTCCGCTGGAGAGCAGCTGGTGCCGTGGCTACATGATGCTGCAGGCCGAACAGAAGACCCTGCAGGCGCTGGCACCGGACGAGTCGAGCGACTTCCGCCATCTCAACAATGCCCTGGGCGAGCTGACCAACCTGATCTGGGGCTGGTTCAAGAACCGCTTCATCAACCAGAGCCAGCCGATCCGGCAGTTGAGCCAGGTACCCATCATCATCAATCACCCGCATCGCTACATTTCCTTCGGTTCGGAGGACCCGCAACTGTGCTTCAAGTACCTGCTGCGTCGTGATGAGGGCGCGCCTCTGGTGCTGCTGCAGCGCTTCATCTTCAACCTGTCGTGGTCGCCGGAAGATTTCACCGAGAACCAGACGTCGGTACAGGACCTGTTCGAATCCGGCGATCTGGAACTGTTCTGAAAGCCGGCACAGACCGGCATCGATTCAAACTTCCCCCTTAAGCAAAGAGAGAATTCAAGATGGCACAAATCCTGGTAGTGGACGATTCGAGCACCGTGCGCGCCGAGGTCGGCGACTTCCTCAAGAAGAATGGCCTGGATGTCGCCCTGGCCGTGGACGGCCGCGACGGCCTCAACAAACTCAAGGGCGACCCGGCCATCAAGCTGGTGGTCTCCGACGTCAACATGCCCAACATGGATGGCCTGACCATGGCCGAGAAGATCCGCAGCGAACTGGGCAATGCCAACGTGAACATCATCATGCTGACCACCGAGAACTCGCCCATCATGAAGGAACGCGGCAAGGCCGCCGGCATCAAGGGCTGGATCGTGAAACCCTTCAAGGGGGAAGCAGTGTTGCCCACCTTCAAGAAGCTGGTGGGCGCTTAAGTCTTTCGTGACCCGACAGAGAGCCGGCACCCCGGAAGGGGCGCCGGCTTTCATTGTTCTTGCAGCACCAGTTCGAAGCAGATCAACACGGGATTGCTGCCGCGTGACAGCACGCCCTCACACACCTGGCCTTGCGGATTGATGAGGCCGATCTCCAGTCTGGCCCGCCCGTCCCGGACTTCACCTGAACGGATCAGGATTTCGGTGGCGCGGTCTTCCAGCACGCGTCCATCTTCAAATTCCGCCCCGATGATGCTGCCGACGCTGCCGCGCACGATGGCGTTGCGTATGCCGTTTGCGGCACAGGCTTGTTCGACGGCGATGGTCAGGTCCTGGTCCGGGCGGATGCGCGCCAGTACGATGCGCTTGCCGCTGGTGGGGACGGTCTGGTCCGAGAGGCGGGTAGGGTAGAAGAGGGTGAAATTGGTTTCCGGATCGTAGCGGGTGGCCATGGTGGCGCCGTGCAGGCCCCAGGCCTGGGCGGGGGTGCTTGCACCGACCAGGGTTTTCTCCATCATCAGGTGTCCGCCCTGGCGCTGCCCGTCGCGTCCGCGCCAGATGGCGTGACAGTGCACGAAGGGTTCGCCATCCTTGCGGCCCACGGTGGCGCAGGCGTATTCGATGCGAGTGCCTTCTTCCATCGACTGCGGGGCACTATAGAAGGCGGCGTGCTGCTCATCCACGGCCAGTGCGGGCATGAGGAAGTGCAGGGCGGCAACGGGCAGGTCGGCGAAGCGCACCGTACCGCCATCGAGACCGGCGCGGGCCAGCGGAAGACAGATGGCGTCCCGCAGGTTCAGGCCGGCTGCGAGGGTGAAATCCAGCTGCATGGCCGGGCCTGCCAGGGTGACGATGCGCTCGGGGTCGGGCGGGCCGGGATGGCGGACGGCGCGGGCGAAGGTTTGGGGTGCAGTCATGGCGTCTCCGGACCAGTTGGGTTGCGGTGCGGCTTTGATGGGCCGTCGGGGATACTGAGATGTTGGATTATCGCGCGTTCATGCAGGACACGTCTTGTCGACTGCTTGCAGTGCAGACACTTTGACGAACACCGTTGGTTTGATTACCAGTACAGATCCGGAATCTGACCATGACACTCCCGGTACACTCCACTGTACAGTTGTTCTGAGTACGTCCCCTCCGCGGCAGCGCAGGCAAGCTCATCCACGCAAGGCTGCTTCCAGATCCCCCACATGCAGCCAAAGACGACCACTGCCGCCCGCCGTCAACGCATGGGCGATGCGGCCGAACCATTGCGGCTGCAGCCGCAGCGCGGTGCGGAAGGCTTGCAGCGCCTCTTCCATGCGCTGCACTTCCTGCAGGGCCACGCCCAGGTTGAGGGCCGCGTCGGCATAGTCGGAGCGCAAGGACAGCGCGCGGGCAAAGGCATCCACGGCGGCCGTGCCATCCTTCATGTCCTGCAGCACCAATCCCAGGTTGAACCAGGTCTCGGCCACCTCCGGACGCAGGCGGGCGGCTTCGGCAAAGGCATCGCGCGCGGCAGCCAGATCGCCCAGCTCGCGCAGGGCGCTCCCCAGATTGAGCACCGCCTCCATGGCCTGCGGCGCCAGCGCCACGGCCCGGCGCAAGGCTGCGACCGCCTCGGCGGGTCGTCCCAGCGCCGACAGGCTGGTGCCCAGGTGAAAATGCGCCTGGCTCAGATCGGGCTCATGCCGGGCAGCGGCTTCGAAATAACGCAGGGCCGTAGCAGGATCGGATTCGGCCAGCGCGATCCTGCCGGCGATCAACAGCGAGGGCACATGTTGCGGACGGGGTGCCAGGCTCAGCAGGATATGCTGCCGCGCCTGCGCCAGCGCCTGGTCGTTCAGCGCCAGCATGGCCAGCAACTGATGTGCGGCCGGATGCTGCGGTACCAGGGCCAGCAGCGCGTGGCTGGCCTCTTCGGCCTGTGCGAAACGGCCGGCATTGTAGTGCTGCAGGGCAGCGGTCAGGATCTGCCCGGGGGCGACGGCAGGCGTGGGCATGGCGCGACTGGCGCGGCTCAGACGGCCGCGCGTTCGACGATCACGTAATGCTTGCGCACCGGCTCCACCACTTCAAAGATGCCCTTGAAACCGGCCGGAATCACCATGGCATCGCCCGGACCGGCTTCAGCCGCGTGGCCGTGCTCATCGATGACGCGGCAGCGGCCTTCGAGCACGCAGAAATATTCATCCTTGTTGGGCGCGAAGGCGATGCGCCAGCTGCCTTTTTCACAGGCCCAGATGCCGGCGTTCATCTCGCCGCTGGCGCTGGTGAAGTGATTCCAGGTGGTGCGTAGCGGATTGCCCTCCAGCCGGCGGTCTTCGCGCGGGTGGTCGAATTCGGGCGTGGGGGAGGCCAGGCGGAACTGGGTAATGGCGGGCGTGGCGGTCATGATGGCGCAGCGGGGCATTGAACGGTCGATATCGAGGCCAGCAGTGTAACAGCAGCCGCGCCCTTGCTGTCGTGCTGGCTGGCACCAAGCAGATCGTTCCTGGTCACATCGGGATACCGACAGGTGAACAAGGAGGCAGGCATGGGCAAGATCTGGATCGGCATTTCCGGCTGGCGTTATGCGCCCTGGCGCGGCAGTTTCTACCCCAAGGGGCTGCGTCAGGACGATGAGCTGCACTACGCCCGCGTGCCAGCCGTGATATCTACTGTTTCTACTGTTATTTCGATAATGATATGAAGGTCAAGGCAGCTTTCGATGCCTGTCGCCTGATTGATCGCCTGGGCCTGAAGCTGGACCTGCCCACGCCGGGACAGATGCTCGATGAGGATAGATGAGGTGATTCAGGCCCCGGGAGCGGCTATAATAGCGCCCCTGACGCTGGCAAAATGGGCTGCAATATCAGTGACTTAGTGAAGAAACTGCTGCAAGGCGGCAGCGCCCCCGCAGCCCGTGCCCCGTACCCTGTATATCCATCCCTGTGCGGCCATGCGCCTGCCTTCCCTATCGTGACTTACAGCATCAAAGAAATCTTCTATACCTTGCAAGGCGAGGGCGCGCACGCCGGCCGTCCGGCGGTGTTCTGCCGCTTTTCCGGCTGCAACCTCTGGACCGGCCGCGAGGAAGACCGCGCCCGCGCCATCTGCCAGTTCTGCGACACCGATTTCGTCGGCACGGATGGCGACAATGGCGGCAAGTTCAAGTCGGCGACCGAACTGGCGGAGAAGATCAACAGCTTTTGGCCTTCTACGCACACGGCCAGCAAGTATGTGGTCTTCACCGGCGGCGAGCCCTTGCTGCAACTGGATACGGCCCTGATCGAGGCCATGCATGCGGTCGGCTTCGAAATCGCCATCGAGACCAATGGCACCATCGAGGTGCCCGATGGTGTGGACTGGATCTGCGTGAGCCCGAAGATGGGTTCGGAACTGAAAGTCAAACGCGGCAGCGAACTGAAAGTGGTGGTGCCGCAACCGGGCCAGCCGCTGGACGAGTATGAGAAGCTGGATTTCCAGCACTTCCTGCTGCAACCGATGGATGGCCTGCAGGCGGCCGCCAATACCCGTCTGGCCATCGAGATGGTCAAGAACAATCCCAAGTGGAAACTGAGTATCCAGACCCACAAGCTGCTCAATATTCCCTGACCGATTTTTGCTTTTTTCTTCATGCGGCGCTGCGCCGCGTGATTACAATGGCTTTATCCGGCCCGCTGCGCGGCTTGTGCAGCGGGCATCCTCGAAGAAACATTCATGCTCACCATTACCCGCAAACTCGAATTCGACGCCGGCCACCGCATTCCCGACCACAAGAGCCAGTGCCGCAACCTGCACGGCCACCGCTATACGCTGGAAATCACCCTGACCGGCGCGGTCATCGACATCGAGGGCAATTCCGACAATGGCATGATCATGGACTTCTCCGACATCAAGGCGCTGGCCAAGGAGCATCTGGTCGATGTCTGGGACCATGCCTTCCTGGTCTATGAAAAGGACGCGCCGGTGCGCGATTTCCTGGCCAGCCTGCCGGGCCACAAGACGGTCATCATCGGCAGTATCCCGACGGTGGAAAACCTGGCCCGCGAAGCCTTTGCCATCCTCAAGGCGGCCTACAAGGACCGCTATGGCACCGGCCTGCACCTGCAAAAGCTGGTGCTGCACGAAACGCCCAATTGCTGGGCCGAGATCACGGCGGACTGATGGACGGCGCCAGCAGCCCCTTGCCAGCGGCCATCACCGAGGCCGACCTGCGTCACATGCAGGCCGCGCTGGATCAGGCCAACAACGCCTGGGCGCTGGGCGAAGTGCCGGTGGGCGCGGTGGTGGTCAAGGACGGGGAGATCATCGCCACCGGCTTTAACCAGCCCATCGGCAAGCACGACCCGACCGCGCATGCCGAGATCATGGCGCTGCGCCGCGCGGCCGAGAAGCTGGGCAACTATCGTCTGCCCGGCTGTGAACTCTACGTGACGCTGGAACCCTGCGTGATGTGTTCCGGCGCCATGATGCATGCACGGCTGGCCCGCGTGGTCTATGGTGCCGCCGATCCCAAGACCGGGGCCTGTGGCTCGGTGGTGAACCTGTTCGAACAGGAGAAGCTGAACCATCACACCGAACTGCTGGGCGGCGTGATGGCCGAGCAATGTGCTCAGTTATTGAGAGAATTCTTCGCCATGCGGCGCGAACAGGTGAAGCAGCAGCGCCTGCAGGAAGCCCTCGCGCAAGGCGATGCACAACCATCGGGTGAAAGCGCATGAGTGCTGCAACTACTGCAACTTCTGCCACTGCCGGCCCTGAACTGCTGGACGGATTGGTCCCGCCCGGCACCGGGGTGGCCATCGTCGCTCCCTGCGGGCATGCCGGCATCGATCCTGCGGGCGTGGAGCGCGGCGTGGCCTTGCTGGAATCGCTGGGTTGCCACGTGCGCAATTTTTATGACCATGCGCAGCGCTACCAGCGTTTTGGCGCCACCGATGAACGGCGTGCGGCGCAATTGATGGAAGCGGCCAGCGATCCCGATATTGACGTGATTCTGGGCTTGCGCGGCTCCTACGGCATGAGTCGTATCTTGCCGGCATTGGACATTGCGGCCTTGGCACGCAGCGGCAAGCTGCTGGTGGGCTACAGCGATTTCACGGCCTTGCAGTGCTGCCTGCTGGCGCAATCCGGCTACGCGGGCTTTCAGGGGCCGATGCTGGCCGGCGACTTTGGTGCGCAATCGCCCAACTGGGCCGCGCTGGCGACCTTCTGGCGCACGCTGACCTCGCCCACGGCCGTGGTGCGCAACTATGACGGCCCGACCGGCGCTGATCGCGCACCCAATGGTGATTGCCGCACCGATCCGGCTAGCCCGGTGGTGCAGGCCGAGGGCAAGCTGTGGGGCGGCAATCTGGCGATGATGGCGCATATGGTCGGCCATCCGCAGTTTCCGCCCATCGACGGCGGCATTCTCTTCCTTGAGGATGTGAATGAACATCCCTTCCGCGTGGAACGCATGATCCTGCAGCTGGAGCAGGCCGGCATCCTGGCGCGGCAGAAGGCGATCCTGCTGGGCGATTTCTCCGCTTATCGGCTGGCGGAGATCGACAACGGCTACGATTTCACGGAAATGCTGGCCTTCCTGCGTCATCGCATCGCCACGCCCATCGTCACCGGCTTGCCCTTCGGTCACGTGCGCGATCTGGTTACGTTGCCGCTGGGCGCGCATGCGGTGCTCGATGCCCGCGGCGCAGAAGGCTTCACCCTGACCTTATCCGATTATCCGACCCTGGCCTGCCGCTGAGGCGGCAGGCGGCCGGGCGGGCTGCAGCCGGATCGGGGAAGGAAGATTCACTTTTCCTGGATATCGACCTTTACCGCGTCTTTTTCGACGGTAATCTTGCCCGGTTCGAAGGTCTTGCCGTTCATCTGCAGCTGTTCGGGCTTGAAGGTATAGAGCGCATAGTCGCGCAGGAACTGGTCGGCGGCGGCATTGCCCAGGGCGGTCAGTTGCTGGGCATATTGCGGCGGCAGGTCGGTGCTGTCTACCTTGTCCACTTTCGGGGCATCCAGCCGCAGCGAGCGCGTGGCGGGGTCGTACTTGAAGGCGCTGCTCAGGGTCAGGACCGCATTGACCGGGCGTTGCAACAGCAGCGGATTGGCGATCTGGGCATCGACCACGGTATTCATGCGGTTTTCAGCCGGCAGCATGCCCAGGCGCGGATTGCTGAAGGTCACGTCGAAGATGTCCATGTAGCGCAGCTTGCGCGGGAACTGCGGCGCAATGGCGCTTTGCAGTTGCTGCCGGGAGACGGTGTATTCGCTGGTCCAGATGTTGTAGCCGGTATCGGCCGCCCGGGCGGGACTGACGGCCAGGCCGGACAAGGCCAGGAGGGCGGCGGCGGGGATGAGTGCTCGCTTCATGCTGCGGTTTCCAGAGTGACAAAGGGGATCAGAGGGCCAATGATGGGCGAAAAATCCCGCGCAATTGTAAGCCGCCGTTGCGCCGGGAGTAGCGCAAAGCTGGCTTTTTGGCAATTTTTACGCCCCGGCTGGGGCGGCAAGGCAAGCCGCAGCGGGCTCGCAGTGGTAAAATCCGCCGTTTCGCGTGCCACGGCCTGGGTCTCGATGGGCATACGCAAGTTACATTTTTGAAAAGGTTTTCGTAGTGCTATCCACCGCAAACATCACCATGCAGTTCGGCGCCAAGCCGTTGTTCGAGAACATTTCCGTCAAGTTCGGCGATGGCAATCGTTACGGCCTGATCGGCGCCAATGGCTGCGGCAAATCCACCTTCATGAAGATTCTGGGTGGCGATCTGGAACCCTCGGCCGGCAATGTCAGCCTGGACGTGAACGAGCGCCTGGGCAAGCTGCGCCAGGACCAGTTCGCCTATGAAGAAATGCGCGTGCTGGATGTGGTCATGATGGGCCACGTCGAGATGTGGGCGGCCATGTCCGAGCGCGATGCGATCTATGCCAATCCGGATGCCACCGACGACGACTACATGAAGGCGGCTGATCTGGAAGCCAAGTTCGCCGAATATGATGGCTACACCGCCGAAGCACGTGCCGGCGAACTGCTGCTGGGCGTGGGTGTGCCCATCGAGCAGCACAATGGTCCGATGAGCAATGTCGCGCCCGGCTGGAAGCTGCGCGTGCTGCTGGCGCAGGCCCTGTTCTCCAATCCGGACATCCTGCTGCTGGACGAACCGACCAACAACCTGGACATCAACACCATCCGCTGGCTGGAAGAAGTGCTCAACGAGCGCAATTCCACCATGATCATCATTTCCCACGATCGCCACTTCCTCAATCAGGTCTGCACCCACATGGCCGACATGGACTACGGCACCCTGAAGATCTATCCGGGCAACTACGACGACTACATGCTGGCGTCTTCGCAAGCGCGCGCCCAGCAGCTGGCCGCCAATGCCAAGGCCAAGGAAAAGGTCGCCGAACTGCAGGACTTCGTGCGCCGCTTCTCGGCCAACAAGTCCAAGGCCCGCCAGGCGACTTCGCGCGCCAAGCAGATCGACAAGATCAAGGTCGAGGACATCAAGCCGTCTTCGCGCGTGAACCCCTTCATCCGCTTCGAAGGCGAGAAGAAGCTGCACCGCCTGGCGGTGGAAACCCAGGGCATCACCAAGACCTATGACCGCGACATCTTCAGGAACTTCAGCATCATGGTCGAAGCCGGCGAGAAGATCGCCATCATCGGTGCCAACGGTGCCGGTAAGACCACCCTGCTGCGCAGCATCGGCGGCGACGTGGCGGGTCTGCATCCGGATTCGGGCCTGGTGAAGTGGGCGGAAAATGCCAACGTCGGCTACATGCCGCAGGATCCGACCGAAGAATTTGCCGGTGGCGAAACCCTGACCGACTGGATGGGCAAGTGGACCCAGGAAGGCGACGATGACCAGGCCGTGCGCGGCATCCTGGGCCGTCTGCTGT
Source organism: Herbaspirillum sp. DW155 (assembly GCF_037076565.1). Taxonomy (NCBI): domain Bacteria; kingdom Pseudomonadati; phylum Pseudomonadota; class Betaproteobacteria; order Burkholderiales; family Oxalobacteraceae; genus Herbaspirillum; species Herbaspirillum sp. DW155. The sequence continues at coordinate 2,895,320 of NZ_AP029028.1, read as the reverse complement.
TCTCGGGCGACGATGTGAAGAAATCGGTAAAGGTGCTCTCCGGTGGCGAAAAGGGCCGCATGATGTACGGCAAGCTGATGCTGGGTCGTCACAACGTGCTGCTGATGGATGAACCGACCAACCACATGGACATGGAATCCATCGAGTCGCTCAACATCGCGCTGGAAAAGTACGCCGGTACGCTGATCTTCGTGTCGCACGATCGTGAATTCGTGTCTTCGCTGGCCACCCGCATCCTCGAAGTGAAGGACGGCCAGGTGATCGACTTCCAGGGCAGCTACGAAGACTACCTGGCCAGCCAGGGCATTGAATAATCCCCCAACCGCATCAGCACAGCATTGTTGACCGCCATGCAAGCAACAGCAACCAAGGTCGTCGAATTCGAGCGACCGCAAATGGAGACCGGCGGCAGTTGTACCGCCAACGCGTGGGCCAAGGTACCGGCCACGCCCAGCCCCGAGGAACGCGCGCAGTTGAAGTCGCGCATTCGTGAACTGCTCAAGGAAAAGCAGGCGGTGCTGGTGGCGCACTACTACGTCGATGGCGACCTGCAGGACCTGGCCGAGGAAACCGGCGGCTGCGTGTCGGATTCGCTGGAAATGGCGCGATTCGGCCGTGACCATGCCGCCCAGACCCTGGTGGTGGCCGGCGTGCGCTTCATGGGCGAGACCGCCAAGATCCTCAGCCCGGAAAAGCGCATCCTCATGCCCGACCTGGAGGCCACCTGCTCGCTGGACCTGGGATGCCCGGCCGATGAGTTCGCCGCCTTCTGCGACCAGCATCCGGACCGCACCGTGGTGGTTTACGCCAATACCAGCGCGGCCGTGAAGGCCCGTGCCGACTGGATGGTGACCTCGGGCATCGGCCTGGAAATCGTCCAGCACCTGCATGCGCAGGGCAAGAAGATCCTGTGGGCGCCGGACAAGCACCTGGGCAGCTACATCCAGAAGCAGACCGGTGCCGACATGCTGCTGTGGCAGGGTTCCTGCCTGGTGCATGACGAATTCAAGGGTGTTGAACTGGAACTGATGCGCGCCGAACATCCGGACGCCTTGGTGCTGGTGCACCCGGAGTCGCCCGAGGCTGTGGTAGCACAGGCTGACGTGATCGGCTCGACTTCGCAGCTGATTGCGGCCGTGCAGTCCTCCGATGCCCCCGCCTTCATCGTCGCCACCGACAACGGCATCCTGCACAAGATGCGCATGGCGGCGCCCGACAAGCGTTTCATCGATGCGCCGACGGCCGGCAACAGTGCTACCTGCAAGAGCTGCGCGCATTGCCCGTGGATGGCCATGAACGGATTGCAGAACCTGCTGCATGTGCTGGAAACCGGTGCCAACGAGATCCACGTCGACCCGGCGATTGGAAAGCAGGCCGTGGTCTGCATCGACCGCATGCTGGACTTCGCCGCCCAGCGCAAGGCCAAGGTGCGCCCCTCGGCGCGCCTTGAAGACGAACAGCAACTGTTTGCAGGAATCGGCCCCGCATGACGCTCCACGCCCTCAAGACCGCCTCGACGATTGCCGCCAGCAACCTGCGCAATCCCTTCGGCCCCTTTGATGCCGCCTTGCATGCGGCCTTCGACGCCAACGTCAACCAGGCCATCGCCGAGGACGTGGGCGACTGCGACTACACCGGTTTGCTGGTGCCCGAAAATGAATTCGTGAAGGCCCGCGTGATCGTGCGCGAAGCCGCCGTGCTGTGCGGCGCGCCCTGGTTCGAAGCGGTCATGACCCGGCTCGACCCGCGCCTGCAAGTCAGCTGGAGCTATGCCGAAGGCGACCTGATGGCCGCCGACGGCGAGGTCTGCACCATCGAAGGCCCGGCCCGTGCCTTGCTGACTGCCGAGCGCGGTGCGCTGAACTTCCTGCAACTGCTCTCGGGCGTGGCTACAGCCACCCGGCGCTACGTGGAGGTGGTGCAGGGCACGCGCGCGGCCATCCTGGATACCCGCAAGACCCTGCCGGGCCTGCGCCTGGCGCAGAAGTACGCAGTGCGTGTGGGCGGTGGCGCCAATCAGCGCCTGGCGCTCTATGACGGGATCTTGATCAAGGAAAACCACATCGCCGCAGCCGGTGGCATCACGGCTGCCGTGGCCGCTGCCCTCAAGCTCAACGCGGGCGTGACCATCCAGGTCGAGGTGGAAAGCATTGCCGAGCTGAACGAAGCCTTGCAGGCCGGCGCCGAATCCATCCTGCTGGACAACTTCTCGCTGGACATGATGCGCGAGGCCGTGGCCGTCAATGCAGGGCGTGCGCTGCTGGAGGCTTCGGGCGGCATCAACATGCAAACCGTGCGCGCCATTGCCGAGACTGGTGTGGACAGGATCTCCATCGGCAGCCTGACCAAGGACATCCAGGCGACCGACTTCTCTCTTCGCGTGATCTCCTGATTGCGCTTGCCTGGCGCTGCAATTCTGCGCCAGGCTTCACTTCCCTGCGCAGTATAGTGCAGGAACGTATTGAGGTTTTCCCCTTCCAATGCCAGATGCCGGCGACAATGGTTCCCGGCCATGACGATAGACACAGGGGGAGCCATGAAAACCTTTCACTGCGACAACTGCGGCCTGCAGGTCTTCTTCGAGAACACGGTGTGCGGAAATTGCGGCTGGATGCTGGGTTATCAGCCCGAATTGCAGGCCATTGGCAGCTTTTCGCCCCTGGATCAGGAAGCCGCCCCGGCCGAAGATGTCGAGTCCGAACCAGGGCCGGGCCGCTGGCGCAGCGTCAGGTCGGAGAACGAGGGCAGGGTCTTCAAGCAGTGTCTCAACTATTGGCGCGAAAACATCTGCAACTGGATGCTCGATGAGCGCGAGCCGCACGCGTTGTGCGCCTCCTGCCGCCTGACCCGCGTCATCCCCAATCTGGAAGAAGGCAACAACCGCGTGCTGTGGAGCCGTCTGGAAACGGCCAAGCGCCGTTTGCTGCATTCGCTGTGGACCTTGCAGTTGCAGCCGGTGCCGAAGATGGAAGACGAAGAAGCCGGCCTGGCCTTTGAATTCCTGCAGGATCTGCCGCACGGCGAGCGGGTGCTGACCGGCCATGCCGATGGCGTCATCACGATCAATATCGCCGAAGCCGATCCGGCCTACCGCGAACAGGCGCGCGAGCAGATGGCCGAGCCGTATCGCACGCTGCTGGGGCATTTCCGGCATGAGAGCGGGCACTACTATTTCGACCGGCTGGTGGCACCCACTGAGTGGCTGGAACCTTTCCGTGAGAAGTTCGGCGACGAGCGGCGGGATTACGGCGAGGCGCTGAAAACCCACTACGAAAACGGCCCGCGCCCCGATTGGGAAGAAAACTTCGTCAGCGCCTATGCCAGTAGCCATCCCTGGGAAGACTGGGCCGAGACCTGGGCGCATTATCTTCATATGTTCGATACGCTGGAGACGGCCTATGCCTGTGGCGTGCAATTGCGGCCGCGTCATGAAGGCGAGCAGAAGCTGGTCATCCAGGCGCCGCCGGCCGATGCCGGTTCCTTCGACGAGCTGGCCCGGGAGTGGTTTGCCCTGACCTATGTGCTCAACAGCCTGAACCGCAGTATCGGCATGCCGGATTCCTATCCCTTCACCTTGTCTACGCCGGTGCTGGAGAAATTGCGCTTTGTGCATGAGGTGGTCAATACGGGCACGCCTGCTTGAGGCGCAAATGGGGCTCAAAGGATTTCGATTATTGCTTGTTGATTGAAGGAGGCGGGGAGTCATTCTCCGCACAGCGACTCGAAGCGGCTCATCAATTCCAGCCGCAGTGCTGGCAAGGAGAGTTGCATGGGGCGTCCCTTCATCGTCGTCGGCGACAAGACCAGCCATGGTGGCACGGTCATTTCCGGCGATCAGACCTTTCTCGTTCATGGAAAGGCCGTCGCGCGGGTCGGCGACCTGACCAGCTGTCCCCAATGCAAAGGGACATTTCCCATCACATCCGGTGCAGGCGACATGAAGTCCATGGGCCAGGCACCGGCGCGCGACGGCGATCGCACGGCTTGCGGCGCGACGCTCATCGCCAGCCAGGGAGTGGCCACGCATTCATAGGGGAAAACGGCCGGATCGAGAAGCACTTCCGGGAGCATAAGTCCTGGATGCTCTATCTGCCGCTGCAACTCTCCAGCATGCAGGTGCCTGAAGCCGCCCGCCTGGAACCCGTCCACGATGCTTCCGGCCAGCTGATCGGCACGATCATCGTCAGCGTCGCAGACGCGATCTTCGACATCGATAACCCCTCTCACGTACGCATCGCCCATGACATCGAGGTCAGGCTGACGGATCAGGATTTGTTGCCCCGCTACCCGGATCTGCTGATCGGCGGACGTGGCAGCCAATAGCGACAATAAAAAACCCGGAAGTCGCCTTCCGGGTTTTTCATCACGCCAGTATCGATGAGGTGCTCAGCAGGGTTCAGTCATCGCGCGCTTCCAGCGCGCGGTTCAGGCTCAAGGCTGCCAGCGAACCCACCGCACCCGACAGCAGGTAGAAGCTCACATACGCCATCCCGAAGTGCGCCGACAGGCCCAGCGCCACCAGCGGTGCGAAGCCGGCGCCGACCAGCCAGGCCAGATCGGAGGTCAGGGCCGCGCCGGTATAGCGATAGCGGGTCTTGAAGTTGGCCGTCACCGCACCGGCTGCCTGGCCGTAGGACAAGCCCAGCAGGGCAAAGCCGATCAGGATGAAAGTATTCTGGCCGGATTCGCCGCCATTCATCAGGGTCGGGACGAAGGCCGACAAGATGGCGATCAGCAGGGCCATCGACCCCAGCGTATTGCGACGGCCGAAGCGGTCGGCGATCAGTCCGGAAACCACGATGCCGATGGCCATGATGAGGCCGCCCCAGATCTGGATCACCAGGAAGTCGGCGGCTTCCCGCAGCGAATACAGCTTGATCCACGACAGCGGGAACACCGTCACCAGGTGGAACAGGGCATAGCTGGCCAATGCCGCCAGGGCGCCGATGATGATGTTGCGGCCCTGGGTGGTGGCCAGCTCGACCACGCCGGCCGGCTCCAGTTCGCGTTCATCGAGCAGCTTGGCGTATTCGGGGGCCGAGACCAGGCGCAGGCGCGAGAACAGGGCCACCACGTTGATGGCAAAGGCTACATAGAAGGGATAACGCCAGCCCCATTCGAGGAAATCGGCCGTGGTCAGGCTGGAGAGCATGAAGGCAAACAGGCTGGCCGCCACCACGAAGCCCATGGGCGCTCCAAGCTGGCCCAGCGCTGCGTACCAGCCGCGCTTGTTCTGCGGCGCGTTCAGCGCCAGCAGCGAGGGCAGACCATCCCAGGCACCGCCCAGCGCCACCCCTTGACCAACCCGCAAGAGCGAGAGCAAGATGATGGCCCACACACCAATGTGTTCATAAGTTGGCAACAAGGCAATGCCCGCAGTCGAAAAGCCGAGCATGAACAGCGCCAGCGTCAGTTTTACCTCTCGGCCGAAGTGTTTTTGAATCGCCATGAAGATCGTGGTCCCGATGGGGCGGGCCAGGAAGGCGAACGAGAAGATCACGAAAGCGTAGAGCGTGCCTTCCAGTTTCGGTTCGTTGGGAAAGAAGACCGCCGGGAACACCAGCACCGAAGCCAGTGCATAAACGAAGAAGTCGAAGTATTCGGACGCGCGTCCGATCACCACGCCCACCGCGATCTCACCGGGTTCGATCGCGCCGTGCTCGTGGGAAGTGGAAGGATGGTTCGATTGAGGCCGGAGTTGACCCGAACCTTGACCGTTGTGGATGCTGGTGCTTGCCATGGCTTTGTCTCCCACTGTTAGAGGTTTAGTCGCAGTACGTGCTACATATCCCAGCCTGACAGGTGGCAAGTGACAGGGTGGGACAAAACGTCCAATCGCCAACACACTTTATTGGCGTTACATTACCACGCTCTGATACATACGACTGGAATTTTCCTTCATGGTTTCTCAACTCCTCCGTCGCGGATTGCTCCTGCTTCCTGCGCTTCTGTTGGCTGGGTGCAACACCGTCGTGATGAATCCTTCCGGCGACATCGCTAACCAGCAAGCGCGCCTGATCGTCATCTCGACCGCGTTGATGCTGCTCATCATCGTTCCGGTGATCATCCTGACGCTGCTGTTCGCATGGCGTTATCGCAAGAGCAATACTTCCGCTCCCTACGAGCCGGACTGGGATCACTCGACCCGCCTGGAACTGGTCATCTGGGGCGCACCGCTCTTGATCATCATCGCGCTGGGCCTGCTGACCTGGATCACCACCCACACCCTGGACCCGTATCGCCCGCTCTCGCGTATCGACGCCGAGCGTCCGCTGGCACCCCAGGTCAAGCCGCTGGTGGTGGAAGTGGTGGCGCTGGACTGGAAGTGGCTGTTCATCTATCCGGAACAGGGCATTGCTACTGTCAATGAGCTGGCTGCGCCCGTGGATGTTCCCATCCAGTTCAAGATTACCGCCTCCGATGTGATGAATTCCTTCTACATCCCGGCACTGGCAGGTCAGATCTACGCCATGCCGAGCATGGAAACCAAGCTGCACGCCGTCATCAACAAGGCCGGTGAATATGAAGGTTTCTCCGCCAATTACAGTGGCGCCGGCTTCTCGCACATGCGCTTCAAGTTCCATGGCCTGGACCAGGCCGGCTTCGACGCCTGGGTGCAGAAGGCCAAGGCAGGTGCCGGCAAGCTGGACCGTGCCGAATACCTGAAACTGGCACAGCCGAGCGAACGTGAACCTGCCCGCCTGATCGGCAGCGTCGAGCCCGACCTGTTCCACGCCATCGTGAACCGTTGCGTTGCGCCCAACACGGTTTGCATGGACAAGATGATGGCCACCGACCTGAACGTGAAACCGGGCCAGCAAAAGGCCGAATGATTTCCTTGCCTGGTAGCCGTATCAGCGCAGCAGAACACCGCTGCGCCCCCATTTCCTTTTTCCCCGGGAAGTAAAGATGTCTGACAATTTTGACCTGATAAAGCTGATCTTCGGTCGTCTCAGTCTGGAAGCGATTCCATACCACGAGCCGATCCTGATCGGTACCTTCGCCATGGTGGCGCTGGGCGGCATAGTGGTACTCGGCCTGCTCACCAAATATCGCCTGTGGGGCATGCTGTGGCGCGACTGGTTCACCAGTATCGACCACAAGCGCATCGGCATCATGTACATCGTGCTGGCCATCGTCATGCTGCTGCGTGGCTTTGCCGACGCGGTGATGATGCGTGCGCAGCAGGCCATCTCCTTCGGTGACAACGCCGGCTTCCTGCCGCCGCACCACTATGACCAGGTGTTCACCGCCCACGGCGTGATCATGATCTTCTTCGTGGCCATGCCCCTGGTGACCGGTCTGATGAACTATGTCGTGCCCCTGCAGATCGGTGCGCGCGACGTGGCCTTCCCGTTCCTGAACAACTTCAGCTTCTGGATGACCACCTTCGGCGCGCTGCTGGTGATGGCCTCGCTGTTCGTGGGCGAATTCGCCCGCACCGGCTGGCTGGCTTACCCGCCGCTGTCAGGCATCCTGTACAGCCCTGACGTCGGGGTGGACTACTACATCTGGGCCTTGCAGGTGGCCGGGGTAGGGACATTGCTCTCCGGCATCAACCTGGTGGTGACCATCGTCAAGATGCGCGCCCCGGGCATGAACATGATGAAGATGCCGGTCTTCACCTGGACTTCGCTCTGCACCAACGTCCTGATCGTCGCTGCCTTCCCGGTGCTGACTGCCGTGCTGGCCATGCTGTCCCTGGACCGCGTCTTCGGCACCAACTTCTTCACCAACGACATGGGCGGCAACGCCATGATGTACGTGAACCTGATCTGGATCTGGGGCCACCCCGAGGTCTACATCCTGGTGCTGCCGGCCTTCGGCATCTTCTCTGAAATCGTCTCGACCTTCAGCGGCAAGCGCCTGTTCGGCTACACCTCCATGGTCTACGCGACCGTGGTGATCACCATCCTGTCGTACCTGGTGTGGCTGCACCACTTCTTCACCATGGGTTCGGGTGCCAGCGTGAACTCGTTCTTCGGCATCACCACGATGATCATCTCGATCCCGACCGGCGCCAAGATCTTCAACTGGCTCTTCACGATGTACCGTGGCCGCATCCGCTTCGAAGTCCCCATGCTGTGGACCATCGGCTTCATGGTGACCTTCGTCATCGGTGGCATGACCGGCGTGCTGCTGGCTGTTCCGCCGGCTGACTTCGTGCTGCACAACTCGCTGTTCCTGATCGCTCACTTCCACAACGTCATCATCGGCGGTGTGGTGTTCGGCATGTTCGCCGGTATCAACTTCTGGTTCCCGAAGGCTTTCGGCTTCAAGCTCAACGAGTTCTGGGGCAAGTGCTCGTTCTGGTTCTGGCTGGTCGGCTTCTACCTGGCCTTCATGCCGCTGTACGTGCTGGGCCTGATGGGCGTGACCCGCCGCATGAGCCACTTCGACGATCCGTCGCTGCAGATCTGGTTCGTGATCGCGGCCGTAGGTGCCGGCCTGATCGCCCTGGGCATCGGTTCCTTCATCATCCAGATCGCCGTCTCGATCCGCGACCGCAAGAAGCTGGCCGACGTCACCGGCGACCCGTGGAATGGCCGTACCCTGGAATGGTCGACTTCTTCGCCGCCGCCTGCGTACAACTTCGCCTTCACCCCGGTCGTGCATGACAACGACGCCTGGGCCGACATGAAGAAGAACAACTATCAGCGTCCGCTGGGTGACTTCGTGGAAATCCACATGCCCAAGAACACCGGCGCCGGCTTCATCATCGCCGCCCTGTCCGCTGCTGTTGGCTTCGCCATGATCTGGCACATGTGGTTGCCCGCCGTGGCCGGTTTCATCGCCCTGTGCGTGGCCACCATCGTGCACACCTTTAATTACAACCGCGACTACTACATCCCGGCCGACGAAGTCGTCCGTGTCGAAGCAGAGCGCACACGTTTGTTGAATAGCCATGTCTGAAGCAATCAACCACACGGCCGACGCGACGCCTAGCTCGCGCTATTTCGTCCGCCATCACCATCCGGAGAACGGCACTCTGCTGGGCTTCTGGATCTACCTGATGAGCGATTGCCTGATCTTCGCCTGCCTGTTTGCGTGCTACGCCGTCCTCGGCCGCAACTACGCGGGCGGTCCGACCGGCGCCGAGCTGTTCGACCTGCCGCTGGTGGCGCTCAACACTGCGTTGCTGCTGCTGTCGTCGATCACCTATGGTTTCGCCATGCTGGCCATGCAGGCCAAGAAGCAGCAGAACACCATCATCTGGCTGATCATCACGGGTCTGCTGGGTGCCGGCTTCATCTACTTCGAACTGTATGAGTTCCTGCACCTGATCCACGAAGGCGCGGGCCCGACCCGTAGCGGTTTCCTGACCTCGTTCTTCGCGCTGGTCGGCACCCACGGCCTGCACGTGACTTTCGGCATCATCTGGCTGATCGTGCTGCTGTTCCAGATCAACAAGCACGGCCTGACCGAAGCCAACGGCCGCCGTCTGATGTGCCTGTCGATGTTCTGGCACTTCCTGGACGTGGTCTGGATCGGCGTCTTCACCTTTGTCTATCTGATGGGAGTCCTGCCATGAGCCGCGGCCACCAAGAACACCCGGCCCGTCCGATGGGCCACGACGACGACCATGGCCACGGTCATGGTCATGGCGACCACGCCGCCCACGGCACGATGAAGGATTACGTCACCGGCTTCGTGCTGGCCGTGATCCTGACCGCGATCCCGTTCTGGATGGTGATCAACAAGACCATCTCCAGCTCGGCGACCATGGGTATCGTGCTGCTGGCTCTGGCGGCCGTGCAGATCGTGGTGCACATCAAGTACTTCCTGCACATGAACGGCAAGTCCGAAGGCGGCTGGAACATGCTGGCGATGATCTTCACCATCGTCCTCGTGGTCATCACGCTGTCCGGTTCGCTGTGGGTCATGTATCACCTGAACCACAACATGATGCCCACCATGTCGCCTGAAAACATGCCGACCGAAACGGTTCCGCAGTCGATGCAAGGCATGCAGGGTATGCCTGGCATGCAAAACGGCGCAGCCCAATCGAAATGAGCCCGACGCCAACCGATGGCGTGAAGCAAGGCAAAGAAAGCGGGGCGGTGCAAGCCGCCCCGGTATCCCGCACAAAGGCCAGCTTGTTGCTGCTGACGCTTTTGGCGGGATTTTTCTTTCTGGTCTTCGCCGCGCTGGGAACCTGGCAGGTCTATCGCCTGCAATGGAAGCTGGACCTGATCGCCAAGGTCGATGCCCGCGTGCATGCCGCCCCCGCAGCGCCCCCGGGGCCGCAGGCGTGGCCGCAAGTCACGGCCGAGCGCGATGAATACAAGCGCGTCATCCTCACCGGCCGCTACTTGTACAGCAAAACCGTGGCCGTGCAGGCCAGCACCGACCTGGGCAGCGGCGCCTGGCTGCTGACGCCACTGCAGATGGGCGATGGCAGCATGGTGCTGATCAATCGCGGCTTCATCCCCGTCTCTCCGGTCAAGCTGGCCGGCGTGCAGCTGGCCGATGCACCGGCCGGTCAGCCGGCCGAGGTAACGGGCCTGTTGCGCATGAGCGAGCAGGGCGGCGGCTTCCTGCGCAGCAATGACCCTGCAGCGAACCGCTGGTATTCGCGTGACGTCAAGGCGATCGCCCAGGCACGCGGCCTGGCTGCAGCCCAGGTGGCGCCTTACTTCATCGATGCCGACAAGGCCTCTGCGCAAGCCGATGCAGCGGTGGCACCCGATGCGGACAAGCCCGTTGGCGGCCTGACCGTCATAGCCTTCCACAACAGCCACCTGGTCTATGCTCTGACCTGGTACGCCCTGGCACTGATGTCGCTGGGAGCCGGTTATTGGGTGATCCGGGATGAGCGCCGCTGGCGCCAGCGCATCCAGGATGCGCAAAGTCAGCGCTGAACCATGACCACCACCGAGACCGTCGCCAAGCGCAAGACCCTGCGCGAGCGCTGGCAGAGACTGCGCCAGGGCGAGCAGAACCCGGCCGGCCACCAGAACATGCTGCTGCTGATCCAGCTGCGCTGGCTGGCCGTGCTGGGGCAGGTGTCCACGATTGCCTTCGTGGTGCTGGTGTTCGAGCTGCACCTGCCGCTGCCGCACATGCTGGAGGTGCTGTCCTGCCTGATCGCCTTCAACATCGCCAGCCACCTGCGCTGGCATGAGCGCCGCATCGCCACCAATGCCGAACTGTTCCTGGCCTTGCTGGTGGACGTGGCGGTGCTGACCTTCCAGCTTTACCTGAGCGGCGGCATCACCAATCCCTTCGCCTTCCTGTACCTGATGCAGATCATCCTCTCGGCCGTGCTCTTGAAGCCCTGGTCGAGCTGGGCCATCGTCGGCGTGACCATGGTTTGCCTGGCCGGGCTGGCGCTGTTCTCCGAACCGCTGGCGCTGCCGCCGGACCACAATGCGGGCCTGCTCAGCCTGTACGTGGAAGGCACGCTGATCTGCTTCCTCCTCAACGCCGGCCTGATGGTGTTTTTCATCACCCGTATCAGCAGCAACCTGCGTGCGGGCGATGCCTTGCTGGCCGACCTGCGCCAGCGTGCCGCCGAAGAGGACCACATCGTGCGCATGGGCTTGCTGGCTTCGGGCGCCGCGCATGAGCTGGGCACGCCCCTGGCCACCGTCTCGGTGATCCTGGGCGACTGGAAGCGCATGCCCGAGATCAGCCAGCGTCCCGACATGCTGGACGACATCGCCGAGATGGAAGCCCAGCTGCAGCGCTGCAAATCCATCGTCAGCGGCGTGTTGCTCTCGGCCGGGCAGGCGCGGGGCGAATCTTCCATCAAGACCACCCTCAATACCTTCCTCGACAGCGTGGCCGAGGACTGGCGCAAGACGCGTCCGGTGGAAATCTTTGAATACCGCAACCTGATCGACCAGGATGTGCCGGTCGCCTTCGACTCGGCCATCAAGCAGATGCTGGGCAACGTGCTGGACAATGCCTTCGAGGTCTCGCCGCAATGGCTCTCGCTGGAGGTGCGGCGGGAAGGGGACCTGCTGCTCATGGAAGTGGCCGACCACGGCCCCGGTTTCCCGGACTGGATGATCAACCAGATCGGCAAGCCCTACCAGTCCACCAAGGGCAAGCCGGGACGCGGGCTGGGGCTGTTCTTCGTGGTCAACGTGGCGCGCAAGCTGGGCGGGCGGGTCTGGGCCAGCAATGGCGAGGCCGGAGGCGCGCGCGTGACGCTGGAACTGCCTTTGTCGGCGATCAGCCTGGAGCCTGTACCCGAGGCCGCCCAGGCCATCGAAGCGCCCGACTATCCGACTGGCGCTTGATGTGCCGCAAGCCGCCGCTGACGTGGCTTTGACCCGGATCATTTCCTTTTTCTTCAGGTGTCGGCCATGTCCGGTGCCGTCTCGCCTTACAATAGCGGCTTTGGCAAAGTAGAAGAAATAGGAAATGCACATGCCGGCTGATCGCCTGCTTCTGATCATCGAGGACGACGCCGCCTTCGCACGCACCTTGGGACGCTCCTTCGAGCGCCGTGGCTACACCGTCCTGCTGGCCGCCAGCCAGGAGGAAGCAGCCCTCCACCTGAAAGAACACAATCCCGGCTACGCCGTGGTCGACCTCAAGCTGGGCGGCAATGCCTCCGGCCTGGCCTGCGTGCAGATGCTGCATGCCCACGATGAAAACATGCTCATCGTGGTGCTGACCGGCTTCGCCAGCATCACCACGGCGGTGGAGGCCATCAAGCTGGGCGCCTGCCAGTACCTCGCCAAACCTTCCAATACCGACGACATCGAAGCCGCCTTCGGCCACGTGGCCGGGGTCTCCGAGCTTGAGTTGCCGGCGCGCGCCACCTCCATCAAGACCCTGGAATGGGAACGCATCCACGAAGTGCTGGTGGAAACCGATTTCAACATCTCCGAAACCGCGCGCCGCCTCGGTATGCACCGTCGTACGCTGGCGCGCAAGCTGGAAAAGCAGCGTGTGAAGTAATCTGCACACCCTGACGCCAGCGGTTATCATTACGCCCGCCCCGCGCGCTCAAGCGGGCCGGGTACTCTCACCAGAAGGGAATGACGTGAACCATTTCAACTTCCAGCGCACCCTGCTGTGGGCGGGCGCCGCGACCATTGTGAACTTTTCTTCCGGCCTGGCCCTGGCGCAGGAGACCATCAAGATCGGCGAGATCAACAGCTACAAGGCCCAGCCGGCTTTCCTGGAGCCGTACCGCCGTGGCTGGGAGATGGCGCTTGATGAAGTCAATGCGGCCGGTGGCGTGCTGGGCAAGAAGCTGGAAGTGATCGCCCGCGACGACAACGGCAACCCTGGTGACTCGGTACGCGTGGCCGAAGAACTGATGGCGCGCGAGCGCGTGGCGCTGCTTTTTGGTGGCTTCCTCTCCAACACCGGGCTGGCCCTGACGGATTACGCCAGGCAGCACAAGGTCTTCTTCCTGGCGGCCGAACCGCTGACCGACAAGATCGTCTGGCAGAACGGCAACAAGTACACCTATCGCCTGCGTCCGTCCACTTACATGCTGGTGGCCTCCGTGGTCAAGGAGGCCGCCAAGCTGAAGAAGAAGCGCTGGGCCATCGTCTATCCCAACTATGAATACGGCCAGTCCGCCGTGGCCAGCTTCAAGACCCTGTTGAAGCAAGCCCAGCCGGATGTGGAGTTCGTGGCCGAACAGGCGCCGCCGCTGGGCAAGATCGATGCCGGCGCGGTGACCCAGGCGCTGGCCGATGCCAGGCCCGATGCCATCTTCAACGCACTCTTCGCCGCCGACCTCGGCAAGTTCGTGCGCGAGGGCAATACGCGCGGCCTGTTCGACCAGGTGGAAGTGGTGTCGCTGCTGACCGGCGAACCCGAATACCTCGATCCGCTGAAGAACGAAGCGCCGCAGAACTGGATCGTCACCGGCTATCCCTGGTATGCCATCAACACGCCTGAACACAAGAAGTTCGTCGAGGCCTACCGCAAGAAATACAACGACTACCCGCGCAACGGCTCGCTGGTCGGCTATAGCGCCCTGATGTCGATTGCCGCAGGGATCAGGAAGGCCGGCAGCACCGATGCCGACAAGCTCTCCGCCGCCTTCTCCGGCCTGAAGGTGGAAACGCCCGTGGCCTCCATCGTCTACCGTGCGCAAGACCACCAGTCCACCCTGGGTGCCTTCGTCGGCCGCACCGGCCTCAAGGAGGGCAAGGGCATCATGACCAGCTTCAGCTACGTCGATGGCGCCAGCCTGCAATTGCCGGATGCCGAGGTCAAGAAGCTGCGCCCGGCCGACTGAGCTGCACTCTGATCCTGCCTGTATCGGAATGCAGCCAGTACTGATGCCATGACGCTTGCCAGTCTCACCGTCCAGTTGCTCAATGGCCTGGCCGACGCCTGCGCGATGTTCCTGGTGGCGGCGGGCCTGTCGCTGATCTTCGGCGTGACCCGCATCGTCAACTTTGCCCACGGCTCCTTCTACATGCTGGGGCTGTACGTCGCCTATAGCCTGGTGGATCGGCTGGGGGCCAGCGTGTTCGGATTCTGGGGCGCGGTGCTGCTGGCCGCGCTGGTCGTGGCCGCGCTCGGTGCGGCGGTGGAAGTGCTGGTCTTGCGGCGGATCTATCGCGCGCCCGAACTGTTCCAGTTGCTGGCCACCTTCGCGCTGGTACTCATCATCAAGGATGCTGCACTCTGGCTCTGGGGCCCGGAAGACCTGTTCGGTCCGCGTGCGCCGGGCCTCGCTGGCGCGGTGCACCTGCTGGGGCGGCGCTTGCCGCAATACGATCTGTTGCTCATCGTCATCGGCCCGCTGGTATTCGGCCTGCTGTGGCTGCTGCTCAACCGCACGCGCTGGGGCACGCTGATCCGCGCCGCCACCCAGGACCGCGAAATGCTCGGTGCGCTGGGCGTGAACCAGGCCTGGCTGTTTACCGCCGTATTCGCGCTGGGCTGTTTCCTGGCCGGCCTGGGCGGGGCGCTGCAAGGACCGCGCATGCCCGCCAATCTGGCGCTGGATCTCGATACCATCGGCAACGCTTTCGTGGTGGTCGTGGTCGGCGGCATGGGCTCCATCGGTGGTGCGTTTGCAGCGGCCTTGCTGATCGCCGAGGTCAAGGCACTGTGCATTGCGCTGGGCAATGTATCCCTGTTCGGTCTCGATATTTCTTTGTCGCGGCTCACGCTGGTGGTGGAATTCCTGGTCATGGCGGCGATCCTGGTGGTGCGGCCCTGGGGCCTGTTCGGCAAGCCGCTGGCGCTGGTGCGCAGCGGTTCCGGACATGACGTGCCTCTGCGCGCCCCCGGCCGCAACGCCCGCCTGTCGGGATGGGCTGCGCTGCTGGCCTTGCTGGCCCTGCCTTTGCTGGCCGCCCGTTTCCCTTATCTGCCGGTGCTGATGGTGGAGATCCTGGTCGCCGTCCTCTTCGCCGCCAGCCTGCATTTCCTGATGGGGCCGGGCGGCATGGTCTCCTTTGGTCACGCGGCCTATTTCGGATTGGGCGCCTACGCCGCCGCGCTGGTGACGCTGAAGCTGCAATGGCCGATGCCGCTGGCGATGCTGGCCGGTGCGCTCGCGGCGATGGCCGCGGCGGTGCTGTTCGGATGGTTCTGCGTGCGCTTGTCGGGCGTCTATCTGGCCATGCTGACGCTGGCCTTCGCCCAGATCGTCTGGGCCACGATCTTCCAGTGGGATGAACTGACCGGTGGCAGCAACGGGCTGGTCGGCGTGCGCCCCGAACCAGCGCTGGCTTCCCCGGTGGCTTATTACTATCTGGCCCTGGCTTGTGCGGCCCTGGGGGTGTTCCTCCTGCGGCGCGTGATCCATGCGCCGTTTGGTCTGGCACTGCGCGCCGCGCGCGATGCGGCCGTGCGCGCGGAGTCGCTGGGCATGGACGTGCGCGCTCTGCAATGGGGCGGCTTTGCCATCGCTGGCCTGTTCTGCGGGCTGGCCGGTGTGCTGTTCGCCTTCTCCAAGGGCAGCATCTCGCCGGAGGTCGCCAGCGTCGGGCGCTCCGTCGATGGCCTGGTGATGGTCTTGCTGGGCGGCGTGCAGAGCCTGTCCGGTCCGTTGCTGGGCGCGGCGCTGTTCACCTGGCTGCAGGATCTGGTGGCGCGCGAGACCGATTACTGGCGCGCCCTGCTGGGCAGCGTGATCCTGTTGCTGGTGTTGCTCTTCCCGGGCGGTGTGGCGGGCGCACTGGTGCGCTTGCGCAAGCCGGCACAGGAGGAGGGCGCATGAGTCTGCTGCAAGTCCAGGGCCTGTCCAAATCTTTCGGTGGCGTGGCCGCGCTCGATGGCGTTTCCTTCGCGCTGCCAGCGGGGCAGATGCTGGCGCTCATTGGCCCCAATGGGGCCGGCAAATCCACCTGCTTCAATGTCATCAACGGCCAGCTGCGGCCCGATGCCGGGCGCGTGCTGCTCGATGGCGACGACATTGCCGGTCTGGATGCGCGCCGCATCTGGCGACGTGGCGTGGGCCGCACTTTCCAGGTGTCGGCCGCCTTCGCTTCGCTCACCGTGCTGGAAAACGTACAGGCCGCCTTGCTCTCGCATCGTCGCCGGCTGTGGCAGTTGTGGCGTCCGGCGGCAACCTGCCTGCGCGAGGAGGCGCTGCACCTGCTGGAGCAGGTCGGCATGGCCGATCAGGCCGGGCGTGCCTGCGGCGTGCTGGCCTATGGCGACATCAAGCGCGTCGAGCTGGCCATGGCCCTGTCCAATGCGCCGCGCCTGCTGCTGATGGACGAACCCACCGCGGGCATGGCCCCGCGCGAGCGCCAGGACTTGATGGCCTTGACGCGCCGGCTGGTCACGCAACGCGGCTTGTCGGTCCTCTTCACCGAGCACAGCATGGACGTGGTGTTCGCGTTTGCCGACCGCATCATCGTCCTGGCGCGCGGCCAGCTGATCGCAGAAGGCGAGCCCCACACCGTGCGCCAGGATGCCCGCGTGCGCGAGGTTTATTTCGGTTCGGGCGCCACCTTCGGGAGCCCGGCATGAGCGCATCACTGTTGCAGGTACAGGGACTGCATGCGTTTTACGGACAGGCGCATATCCTCTTCGATCTCTCGCTGCAGGTCGGGCGCGGCGAAGTGGTGGCGCTCATGGGCCCCAATGGCGCAGGCAAGTCGACCACGCTCAAGGCCTTGATGGGCCTGCTGCAAGGCACCCGTGGTCAGGTCATGCTGGACGGCCGCGACATCACGCGCCTGGCGCCCTTCCAGCGCGCGCGCCTTGGGCTGGGATTCGTCCCGGAAGACCGGCGCATCTTCACCGAACTGAGCGTGCTGCAAAATCTCGAAACCGGCCGCCAGCCCGCGCGCGACGGGCTCGCAGCGTGGACGCCGCAGGCCCTCTTCGAACTCTTTCCCAACCTGGGCGCCATGCCGCATCGTTCCGGTGGACGCATGAGCGGTGGCGAGCAGCAGATGCTCACCATTGCCCGCACCCTCATGGGCAACCCGCGCCTGCTGTTGCTCGATGAACCTTCCGAAGGCGTGGCGCCGGTGATTGTCGAACAGATGGCCAAGATGATCCTGCAACTCAAGCAGCGCGGCCTGTCCATCCTGCTGTGCGAACAGAATACGCACTTCGCCGGCCTGGTCAGTGATCGCGCCTATCACCTCGATCAGGGCCGCTTGTTGCAGCAGGGCATCCCGCAATCCATACAAGCTCATCAGCGGCAATCCAGCCTGTAGCAGGCCTTGTATGGACATCGCGTTCAGATGTAACAAGACATGCGCATGCTTGTTGCAAATCGCGGGGAACCGATGAGTGCCTCCGTGTCAAAACTCCTGAAAGCAGCTCGCTTCCTGTTGCCTCACTGCAACCGAGCCCAGCCAACCGGAGAAAAACACAATGCCCAATATCGCCAGGCACCCCACGGTGCATTGGCCTGCCGACGACTTCAACGATGCGGGAATGCGCAATGACCACGCCAAGGTCTCGGTAGGCGATGACGCCAACGATATCTTCTTTGCCGCCGTCGAAATGACGCGCATGCCGATGGTCGTGTCCGATCCCAAGCAGCCGGACAACCCCATCATCTTCGTCAACAATGCCTTCATCAACATGACCGGCTACAGCCGTGCCGAGGTGGTCGGCAAGAACTGCCGCTTTCTCCAGGGGCCGGAAACCGACCGCGCAGTGGTGGCGCAGGTGCGCCAGGCCATCGCGGAACGGCGCGAGATCGCCACCGAACTGCTGAACTATCGCAAGAACGGTTCGACGTTCTGGAATGCGCTGTTCCTGGCGCCGATCTACGACCAGCGCGGCGAACTCAAATATTTCTTCAGCTCGCAACTGGACATCAGCCGCCGCCGCGATGCCGAACAGGCGCTGGGCCAGGCGCGCAAGATGGAAGCGCTGGGCCAGCTGACCGGCGGCATCGCCCACGACTTCAATAACCTGTTGCAGGTCATCAGCGGCTACCTCGACATCATCAACCTGGCCCTGCGCAGCGACGTGCCCGACCTGGAGCGCGTGGCACGCAGTGCCGACAGCATCCGCAAGGCCTCCGGCAAGGCCGCCATGCTGACCCAGCAACTGCTGGCCTTCGCCCGCAAGCAGCGGCTGGAGGGGCGCACCATCAATCTCAATTCGCTCACCGAAGGATTTACCGATCTGGTGCAGCGTACCCTCGGCGGCGACATCGAAGTGCAGACCTCTCTGGCACCGGGCCTGTGGAATTGCCGCCTCGATCCCACCCAGATGGAAGTGGCCTTGCTCAACGTGCTCATCAACGCGCGCGATGCGATGTCCGGCAAGGGAATGGTACGCATCCATACAAGCAATGAAGACCTCAGCTCCGACGAACGGGCCATCGAACTGGGCGTCAAGCCGGGTCTGTATGTATGCATCGCGGTGACGGACAACGGTCCGGGCATCCCGCCCGACATCCTCCCGCGCGTGATGGATCCCTTCTTCACCACCAAGGATGAGGGCAAGGGCACCGGCCTGGGCCTGTCGATGGTGTACGGTTTCGTCAAGCAGTCCGGGGGATCGGTAAGGATTTCTTCGGGCCTGCAACGCGGCACCACCGTCTCGATCTACTTCCCGGCCACGCAAGACCAGGTGGGTGGTGGCGTCGAGTATGACAACCGCACGCACAGCCAGGGCGGACATGAACACATCCTGGTGGTGGACGACCGCATCGAAGTCGCCGAGCTGGCCCAGGCCATGCTGGAAAGCCTGGGCTACCGCGTGACCATGGTCAATTCACCGGCGCAGGCCCTGCAGGTGCTGCGCTCCGATCCGCCGGTGGATCTGCTCTTTACCGACCTGATCATGCCGGGCAACATGAACGGCGTGGTACTGGCACGCGAGGCGCGGCGTCTGCTGCCCGCAGTGAAAGTCCTGCTGACCACCGGTTACGCCAGCGAGTCGATCGAGCGGCACGGCGCCGATGGCGAGTTTGCCGTCATCGACAAGCCTTACCGTCACGATGAACTGGCCCGCAAGGTGCGCATCGTCCTTGACGGTGCCACGGGCGTGAGCTGAAGACCATCACCCGTCTCCTCACGCGAGGCCATCCTCTGCGGGCCAGGCCAGGCAAGCGGCTGCCTCGGCTGTCGTCATCCCGGGTGCCCATGGCAGACGGCCCAGCAGCGGCGCCTGCAGCCGCAGCGCCAGGCTGGCCACCATGGCGATGGCTTCATCTTCTGCCGCATCGATGTGGTTGGCGACCCAACCCGCCAGACGCAAGCCGCGCGCGCGGATCGCCCGTTCGCTCAGCAGGGCGTGGTTGATGCAGCCCAGGCGGATGCCCACCACCAGCACCACCGGCAAGCCCAGCCGCACCATCAGGTCATCGCTGTTGTGATCCGCATCCAGCGGCACCATGAAGCCCCCCGCACCTTCCACGATCAGGACATCACAGGCCCAGCGCAATTGCGCATGACACTGCACCAGATGGTCCAGCGCGATGGTGACGCCTTCGGCCGCCGCCGCAATGTGCGGTGCGGTGGCCTGCCGCAGCAGGTAGGGGTTGACCAGAGGCCCCGGCAAGGCGACGTTGGCAGCGGCCTGCAAGGCTTGCACATCCTCGTTGCACCACACGCCATCCTGCAGGAAGGCCCCGGACGCCACCGGCTTCATGCCGCCCACGCGCAAGCCCTGCGCCGCGTGCAGATGGATCAGCGCGCAGGCCACCCGCGTCTTGCCCACGCCGGTATCGGTGCCGGTGACGAACACACTGCGGCCGTTCATGCCTTCTCCTTTCCATCCATGGCCGCCTCGAAGGCGGTATGCAGGCGCTGCCCCAGCCACTGCGCCTGTTGCGCATCGAGGATGTAGGGCGGCATCACATAGAGCGCAGTGCCGATGGGGCGCACCAGCAGTTCGCGCCGCGCCGCCTCCTCGGCCAGCCGCCGCGAGAAACCTGCTGCCGTGGCCGCATCCGCGATGAGCGCATCACAGGCCCAGATCATCCCGCGCTGGCGCACGTGCCGTACGCGTGCATCGTCCGCCAGCGGCTGCAGGGCTTCTGCCAGCACCGGCGCAAACTGGCGGTTGCGTTCCAGCACCTGTTCCTGTTCGAAGATGTCGAGCGTGGCCAGGGCCGCGCGGCACGCCAGTGCATTGCCGGTGTAGGAGTGCGAATGCAGGAAGCCGCGCCGCACATCGTCATCGTAGAAGGCCTCATAGATCGCATCGCTGGCCATCACCAGCGACAGCGGCAGATAGCCGCCGCTGATGCCCTTGGACAGGCACAGCAGGTCCGGCCAGACGCCAGCCTCCTGAGAGGCGAAGAAGCTGCCGGTGCGTCCGCAGCCGACGGCGATCTCGTCGGCGATCAGATGCGCGCCATAGGCATCGCACAGTGCGCGCAGCCCGCGCACATACGCGGGATCGTGCATGGCCATGCCGGCTGCGCATTGCACCAGCGGTTCGACGATCACGGCGGCGATGTGTCCGGCGCGTTGTTGCAGCAGCCGTTCCACGTCAGCCAGTGCGCGGCGGCTGACGTCGGCCGCACTTTCACCGGGGCCGGCCCTGCGCGCATCGGGCGAGGCGGCGATATGGGCCGGACGCAGCAGCGCTTCATAGGCGCTTCGGAACAAGGGCGTGTCGGTCACGCCCAGCGCGCCCACGGTTTCGCCGTGATAGCCGCCGGCCATGCAGATGAATTCGTTCTTGCCGCTGTGCCCGGCGTTGCGCCAGGCATGCACGCTCATTTTCAGCGCGATCTCCACCGCCGAGGCACCATCGGAGGCGTAGAAACAATGTCCCAGCGCATGGTCCGTCAGCGCGGCCAGCCGTTCGGAAAGCTGTACCACCGGCTCATGGGTGAAACCCGCCAGCATCGCGTGTTCCAACTGGCCCAGCTGGTCGATCAGGGCGGCATTGATGCGCGCGTTGGTGTGTCCAAACAGATTGACCCACCATGAGCTGATGGCGTCGAGGTAGCGCCGTCCCCCGGTATCGAAGAGCCAGGGGCCGTGGGCGCGGGCCAGCGCGATGGGCGGCGCCTGTTCGTGCTGCCGCATCTGCGTGCAGGGATGCCAGACGCTGCGCAGGCTGCGGGCGGCGAGTGTGCTTGCGCTGTTCCTGCCTGTCATGCTTGTGCTCCGGAGGCAAGTGCCGTCAGGGCATCCACCAGTCGCGCCACATCATCTCCGCTATGCAGGGCCGACAGGCTGATGCGCAGCCGCGCCGTCCCCTTGGGCACGGTGGGCGGGCAGATCGCCGGCACCCAGATTCCCTGCGCGCGCAGCGCGGCCGCCAGGGCGCGTGCGGCGGCGTTCTCTCCCACGATCAGGGGTTGAATGGCGGTGCTGGAGGGCAGCAGGGTCCAGGGCAGGCCGGCCAGCCCGGTGCGCAGTTGAGCGCTCAGTTCTTGCAGCCGTTCGCGCCGCCAGTCTTCGC
Source organism: Herbaspirillum sp. DW155 (assembly GCF_037076565.1). Taxonomy (NCBI): domain Bacteria; kingdom Pseudomonadati; phylum Pseudomonadota; class Betaproteobacteria; order Burkholderiales; family Oxalobacteraceae; genus Herbaspirillum; species Herbaspirillum sp. DW155. Next base: position 2,873,540 of record NZ_AP029028.1, on the reverse strand, counting down.
GTGCGATCAGGGTCAGGCTGGCCGAGGTCGCGGCCGCCAGTGCAGGCGGATGGGCGGTGCTGAACATGTAGGTACGGGCGCGCTGCATGATCCATGCAACGACACCGGCCGCACCCGCCACGAAGGCACCCGCCACGCCCGCTGCCTTGCCCAGCGTGCCCATGCAGAGCACGTGCGGCCCGCTCACCCCGGCCAGCGCCAGGCTGCCGCGCCCTTGCGGACCGAGCACGCCCAGGCCGTGGGCATCGTCCACCAGCAGCCAGGCTTCATGCCGGGCGCAGACCGCCGCCAGTTCGGCCAGTGGCGCCAGGTCGCCATCCATGCTGAAGACGGCATCGGTGACCACCAGCTTGCGCCCGCTCTTGCAACGGGCCAGCACCTGTTCCAGCCGCTGTACGTCGTTGTGTGGAAACACCTTCAGGCTGGCTCCGGACAAGCGCGCCCCATCGATCAGCGAGGCGTGGGCCAGGCGGTCCACGATGACGGTATCGCCGCTGCCCACCAGCGCCCCGGCAACCCCGAGGTTGGCCATGTAGCCATTGCCGAATACCAGCGCGGCGGGCATTCCGACGAAGGCGGCCAGCCCGGCTTCCAGCGTCTCATGGGCGGCACTGTGGCCGCTGATCAGGGGTGAGGCCGAGGCGCCCATTCCATAGCGCTGCAAGGCCGTGGTGGCCGCGCCGACGATGGCCGGATGATTGGCGAGGCCAAGGTAATCATTGCTGCAGAAGGACAGTTCATCGCGTCCCTCCACCTGCAGCAGCGGCCCTTGCGGACCGTCGACCACGCGCCGTGTGCGCAGCAGGCTCTGGCTGGCGAGGACGGCCAGCTCAGTGGTGAAATCTTGCATGGAGATGCTTTCAGAAAAAAACAGACAAGCTGGCGAGCGCGCGATAGGCGGCATTGTCTTGCCAGACCGGGGCTTGCTCGCCGAGGGTGAGGGTGGGCAGCCGCTGCATCAGCGCGGTGAAGGCGATCTCGGCTTCCAGTTGCGTCAGGGCCGCGCCGAGGCAGGCGTGCGGGCCCTGGCCAAAGGACAGGTGCATGCCTTCGTCGCGCCCGATATCGAAGCGTTGCGGATCACGGAAGCGCCTCGCATCGTGATTGGCCTGGCCGATATGCAGGATCGCCAGCTGGCCGCGCCGCAAGGTTTGGCCGGCCAGCGGAACGTCCTGCAGCAGGCGCCGCCCGGTGTACTGCACCGGACTGTCATGGCGCAGCATCTCCCGCACGGCCAGGCGCAGGGCGCCGGTCTGGCCTTGTTGCGCCTTCAGTGCAGCCCATTGCTGCGGATGGCGCAGCAAGGCCAGCAAGCCATTGCCCAGCAGGTTGCGGGTGGTTTCGTAACCGGCGAAGAGCAGGGTGGCGCATTGCGCCAGCAGTTCGACGCGATTCAACCGGCCTTCGGCGTGGGCCTCCAGCAGCCCATGCATGAGGCTTCCGGCAGGAAGCTCCGCCGGCTGCGCCAGCGTCTGCGCAAAGAAGTCGCACAGGCTGTCCATGGCCAGCTGCGCGGCCCTGGTCTGCGCTGCGTCCGGTGTCGGGCTGCCGATGAAGGCCGCCAGATCAGCTGCCCAGTCGATGAACTGTGCCGGCACGCGTCCCGGCAATCCCATCAGTTGCGCTATCACCAGCGCGGGCAGCGGCCGCGCGAAGCGGCTGATGAAATCGAAGCCGCCCGCGGCCTGCGGATCGGCCATGATGGCGTCGATCAGCAGGTGCGCGATGCTGGTGATGCCGGCATGCTGCGCCTGCAGGTCGGCGGGCTTCAAGCCCGGATTGAGTACGCCGCGCAAGCGCCGGTGCGCACGGCCGTCGAGGAACAGGAGCGAACGCGAGAACAGGCGCTTGAAGCGGCGCGCATCGTCGTCTGCGGCGGTCTCGCCCAGCCCGCTGTTGATCCAGCGCGCCGCCCGCCGCACCGTGAAGCGCGGATCGCGCAGCGCGAACGCCACTTCATCGTAGCCGCTGATGACCCACGCACCGCCGCAATGCGCGCGGCTCCATTGCACGCGCATCAGGCCGTAGCCGCTGCCGCTTGCAGGCCCAGGCGCTGCAGCAGATCGAGGTCGGCCGAGACCGGCGCATTGGCCGTGGTCAGCAGCTTGGCCCCCAGGAAGATGGAATTGGCACCGGCCGCAAAACACAGCGCCTGGGTCGCTTCGCTCATGCTCTCGCGCCCGGCCGACAGGCGGATCACCGCGTGTGGCAAGGCGATGCGGGCCACGGCCACGGTCCGCACGAATTCGAATTCGTCCAGCGGCGCGGCATCCTGCAAGGGGGTGCCGGCAATCGGCACCAGATGATTGATCGGCACCGATTGCGGCGGCACCGGCAGGCTGGCCAGTTGCGCGATCAGTCCGGCGCGCTGGGCGCGTGTCTCGCCCATGCCGATGATGCCGCCGCAGCACACGTTCAGGCCCGCTTCCTGCACCCGTTGCAGGGTGTCCAGGCGATCCTGATAGCTGCGGGTGGAGATCACCTTGTCATAGAAATCGGGCGCGGTATCGAGGTTGTGGTTGTAGTAGTCCAGCCCGGCCTGCTTGAGGGCTTCGGCCTGGGCCTGTTCCAGCATGCCCAGGGTCATGCAGGTTTCCAGCCCCAGCGCGCGCACCTGCTGAACCATGTCGGTGAGGGCGGCCATGTCGCGCTCCTTGGGATTGCGCCAGGCCGCACCCATGCAAAAGCGCGTGGCGCCCTGCGCGCGGGCGGCCCGGGCAGCCTGCACCACGTCGTCCACCTCCATCAGCTTGCCGGCCGGCACGCCCGCGTCCTTGTGATGGGCCGATTGCGAGCAGTAGCTGCAGTCTTCGGCGCAGCCACCGGTCTTGATCGACAACAGGCTGGAGAGCTGGACCTCGTTGGCGCGGTGATGCGCACGATGCACGGTCTGCGCGCGATACAGCAGATCGAGGAAGGGCAGCGCAAACAATTGCTCGACGGCGCTGCTGTCGACGGCCGCCAGGGGGCGGTGGAAATGCAGGGGAGCGCTGGGGGCTGCAGCGGAGGGCGGGGGGCACTGGCGCATCGATAAAATCCGGTTGGTGAAGTAAAAGGCTTAGAATTCAGCTTCGGCGGATTCTAACTTCGCTCAAATTCGTATAACAATTTCTTTTTTCATAGATTATCTATAAAAACATGGCGCACCATTCCGATCATCCGAGCACCGTCGAACGCATTGCCGAGGTGCTGCGCACGCGCATCATTCGCGGCGAAATCGCAGGTGGCACGGCGCTGCGGCAGGATCACGTGGCGCAGGAATTCCAGTCCAGCCACGTGCCGGTGCGCGAGGCCTTTCGTCAGCTGGAGGCACAGGGACTGGTGCTGACGTTGCCTCGTCGTGGCGTGCGGGTCACCCAGGTGGACCGGGCTGCGGTCAAGGAGAATGCCGAGATGCGCGGCTCGCTGGAGATCCTGGCCCTGCGCCACAGCGTGCGCAGGTTCGGACCCGAGCACATCGCGCGCCTGGAAGAGGCCCAGGAAGCCTGCGCCCAGGCGGCTTCACTGGTGGAGTGGGATGCGGCCAACAACCTGTTCCATGACATCCTCTCCAGCGAATGCGGCATGCCGCGCCTGCTGGCGGTCTTGAAGCAACTGCAGCTGACCAATTCGCGCTATCTCTTCTCGACCGGATTCAAGCGCGGCTGGCAACCGCGCTCGGATCACGACCACCGCCTCATCATCGACGCCCTGCGCGACAAGAAGACCGACCGCGCCGTGCAGTTGCTGAGCATGCACATCGGCACGATGGAGCGGGTCGGTTTCGTGGCGGCCTAGCGCTGGCGAGCTGCCATCGATCCGGCTGCGCCGATGCGCATCGCAGCAGGAGAAGATGCGCGGGAGTGGATGCGCACGGTATCGGGCTGAGTGATTGACGGGCTGGCGAGCTTGGCACAAGGGGAAGAGCGGATGTATGGATTTTCCCTAGGCATGCATCCATACTAGCGGGCCCACCTGCAAGACATGCAGGTGCACCCTTCACCCCAGGACTTTCGCATGGCCAGACCGGAACCCCCGCACGCTGCAGACCCCTCCCTGAACTGGATCGCCCGCTTCACCGCCCGCGGCGGTCCGCGTTACCTGCAGATCGTCGGCTTCATGGAGCAGGCCATCGCCGACGAGCGCCTCAAGCCCGGTGACCGCCTGCCGCCGCAGCGCCTGCTGGCCGAACGCCTGCAGGTCGACCTGACCACGGTCACGCGCGCCTACGGCGAGGCGCGCCGCCGCCATCTGCTGGAAGCGCGCGGTGCGGCCGGCACCTTCGTGGCCGCGCCCAAGGTGGACCTGAGCCAGGTGATCGATCTGTCCATGAACATCCCGCCGCCCCCTGACGGCATCGATCTGAACGACCTGCTTCGGCAGGGCGTGTCACAGGTACTGCTGCACAGCGACGTCGATCTGCTCATGACCTACCACCTGGGCGGTGGCAGCAGCGCCGACCGGGCGGCCGGGGCGATGTGGCTGCATGAGATGCTGGGGCCGGTGGACGACAGCCGGGTGCTGGCCTGTCCGGGAGCGCAGGCGGCACTGGCGGCGTTGCTGCTGTCGCAGACCCGGCCGGGCGAGACCATCCTGGCCGAGCCGCTGGTCTATCCCGGTCTGCTGGCGGCCGCCGCCCAGCTGAGGCGGCGCGTGGTGGCGGTGGGCGTAGACCACGAAGGCATGCGCCCGGACCTGCTCACAACCCTCGTGCGCAAGCACGGCGCACGGCTGGTCTACCTCAACCCGACGCTGCAGAATCCGTCCACCCACACCATGCCCGCCACGCGCCGCGCCGAGATCGCCTCGGTAGCCACGCGCCTGGACCTGCGCATCATCGAGGATGATCCCTACTGGCGCTTTGCCGCCCACGCACCCAAGCCGCTGGCCCACTATGCGCCGGCGCACGTGTTCTACGTCTCCACGCTGGCCAAGTGCCTGTTGCCGGGGCTGCGCACGGCCTATGTGCTCACCCCGCAAGGGCGCAGCCAGGAAGAAGTACTGGGGGCCTTGCGCTCCTTCGTGCTGATGTCCACGCCGCTCACGACGGCACTGTCGACCCAGTGGATACACGACGGCACCGCCGCCACGCTGGCCGGGGCTATTCGCGATGAAGCCTGGGCCCGCCAGGAGCTGGCCTTGCGTACGTTGAGTGACGAAAGTCTGGCGGGCACGGGCGGCATCCATGTCTGGAAGGCCTTGCCGGCCCACTGGAAGGGGCAGGACTTCGTGCTCAAGGCCAGGGAGGCCGGTCTGCATGTGGTGTCACAGGACACTTTTCAGGCCGGCGAGGCGCAGCTCCAGCGTGGCCCGGCATCGCATATCCGCATCTCGCTGGGACGCGCGCGCAGCCGCTTCGCGCTGGTCCATGCACTGCGGCGGCTGGTGGAGCTGACCCATCGCCGCGGCATGCGCGACGTTGTGGTGTAAGTGGCGTAGGAGGTATAGGGGTGTAAGGAGGGCGCGGCTAGGCTGCCATGCCGCTGTCCGTCTGGCGCCGCGCCGCCGCCAGGATTTCGCAGGCGGCATCCTCTTCCGAGTGCGCGGTGAGGTGCAGGGAGCCCCGGCTGATTTCTGCACGATCCTTCAGTATCGCGTACGAGCCTTTCCAGCGGCCTTCGCTGTCATCGGCCTGGTAGACCAGCAGGTAACCGTCGAATTCGATTTTCTTCATAGGGGCTTCTCGCCAGGGCAGGGGAGCATGAGCGCCATGCTCGACCATGGTCAGTATGCCCGCCGCCCTGTCTCCCGCCTGTCATCCGCCTTCGCAAATGCGTGTAGGACAAGCGCGCACTTGCGACCGTGCTGGCCTAGCGCGACATGATCGGGGTCAGCAAGCCGTTGACTGCATCACTGACGATCAGTCCGGGCAGCGAGGCGCGGTCATTCTTGACGATGACCGTGTCCTTCTCCACGTCACCCGGCAGGGTCAGCTCGGAGATGTAGGGACAATCGGCGCTGCAGGTGTAGCGCAGCACGGTCTGGCCGCGCACGGCTTCGAGGATGTACTGGCCGTTCTCGATGCCGTAGTAGCGCACGGCCACCAGAGGCTGCGCGGCGCCCGCCTGCGGATCCTGATAGAAATACTGGCCGCGCTCGGCGCGCGTGTAATGCGGCCAGGGCATGCTGCCTTGCGGTGCCAGATGTTCGATCTGGCGCATGTTGAGTCCCAGCTGCAAGCTTTGGGCAGCGGGTGCAGCCGGTGCAGCGGGCACAGCAACGGTGGCGACGGGCGCTGGGGCAGGTGTAGCCGCCTTGGCATCCGCCGCAGCCCTGGCGGCCAGGGCAGCGCGGGCGAGTGCCGCCGCCGCTTCAGCAGAGATCGTTTCTGCGGGCTGGACGGGCGCCACGGCGGCCAGGGCCGGTGCCGGTGTGCCGGTCACAGGCTGGGCTGCGGGCTGAGCCACGGCGACCGGGATCGTGGCCGTGGCCGGCGCAGCCTGAGCCTCCAGTTCGGTCTGACGGCGCTGATACCATGCCACCAGGCAGGCGCGGTCGTGGCAATTGTCTTCGCGCCAGCGCCACTGCAGGTCGCTGGCGGTGCGGAAGGCGCGCACATTGGTGGCGGCCTTGCGCGCGCGGCGGTAGGCACGGCCCAGCTGATCGTCCATCGCGGAGAGTTCGGGGTCGTGGCAGATGGTTTTTTCGTTGGCCGATCCGGCCTTGCTGCAATCGAAGCTGGCAGCGTGTGCCGGATGGAGTTCAAGCACACCCAGCACGCTGGCGCTGCTGAGCAGGAGGATGAGGGGCAGGGCTTTCATGGCGAGACTCTCCGTGTTGCGGGAACGTGATGGGCGCCAGCATCGCACCACGAGAGAGCGTCCAAAACGTGGAGAAGAACGGGATTTTTTTTAAAATCTTTGCAGCTGAAAAAGCGTGTTCGGCGTTCTTCACAATTGGCCGCGCGACGATCAGTAGGGTAGTCAAAGAAATGGGACAGGTTTGGGCCCTCAAAAATGACGCGAAGCCGCGCTGGTGCTGAAAACCTGTTTCGAGGGCCGAACTTTGATTTTGGGATGGGTGCGGGCAAAAAATCGGAATAAATGCCGATAAATCTCCCAATATTCGGCTAATCCGGTCCTAATAAATCCCGATTTTCAATGCGGGTCAGTGACTTCAAAGCTCATTTATTCCGGCTTCGAACTCGATTTAAAGCCTCCGTTAAATGGTCCCGAATCACGTTACCTGTCAGCTCCCTGTCGGACGCCGGGAAGCCGATTAATTGTCGGGCGGGAATACCGGGATGACTGACCCGCTTGCGCATCAAGCCGCCGAACGCCAGTGCCTTGGCCTTCTTCGGGGAAATTGTGTAACGGGAACCACGCGGGCCATAGGTGCCTGTTCCGAAGTGATGCCACACGGCCTTCTGGTCGCTGAATCCGAGCCGGAGGGAATTTCCTTGCACCTGATAATTGAAGCTTTCCAGCATATCTCCACGCACGCGAAGAATCCTGCCGCCCTTTCTAGTGGCGAGGGTCATGGGAGATAGCGGCTTCCACGGCATGCCATCAGGCGCAAGTCCCTGTGCGTGGCGGTGCTGGTTGGCATTGAACAGCTCTTCGCCGATGCTAACCAGCATCTCCTGAGGCGTAGCCACCTCTTTCCGCACGGCTTCCAGGATGGCCGCCAGGTGGTCGGCTTGAAATTCAACGGTAAATTGCATAATATCTTCCCCGTGGTGTCAGCGAGAGCGGCTCTGTCCAGCCCCTCCACAATGCGGCCACATGACGCGGCCCAGGACAGTGGCCGCGTTTTTTATTTCTTGAACAGCAAACGGCCAATGCGCTGCCGGTCAAAGTACGCAGCACGGTTTTCCTCGCTCTTGCGATCCGGCACGAATGCGGTAGAGCCAGCCCAACCTGTGCGCCCCCACTCAAACGCTACCACGCCATACTGCCCGCTGCCCTCCAGCTCAAACGCCCGAAGGTAACGACGCTTGAGCAGCCAGCGCCCCTCTTCTGAGCGCGACTTCTCCCAGTTCCACCAGATTTCATCTGGCTCAACCAGCGTCATGGCCAGCAGGTAGAGATATTCCAGTCGCGTGGCCTTGTCCGGATTGGACAACCATTTGAAATCACCATTGCCATCTTCAAACAGGGCCTTGCTAATCGCCAGGGTGCTGCCCGTCGCATCAGTGAACGCTGCGCCACGCTCCAACGTGGCCCCGAAGACCTCCAGATATTCCGTGATGGCTTGCTCGGGCGGCGTACCTGGTGCGATGAGCAAGCTCTTGGGCACCGAGGTGGGTGGCGACAGGGCTGGCGGCGTAACGCCGGTCGGCCAGCTCGCGCCGCGCTCTTTCAACACCGCGTCATAGCCCTGCAGGGGTGGAACCGTATGCGGCTCCAGCCAAGCCTTGCCCGGATTGTAGGCAAAGCCCGGGTCGATTCCCTTGGGCACCATCACCGTGCGGGGATTGCTGCCCTTTTTTCCGATGGTGCGCTGTTCCCATTCGATTGGCGGCGCTTCATCCGGGCCGGACCTTCCCTTGGCTTCCCACAAGCTGCGCGCCTCCGAGCGAGACAGCGAACGGACCTTGCATTTGCACCCCCAGCCATTTTGCGGACTATGGGTATCCCACCAGTGACTGTCGGCTGGCAGAATAAGTCCATTCCAAGCCAGGTGATGCAGGCGCGGATGCTCGCTACCCGAGTGAACATACTGCCAGTAAGGCCGCAAGTGGACCACCGCCATCATCTGCTTGTACCGCCCCGCGTTGTAGGCCTGGGTGATGTTCGTATCGTAGATGATCTTGCTGCGCCAACCGGGCGAACCGTTGTGCGCCCAACCATATTTGGCGACGATCTCATCGAACTGTTTGCGGAAGGCAGGATAGCCAGTGCCATGCTCCTGCGACTGGCGGATCGCGTTATACAGGTCTTCGACCAGAGCATCGTTGGCTGCACCGGCAACAATGTGCGCGTGACTGTGCTGCTCCTGATAGATATCCGTCCAGCCCGACGAGGGCAGACGCACCTTGTTGCGGAAGAAGTCAATCGCCTCCGAGAACGGCAAGCGCGCTGGAGAGGCCGCCATGATTACGCATCCCCCTCCGAAGCAGCCGCCTCCATCCCCGCCAGCATTGCCGCTTCCATTCCTAAGGCCATAGCCTGCGCCCATGCCGGATTGTTCCCACTCAAGCGTTCAATTTTGCCGATGGCGTCGTCAAAGTCGCCTGACTGCGCAATGATGGCCGCAATCTGCTGGATCGCCTTTTGCTCCATCGGTGCGCACAGTGCGGCCAGTTGCGCCGAATAGGCCGACGCGATATCAGGCTCCGTCTGCCGGCTGGCACTGAGCGCGGCCAGGCGCGTCAAGGCGCTGGCCGGTGTCTGTGCGAGCGCACGGCCAGGCGGCACCAGCATCTTGGCCTTCTTGTCAGCCCGTGGAATTTGCATCACCTGGTGCGCATACTCCACATCAATCTCCATGCCCATGCTGGCCGCCTTGGTGAGCACATCGGCCATCTTCGCCTGGTCGACGGTCTCTTCCGTCAGATAGCGGAAAGACGGCAGGCGGTCTTCCGCAAACAGACCATTGATGAGAGCGATGGGGCGAATGAGCTGATGATTGATCCCCGGCGTGATCTGGTTCACATCATGCAGCATGATCTCCCGCCGCACCTTGTCATGGATGGCCCCCAGCGCATTGGTCGAGGTCTTGCCATCGGCCTGACTGGTCAGCGTGCCGCCCAGAATGGCCAATGATTGCTTGCGCTCCCAATACTCAATGGCCGACAGAAAATCCGATACCGTCCCCGCCATCTTGGCCTGGACGAAATCAATGCTCATGGTGTTAGGGACGATGCCAGCGCCATCCTGCCCGATATGGCGGACCGCCCGCAAGAGCTCATCGCGCTGCTGCTTCTGAGCGCCTGGAGGATACTTCCCCAGCCGCAGCGGCATGCCATACACCTCCAGGAAACGCTGCATGTCCTGCACGTTATAAGCCTTGTAGGCATAGGTCCACGCCAAGACTCGGAAGAGCGCCGCCTGCTCGATGTAGCCCGATTTGGCCCTGTGCTCGTGAATGATCCAGCCCCACGGCCGCAATGCTTGCGGCATTCCCCATTTGAGAAACTGTAGCGCCCCCGTATTGCGGTCGATCTGGAACATCCGCTGCGGCACCCACAAGAGATTCTGCGGCAGCCAGGTACTGCCTGCCTTCCACTCAATCTCAAGGGCCGCAAAGCCCTTGCCGATGGCGTCTGTCAGGTCATACTGCGCATCCTCAAAGCGCGGAATGCTCTTGAGCATGTCGGCCAGTTCAACGGTGCGGCGCAGCTCGGACGCATCCGCATCCTCACGCGGCTGCAACTGCCAGCCAAGACCGGTCACTGCGCGTCGGCGCTTGGCCATCTCTGAAAAAAGGTGCGGGTCCTGCTCTTCCACCATTTCAAACAGCGCCGCCTGCTCGGTAATCTGGCCCTGATCGGCTGCCGCGAAGGCCGCCGCCAAGCGGGAGGGGGCCAAGGTATGCACCGCGGCATAGTTCAGCGGTTGGCCCTGCGTCGAACGCGCCCCCGCTTGAAGCTTATCCAGCCCAGCCCGCACGCTGCCCGACATCCGGCGCAAGGCCGCCTTGATTTGCTCAATCATCATCGTCCCAATCATCGTTGTGACCACTGGCCGCGCGCATCATGCGACGCGCCTGTCGCAAGGGCGCGGCAGACGTGTACAGCCATTGCCCGCTGTATTGATTGGCCAGGCGGAAGAGTTTTTCCAGCGCATCGGGGCCATCATCGTGATCGGCCTCCGGCCAGAATTTCAACTGCTCATTCATCAAGCCATGGGAGCGATGCGTCCGAATCTTCCCGTTGACCACGTGAGGTTGCAGGCTGATGATGCGTAACTCCTTTTCGACATCCTCATCCATCGCCACACCGGGAAAAGAAATTCCCAACAAGGCCGCACGCTTGAGCAGCTCGGTATACATGAATTCCTGAAACTGCACCGTCTCCACGCCCCACGCCAAACAGCGGTATTCCAGCTCCAGATCGATGGCCCGGCTGATGATGAGGTCCGGCACTCTCCAGGCGATATCGGCCTCCACCACATCCAGCACCATGGTCTGACGATTGAGCCCGCCCACCAGAATGGCCGAAGGATCACGGCGCTTGTTCTTCCTGCCCAGCGACGGATCGATGGCCCCAAAAAACAGCCAGTCATCACGCCGATCCACCCAGAACTGCAGGGACTTGAACGGTGCCGTCGCATCATTGCCCGCCTCATTCTGCTGCTCCTGGTTGAACGCATCATGATCGACCGCCCGCATGCACATGAGCCGATAGAGTGGCCGTACCTGCGGCCAGGACACGATAGCGCCCGCATTCATGGCCTCCTTGTTGGCCTCATAAAATGCCAGCGCTTGAGCCTCCGCCTGTTCGCGTGCGCCCTCCTCATCGGAGGCAGTGGTATAGATGCCTTCCCACTGCTCCCACAGGTCCATGCGATCAGGCCATTGCATGATCGACTTGAACACCTTGCGCCGCCACCCCGGCTTGCGCGAAACCCGGTTGATCGCCGCATCGTAATGCAGGCTGGTGCCGGGCCAGAACACATCCATGCCACCCGCAGGCCCGGCCAGACCCAGCACCGCCTTCAGGACGAACGCCTCCACCTTGTCGCGCTGGTCCTTGTCACGGACGTTCTCATCGTTCTCCAGATCATCCAGAAAAATCAGATCCGGACGATGTGGCCCGTGCTTCATCCCCCGGATTTTCTTGCCCGTACCGCCGATGCGCACCTTGCGGTTGTTGGCCGTCACGATGGTAGTCGCCTGCCACACCCGCCCACGACCACAGGCCTCCGGAAAATCCATCGCCAGCCGTGGATTGCTATCGAGCTCGGCCTTGATCGATTCCAGCATCTCGGCCGCCTGCTCCTCGGTATTCATGATGATGCCGATCATGTGCTTGCGACCGGTGACGATGCACCACAAGCTGCCTAGCTGCGTCTCATAGGTGGATTTGGCCTCGCCACGCGGGGCCTGGTGGACTTCGCGGCCATCTGCTGGGCCATCAATGACCTCCGGCAGACGCTGAAAAATGAACTGCTGGAACAACGAAAAATGTGGCGTCGGCACATAGTGCGGAAAGTAGGTCTGGCAGAAAAACTGATAGTCGTTCCAGGCCCGTTCGCGACGCGCCCGACTGGCCTGCGGATCGGCATCGAAAGCCTCGCACTCCAGCTCAATGAGATTGCGCAGATCGTCACCCAGCTTGGCCAGTTCAAGCTCGAACTCACGCCAGGTGCGCACTTCTTTGATCTCATTGCGATCAACGGCCATAGCGCTGGCCCACGATGGCACCCACCTCTTCCAGATGCGGATGCAGCAGCTTCAACGCGGCCGGATCGCTCACGCGCAGATGATCTGCAATGATCTTGAGCGTATCGAGCGCCACCGACAAACCGGAAAACTGCGGATTCAAGCGGCCAAAGGATTTGCTGAACTTGGCATAGGCATCGGCCAGTTGCGCCAGCAACTGCGCCTTGTCCGACGCCGGCATGGTTGCCGTTTCCAGTTCGCGGGTAGTGGTGATGACCTGGCGCGCAAAATCCTCCACCAGTTGCTTGTTGAGATCATCCAGGCCCTGATCGCTGACGCGATAGGCCGTGCGCGCCGTATCCCAGTCATCCCCCTTGGATTTTGCATGCGCCTTCCATTGACGGGCCGTCTCGTAGTTCACCCCGCACGTGAGTGCCGCGCCGTTCAAGGGCATACCCTCGACATACAAGCGCCGCACCCGATCGCGCACTTCAGGAGGATGCGCCATCAGAGCTGCCTCAACAGACCAATACCGGCCGCTACCATCATCTCGTCCGGACCCGGACGTTTCACGCCGGGGACTTGAACCAGGCCCGCAGCGCAGTCCTGCCCCCGCTGAGTGAGCGAGGCCAGCACGATATCGCTGCCCTGGTACGCCAAGAGCCCCTGCTCATGGAGCCAGGCCAGTTCCCCGCGTAGGCCATCTTGCGATAATGCGTGCGCATACCGCTCCAGAAGCTGCTGGCGGACCAAGGTCTCATTGGCGCGATAACCGGGAACGGTGGAGAGCACCTGCAGCACGCGCAGGCGCAGGTCAGCGCGTTGCATCTTTTCGTAGTCGTTCATCCGCTGCGCCTCCGCAAATGCTCATCGATACTGCCCAAGAGCCGGTTCATCCCATTGACCGTTCCAATGAGTTGGGCCACCTCGGTGGTGACATCGTTGACCTTCTCATGCAGCGTGCCCAGATCCTCGTGGGTAGGCCCGACTTCCAGCCGCGTGATGCGGTTGCCGTGGTCGATGATGGAGGCCGTCACCCTGGCCTCCAGCGCATCGATACGCGAATTGGTCGCCTTGTTCTTGTTGGACATGTACATATACAGCGCCACCCCCCAGGTCAGCAGGAAATTGGCGATCCCCAGCCACAGCGACCACTGCATGACATCTTCCCGGCTCATGGCTGCTCCTTAACTTGATGGTCCGCTGCGATGACGGCCTGACAGGCCGTCAGTTGGTGGGTCACTTCGTCGGCTTCGCCGGTGAGCGCGAGAAGAAATTCAGCAGCCGGCGTTGAAAGTTCGCCTGGCGCGGCATCATCACCTCCGGCGGCGCGGGGGCCAGCCGGGCAGGCGTCACCTCGCTGGACGCCGCCAACGGAAACGGCGCGTCCTGCCGGGTCGTACAGGCGCAGCTCACCACGGCGCACAGCAGCCAGGGCGCGATCTTTTGCAAGGCGTTCATTGCTCAAGTCCTTTTGATATTGCGTTGAAATCGCGGCCATCGTCTGTGCGTGGCGCGCCTCGGCTGCACGCGCTTTTTCTTCAAGCTCCCGCAGGCGGGCATGGGCGCTGCGCAGCGCGGCATTTTCCTTGCCCGTCCACATCAGCCGCTCTGCCTGCTGGCCTTGGCGATAGTGCTCCTGACCAAGCCCACGCAGCGCATACACGGCAGCAACCAGCAAGCCCAGCGCGGCCAGTGCCTTGATCCAGCCGGGAATCACCAGCCTCATGGCATCCTCCTGCCCGCATCAGCATGGGCTTGCGCCATGGCGCGCGCGTGTTCGCTGAGCCACCGGCAGGCGGCAGGCGACCCTTGCGGATAAGGACACGCCGAGACGGGCATACCCGCTGCGGCCGCCTCATGCGCCCGGCGTGCGATCGTTTCTACGTCCATGATCTGAAATGACATATCCCCTCCGGCAATCAGCTCGACGGCACCGGAACGCTGCGCCCCCACGACTGATAGCGCGGCTGCAACTGGATCAGGATGCGCCGTGGATAGTCCAGATTCTCCCGGCAGAAAGAGGGATGGCGCTTGGCCTTGCCGCATGCGCTGTCGATGGACAAGCGGTCCAGGGCAGGACGCACGATGGCCGCTTCTTGCAGCCAGTGCCCGAGTCCGCCGTTGTAGGACCGGCTCATGGCCCATAGCCGACTGAATTCATCAGGACCGCGCACGCGCTCATAGAGCCAGCGGTCATAGCCCACCAGGGCGCGCATTGCCCATGTCGGGTTCTCCGGCAGGCAGTGGCCCGCCGCAATACCGTTGGAGGCGCACCACCAGCGTGCCGTGGCCGGCATGAACTGCGCCATGCCTTTAGCACCCACGCGCGAGACCGCTTGCGGATTCCATCCGCTCTCCTGATGAATTTGCGCAGCAAAGACCGGCACAGGCGCGTCCAAGCCCCAGCCTGCATGCGCGGCCCGCGTCAGCTCGGCACGATGGCGTGTGGCCTGGACGGGAAGCGTCTGACTCCACGCAGAGGCGGGGGACAGGCCCGGCAGGATGAGCACCATGCACAGCAGGAAGTTGAACAGTCTGCCGCGCATGTCAGGCCCCCAGGCCGATGGCGATCATGGCGCAGCCCACGATGATGGCGCGGCGAAGCATGGCGGCGGCGAAGGCGACCGAACAGGGCATGAAGGCCCGATCCTCGTCAGCAGAGATGGCATCGCATGCCGGTGCGTCCTCACCTTCTTCCGGCTCAATGAAGCTATCAGGCCGGGCGTAGGGGAAAAGCGACCGATCCAGCCAATAGCCGATGACGCCGGCCATGGTGACCAGCGAAAGCTTGTACAAGCTCACCGGCAATTGGTTGGGGTACACCAGGCCGATACAGGCCAGCAGAAGGAGGGTGGCGAAGAGCCAGCCGAACAGGCGGGGAAGTTTCAAGGTAATCTCCGGTGGTCCATCCCATGAGGGAATGACCGGAGATTACGGGGAGGATGATGCGGTGAGGAGGCGGGAAATGTTTCTTCCCTATTGAGGTGATGGTTTTTTCTGTTCAATGGCGGCTGACTCAACCGAGTCAGCCTGAAAACCTAGAGAGCATCATTTACTTTGCCGGGCTGACGGAGAACATCAGCCCGGTCACGGCACTGGCGGCAGCCAAGTAAGTCACCCCTCCTACGGTTAATTCTTCTGATTTGCCATTATCGATATTGCCTAGCGCTTTGGTTATCATCTTTGGAATGACTGCGCCGATGATCTCCTTGTCAATATCGGGATTGGCCGCCTCGGCTACAACTACCGTCACTGCCAGTGCCATGAGAGTCTCCTTGTCAGAGTATTTTTTTCCTGCACCGAGCATCACCAGTATTTCTTTCATCTCCCCACTTTTTTTGCTGACTGTCCCTACCAGCCCAACATTGCTGGCAAGCTGATGCGAAAACGCATCGTTGACATCGCCTCGTTGGATATCGAACTTCGGCAACTTGTAATGCTCATCAACTATTGCCATTTGCGTGTTGAATTGCCGTCGGAATTCCTCCGGTGTCATTCCAAGCGATCGCTCGGCGACGGGTGCGGGCTTGGCCTGTTGTGCCGTAGCGACCGGTTCGATTTTTTTCGCAACCTCTGGCTCTGAATCGCTGCAACCGCCGAGCGTCGCAAAGACAGCCAAGAACAAGCCTCGATGAAGTAACTGCATTTTTAATTATCCTCAGGTGAGAAATGCTACACATGTTCGCCTTCCCGCCTCCCTGACATAGATGGTCGTTCTTGTTCACCCCCGCCCGCGCCCATGCGCGAGCGGAGGAGTTACTGCCTGGCGTATCGAGTTATTGAGCTGGGATGCCCCGCCGTTTCAACTACGGCCCTCGTTACAAAAATACGTACCTCATCCCGGTCTGGCTGACGCCGCATCGGCAACAGTATTGCCTTTGACGGTGGTGGGTCAGGTTCGTCCGGGGGATCGTTCATGGCGGCCCTGAGCAACAGCAGGAGCAACAAGTTATGCCCGCTGCTTCGCCTTCTTTGCCTGCGCTGCTTGAAGGGCTACCCCCCGAATGATTTTTTTTCCCTCGGCGTCGGCCCCCTTGTAGTCCTCAACCAGCATTTGGATGTCGGGTTCAAGGTCCGCAGTAGGGGGAACTGGCTGGCCGCGCACGCCAGTAACGATGTATTGCACATCTGCCCCGTGCTTCGCGATGGCCGCAAGGAATAAGGCGCCGGGCTCGCGCTCATCCCCCTCATAAAGCTTTAATGCCGACAGACCAATCCCTCCCATTTGGGCAAAGACGGCCTGCGTCATTCCGAGCCGCTTTCGCTCTTCCTTCAATCGCTCTCCAATAGCCACAAAAGCACCCATTAAATATTTGCAATAGCCACGATCGTGGCTATAATGAATTCAACTCGTTGGTTCACCGAGTCAGTAACCAATTTCCATACAACAAGTTGTATTGATTTAGGAGGGCATTATGCACCCTGAAGAGATCAAAGCGGCAATGCGTATTGCAGGAAAAACGCTGGTGGTGGTTGCCGAAGAATTGAAGCTGGATAAGTCCACCATCAGTAGCGTGGTTTGCGGACGCGGCAAGTCCGCCCGTGTTCAACAGTACATTTCGGTGCTGCTCAATAAGCCCGTGGATACCATCTGGCCGCCGACGGATCGCCCGGTTCTGCGCCGCGTCAAGTCCACTACCCGTAAGACGGCCTAAGGGTGACGGGCATGAAACGTCTTGCAATCAAGCAGCCCATGGCCGAGGTCATTCCGATGACGGCGACCGTCCCTTCCGAGGCCTGTAGGGCCGAGCCGGAAAAGTTGGCCGCCCTGGCCAAGGAATTGAGCTATGACGGCCCGCTGTCTGCCTCCGGTCTGGAAGACGGCATCCGCTTCTACCAGCGCCGCACGGTGGAAGCGTTACTGGAGTTAGGGAAGCGACTCATCCTACTAAAGGAAGTCACTCCGCACGGGGAATTCCAGAAGCGCATTGATCTGCTGGGCTTCGGATATCGATCCGCTGCCAGTTTTATGAATGCTGCGCGAAAGACCATCAAAAGTGAAACGGTTGCACTTTTGGCGACGCAGGTCAAAAGCACCAAAGCATTCCTTGAGCTAATTACCCACGACGATGACGTCCTCGAACAACTCGCCGACCTGGACGACATCGACCGCATGAGCGCCAGCCAGCTCCGCGAGCGGGTGCGCAAGCTGGAAGCGGACGGCCACGAAGACGCCCGCGCCGAGCAAAAGCGCGCCAATCGCCTGGCCCTGGAGCTGGAACAGAAAGACGACCTCCTGGACCGCCTGCGCACTGCCGTGCCCGGCAACAGCGCCTACACCCCTGAAACCAACATCGTGCGCCAGCAAGCGGCCTTGATGGACACCCACTGCGCCAGCGCCATGTCCCTGCTCGACAAGATGGCTGGCGAACTGGATGCCGACGAGGCAGACCCCCAGCAGTATCAGGCCCAACTGCATAGCCTCTGGTTTGCCGCGCAAGCCATTCAGGCGCGTGCCGCGATCCTGATACAGCGCCTGGGCGACATTGACCAGATGCCAGCGCTGGCCGAAGTAAGCCAGTTCATGCCCGGCATGCTCACGCAAGAGGAAGCCACCTGGTTCCTCCAGGAGGTGGAAATCCTGCGCTCCTCGCTGCTGCATGCCCACCAGTGCGTGCGCGATGAAGCCCACGCCAGGACACCGCGCAAACCAGGCCGCCCCAAAGGCGCGAAGAAATCTTCCTCCAAGGAGTGAACATGCAGCAAGTCACCACATCGCCGACCCGGCTTCCCGCGTCGGCCCGCAACCCCGCACGCCTGGCCACCCGTTCAGAACTGCTCACGGCCACCGTCAATCCCACCAGCCGCGCCAGTGCCAAGGCACAGCAGCGCAAGTTGATCGTGGAAGCACTCCACATCATCGCCGCTCCCGGCGTGAGCATGGATCTGGCCATCGCCACTCTGGAGGCGCGCTACCGCAAAGGGAGTTTGCACCCCGGCCTGCAGGATGCGATTGCCTGCAGCCTCAAAAGCAGCCAGCGCTTCATCAGCCGCAGCAGCCTCTATCGCTGGATCGAACTGGACCGCAACGGCGGCCGTGCAGCCCTGACCCCCAGGCATCGCGGACGCATCCGCATCGAGGGCGGCTGGGAGGCCAAGGCCATCGAGCTTTACCACCAACCCAGCAAGCCCAGCATCGCCGCAGTCCATCGCGAGCTGTGCCGGGTATGGATGGAGACGAAACCGGCCAGTCCCATCATCCCGGAGGACACCAGCAGCAGCGCAAAGCCCAGGATGGCGCTGGTCAGTCCGGCAATGTGCGGGAAGATCGAATTGCCCTTGGCCATGAGCGTGGGATACATGGCTCCCGCGCAGAAGGCCATCACCAGCACCGGCATGATGAGCGTCCACACCGTCAGCCCCACCAGCAAGGCCAGCGCCAGCATGGCGAAGGCCGCCACCGTCATGACGCGCGCGCCGATGCGCAGCCGCTGCTCGGCCGAGGGCAGGCGACGATGGTGGATGCGATTGGAGATACCGCCCAGGAAATACATCATCCCGATGGCCAGGGCCAGGTAGCCGAAGAAGGTCGGTGGCTGGTGCAAGGTGTTCTGCACCATGAAGGGACCGACGATGTTGAACACCAGCAGGATGCTGTAGCACAGCCCCTGCGCCAGGAAGCAGCTCTGGAACACCGGGCTGGCCAGCACCATGCGCGCATTCCTGAGCAGGGTGGCCGGATGCAGGTGCACCGGCCGGGGCAGTGTCTCCCGATACTTCCACAGGATGGCCCACATGGCCAACGAATACACCAGCAGGAACACCAGGCAGGAGCGCCAGCCGAAGGCCTCCTGCAGGTGCGCACCGATCACCGGTGCGATGATCGGCGCCAGCCCCCAGGCGATGGCCATGTAGGTGTACGCATGCACCAGGGTCTGGCCGGTGAAGGAGTCGGTGATGATGGCCTTGGCCAGCAGGTTGGTGGCCGCAATGCCAAAGCCCTGCAGCACGCGCGCGGCGACAAAGGTTTCCAGGTTGGGGGCGGCCAGCGAGAGCACGCAGCCCAGCGTGAAGAGACCGAGCCCCAGGATCAGGATGCGCTTGCGTCCGTAGGCATCGGCCAGCGGACCGAAGACCAGTTGCCCGAAGGCATAGGCCATCAGGTAGCCGGTCACGCTGGTCTGGATCGCCTGGGCCGAGGTGGCGTAATCGACTGCCATCTCCGGCAGGGCCGGCACGTACAGGTCGATGGCCAGCTGGCCGGCCGAAGCGAAGGCGCAGATCAGGAACAAAAGAAAACGAGGATGATTGGCAGCACGCGGTGCAACGGAGTTCATGGGAAGCAGTCTGCAGAGCAAAGTTCAGTATTGTGAACCGGGATCCGGTTTCTTGCTGGCGCTCACCCGATGATGAACAAGATGTCTGTGATCGACTGAAAATGTTCTGATATTTTTGTTATGTATAAGGATAGTTTTAGAGAGAAATTCAAATTTATTCGATAAAAAAAACGAACTAATTCTAGATTCATCAAGCATCTTCCCCCGTTTCGGCCCTGATCCAAGCCCTGCACGTATCGTCCGCCTGCCGGTCGGCGAGGCACTGCCCAAGAGGCTTTGCGCGCCCCAGCCGGATTTTTCAGACGAACAGGGAGGAGAAGATGTCGATCTATAAACGTTTTTCAATCAGGCAGATTCTGCTGATGCTCACCGTCATCATTGCTGTACTGATGGTGACGCTGGTGGTCATGGCCATGGCCGAAACGCAGGCCGGGCTCGAGCTCAACCAGGCGCATATGCGGCGACATGTGTCGCAGCAACTGGCCGAGGAATTGCGGCAGAGTTCGGATGACCTCACACGCCTGGCGCGCACCTATGTGATCACCGGCAACCCGGAGTATGCGCGGCAGTACCAGGCGATCCTGGATATTCGCGACGGCAAGCGCGCACGTCCCGAGCAATACCAGCGCATCTACTGGGACCTGGTCGCCGCCGACGGCCAGCCGCCCCGTCCGGACAGCAATGTGACGGCCTCGCTGGGCGAGCTGATGCAACAGGCCGGCTTCACCCAGGCGGAGATGGACAAGCTGCTCGAAGCCAAGCGCAACTCCGACACGCTGGTGGCCACAGAGACCCGGGCCATGAACATCGTGCAAAGACACTACCAGGGCCGCCAGGGCGCTGAGCTGCCGCTGGCCGAGCCTGATCTGGCATTGGCCCGGCAGATGCTGCATGACCATGCCTATCACGTCGAGAAGGCGCGCATCATGCGTCCGATGGATGAGTTCCTGTTGATGCTGGAGAGGCGCACGGAGCGCGAGATCGCCCAGGCAAGCCAGCGCACCGAATCGCTCAACGCCATGATCAACCTGCTGGCAGGCATGGTGCTGCTGTTCCTGGCGGTGAGCCTGACCAGCCTGTACAGCCTGATTGCCGGGCCACTGAGCCAGGCAGCCGATCTGGCCACGCAGGTGGCCAAAGGCGACCTGTGCGGCGAGATCGAGGTGGAGTTCAAGGGTGAGACCGGCCAGTTGCTGGCTTCGCTGCAGAACATGCAGCAGGGGCTGAGCCACATCGTGCGCCAGGTACGCCATGGGGCCAAGGTCATACGCGGTTCGGCCGGCAATATCGCTGATGGCGCACTGGATCTGGCCACGCGCTCGCAACAACAAGCCTGCTCCCTGGAGGAAACCGCCACTGCGATGGAACAACTGAGCGCCACCGCGCAGCAAAGCGCCAACTACGCCCAGCGGGCCAGCACCCTGGCGGACTCGGCCGCAGAAGTGGCCGCTGCGGGCGGGGCGGCGGTCGATCAGGTGGTCATCAAGATGGCGGCGATTCAGGCCGCTGCCGGACGCATCGTCGAGATCATCACGGTGATCGACGACATCGCCTTCCAGACCAACCTGCTGGCGCTCAATGCGGCCGTGGAGGCAGCCCATGCAGGCGTGCACGGGCGCGGTTTCGGGGTCGTCGCCAGCGAGGTGCGTGAACTGGCACAACGTTCGGCTGCCGCTGCGCAGGAGATCAAGACCCTGATCATGGCATCGGCGCAGCAGATTGAAGAGGGCAGCCAGCATGCCCAGGCGGCCGGCCTGACCATGCACGAGGTGGTGGTGCAGGTGGATGGCGTGAGCCGGGTCATTGCCGAGATCGCCAGCGTGAGCACGCAGCAGTCGGCCGGTATGGAGCAGGTAGCCGAGGCCGTCAGCGCGATGGAGCAGATCACGCAGCACAATGTGGCGCTGGTGCAGCAGTCCTCCGCCGCCGCTGAGGCGATGCGCCTGGCCACTGAACGGATGGCCGAACTGGTGGACAGGTTCCAGGTGAATCAAGGTGAATTCCATGACGATGACGGCATGGTCATCGACATGGCGGCCTAGGGCCGGTTCACATTCAATCTGCGCGATGCGTTGCCCCCGGAAGGCAGTGTGGTCAGGCGCGCGCGCAGTTGATCGAAGCGATCATCCCAACGCGCACGCCATTGCCGGCGCAGCGCATCGTCCATCCAGGCCGCATCGAGACCGTTACGCATGAACTGCTTGAGGTCATCCACGTCGGCTCCCAGTTGCAGCATCATCAGCCAGGCACCGGTCGGGGTGACCAGGTGCAGGGTGGGGTCATCGGTATTGGGGTGCAGGCGCAGGCCGGCGGCCAGCATCTTGCGGATCGGATGATCCGTCGCCCAGCGCTCGGGGGCGAGCGTGCGCAGATAGTAGGAATTGGTCGGCACCACCGTGAAGACCAGGCCGCGCGCGATGCAGCGTTGCATCAGCGCCGGGTTGTCGACGATGGTGTAGCCGTGATCGATACGGTCCACCTGCAGCAGATCGATGGCGGTGGCGACGTTGTGCCAGGGCATGCCGAATTCGCCGGCGTGGGCCGTGGTCTTCAGGCCGGCCTCGCGGGCCAGACGGTAAGCGGCTTCGAAGAGTTCGGGCGGGCGATCGTTCTCACGGTAATCCATGCCGATACCGACCACTTGCGGCGCGCGCGCAGCCAGCATCCATTGCACCATGGTCACGGCTTCCTCGGGGCTGGCTTCGCGGTCGATGCTGGGGATCAGGCGGCCGATGATGCCGATCTCGCGCTCGGCATCGACGATGGCGCGCACGATGGCGGACTGGGCATCGGCGTAGGGGATGCCGGACACGCGCACCGTGCCGGTCGGATTCCAGAAAAATTCGCTGTAGGCCACGCCGTGGGCGTGGGCATCCTCCAGGTACTCATAGGTGATGCGGTAGAGGTCATCGGGCCGGCGGATCAGCGCGGCATCGAGCGCGCGCAACACGCGCAGCACGCCCACCGGTTTTTCGCCGCGCGTATAGAAGGCCTCGATCTCCTCGGGCGAGACCGGATGGCCGGCGCGTGCGGAGAGTTCGCTGAAGGTCTGGCGGCGCACTGCGCCGAACAGGTGGCAATGCAATTCGACCTTGGGCAGCGCGCGCACGAATTGTTCGAGCGTGAGCGTGAGCGGGCCGGTGTCGTGTTCGTTATGGGAAGTCATGAAACGCAGATCAGTGGAATGGGCCGTGGCCGGAAAGAGGTGATGGGTACGCTTTCAGGACAGGCTGCCCAGCAGCTCCTGCATCATGCACTGCATGGCGCGCGGACCGTCGACCGTCATGGCGACCTCGGTATTGGCCGTGGCCCGGCGCGGCACGCGGAATTCGCACACCGTCATGCCGCGCGTGAGACGGCCCTGCAATTCGATCTCCACCCGGGCTGGCTGGAAGCTGAACAATTCAGGACGTTTGAGCCAGATCGCCACGGCCGGGTCATACATGGGCATGGGCACCGAACCATCGGGACTGCGGATGCGCAGGTAAGCCTCGAAGTAACCGGCCAGCCACCGGGCACGCGCCGTACCCAGCGCACGGACCTGCTGCACCTCGGCGGAGGTCACCAGCAACTGGCGGCACAGGTTCAGGCCGAACATGCGCAGCGGGATGCCGGAGCGGAACACCAAATCGGCCGCTTCCGGATCGGCATAGATATTGAATTCGGCGGCGGCGGTGTGATTGCCCTGGTCAGCCGAGCCGCCCATGAGGATGATTTCCCTGACCATGCCGGCGATCTCGGGCGCACGCTGCAGGGCCACGGCCACATTGGTCAGCGGGGCGATGCACATGAGCGTGATCTCGCCGGCATGCAGACGGATCGCTTCGATCATGGCATCCACGGCGTGCGGAAGCGGATCGCGCTGCAACTGCCGCGACTGGTGCGCTTCGAGGGCAGCGATATCGACCTGCGGCAGGCTCTCACCGGTGGTGGCCATGCCGGCGTCACCGAGGATGGATTGGGCGGTTTCGATGGTGCCGGCCAGCGGCTTGTCGCAACCGGCATAGACCGGCACGTCGAGCTGGTAATGCTGCTTGATGCGCAGCGCATTGTCATAGGTCGTCACCAGCGGGGCATTGCCCGCCACCACCGACACGCCCAGCCAGTGCACGTCCAGGTTGGCCGAGAGCATCAGCATGGCCAGCCAGTCGTCAAAGCCGGGGTCGGTATCGAGCCAGATCTTGTGCATGTTTGTCTTCTTCTTGAAAGGTCCAGTGGGAGGCTCAGGCAGACAGTGCCAGGGCCTCATGCGCGGGCAGGTCGAAGTGCACGGCGTCGCCTTCACGGGCCGAGGCCAGGGTGGCGGGGGCCATGCCGCGAACCTCGCCCAACGCGGTCTGCAACAGGTATTCGACGTGCTCGCCGAGGAAACCGCGCGAGAGCACGCGACCCTCGTAGGGACCGCTGCCGACCTGCACCTGCTGCACGCGCCAGCCGGCGCAGGCCGTGCCGGCTGGAAGTCCGGCCAGCGGCAGCTGTCCCGCCGCGCCGTGCAACTGACCATCGGAATAATCGAAGAGGTTCTCGAAGCCCATGAAGTTGGCCACGAAACGCGTGCGCGGCGCATTGAAGAGCTGCTCGGGCGTATCGAGCTGCTCGATCCTGCCGCCGTTCATCACGACGATGCGGTCCGACATGGCCAGCGCCTCGTCCTGGTCATGTGTGACATAGAGCATGGTGATGCCCAGCTCGCGCTGGATGCGGCGCAGCTCGGCGCGCATCTGCACGCGCAGCTTGGCATCGAGGTTGGACAGCGGTTCATCGAGCAACAGCAGCTTGGGCTCGATCACGATGGCGCGCGCCAGCGCCACGCGCTGTTGCTGGCCGCCCGACATCTGCGCAGGCAGGCGCGCTTCGAAACCGGTGAGGCCGACGGCGGCGATGACCTTCTCGACGCGCTGGCGCAGTTCGGCAGCGGGCACCTTGCGCAAACGCAGGCCGAAGGCCACGTTGTCGAACACGTTCAGGTGCGGGAACAGCGCATAGGACTGGAACACCAGGCCGATGTCGCGCCTGTTGGGCGGCAGGCGGCTGATGTCGCGGCCGTCGAGGGTGATGCGGCCGGCGCGCAGGTCGATCAGACCGGCGATGGCGCGCATGGTGGTGGTCTTGCCGCAGCCGCTGGGGCCGAGCAGCGAAATCAGTTCGCCGCGTTGCACGGTCAGGTCCAGACCTTCCACGGCGGTCCGGGCGTTGCCGTAGCCGAGCGCTACTTGGTGGAGATTCAGGTAACTCATCAGGTTCTCACATCACATGTATTTGGAAATGCCCAGCACCTTCTCGGTGACCAGCACGAAGGCCATGGTGAACAGCACCAGCAGCGTGGACAGCGCCGCAATGGAGGGATCGAAACTGTTTTCCATATGGCCCAGCATTTCGATGGGCAGGGTGCTGATGCCCGGACCGGTGAGGAACAGCGACACCGGCACCTGATTGAAGGAAGTCACGAAGGCCAGGAAGAAGGCCGCAATCACCGCGCCCCGGATATTGGGCAGCACCACCAGCCGGAAGGTCTGCATGCGCGTGGCCCCCAAGGTGATGGCGGCCTCCTCGATATCGACGCGCAGATTGGCCAGACTGGAATAGACCACCCGCACCGCATAGGGCGTGAGCAGCCCGACATGGCCGATCAATAAACCCAGGAACACCGGCGCATCGATCACCAGCACGAAGTGGCGCAACAGGCCCAGCCCGACCAGCATGGCCGGGATGATGAGCGGCGAGGTCAGCACCTGCTTGATCACCGCCATGCCCGGTGGCGGCATGCGCGACATGGCATAGGCCACGGGCACGCCCAGCAGCAGCGCGATCACGGTGGCCAGCAGGCCGATCTGCAGGCTGGTGCCGAAGGCCTGACGGAATTCATCGGCCTGCAACACCGCGACGATCCAGCGCAGCGAATAGGAGGGCGGCGGGAAGGCCAGCGTCTCGCCACCGCTGAAGCCGGCAAGAAAGACGATGATGAAGGGGCCCAGCAGGAACAGCATCACGGCCCACAGCACCACGCGCGGGAAGAGTCCTTGTTTCATGTCGTCCTCCGGGGAGCGGCAATGCGTTTCAAGCCGGCGTTGACGGCCAGCGTCATCGCCACCAGGATCACCGCGATCACGTTGGCGGTGCCGAAATCACTTTCCACGCTGACCTTCTGGTAGAGCAGCGTTTCCAGCATCAAGACCTTGGGCCCGCCCAGCAATGCGGGCGTCACGTAGGCCGTGACGCTGCCGGTGAAGACCAGGGTGCCGCCGACGATCAGCCCTTCCTGCGTCAGCGGCAGGGTGACGCGGGTGAACACCTGCCAGGCATTGGCGCCCAGCGTCGAGGCGGCCAGCGCGAGGTCGGCGGAAATGTTTTCCATGGCACTGACCAGCGACATCAGCATCAGCGGCAGCAGCAACTGCAGCAGGCCCACGAAGACCGCCATCTCGGTGAAGAGCAGGCGCTGCGGTTCATCGGCCAGACCGAGATGCAGCAGCACCGCGTTGACCGCGCCATTGCGTCCGAACAGCACGATCCAGGCATAGGTGCGTGCAATGGGCGAGACCATCAGCGGCAGGATCATCATGCCCAGCACCAGTCCGCGCCAGCGTGCATGCACGCGCACGATGGCCTGGGCGGCGGGATAGCAGAGCAGGGCCGAACACAGCGTGACCAATGCGGCGATGCGCAGGGTGCGCCACAGCACCTGCAGGTGCAGCGGCTCGGCAAAGAAACCGGCGAAGCGGGCCAGACTCCATTGCAGCGGGCCGCCATCGAGACTGTCCGGCCCACCGATGCGGAAGGCATCCAGCAGCAGGGCCGCCACCGGCAGCAGGAAACAGACCGATGTGAAGATCAGCGCAGGCGTGACCAGCATCAGTCCTAGGCGTGATTTGGAAGAGGCGAGCATGGGGCGCAAACGGGGTCCGGAAAGAAAAGGGCGGCGCACTGCACCCGGCAGGCGTCGCCACGACATGAAGGGTTTCGCTTATTGGCTGATGCCCTTGTTCCACTGTTCCAGCCAGCCCGAGCGGTACTTCAGCAGGTCTTCCGGCTTGACGAACTTGAGCGAGGCGATGTGTTCACCGCCATAGGTGTTGAATTCGGCCTTGTCCTTGGGCAGCACGACTTGCGTATTGACCGGCGAATCCACCAGTTCGGTGGCCAGCGCCGTCTGCACTTCCTTGGAGAGCCAGAAATCCATCAGCTGGTAAGCCAGGTCGGCATTCTTCGATTTGGTCACGATGCCCATCACGTTCATGCCGGCGGCCTGACCCTCGGCGGGGATGGCCCATTTGAGCGGCATGCCGGTCTTCATCAGTTGCGACCAGGTGAAGCGTGCGACCGGGGCCACCCAGATTTCGTCCTGGGCGAACAGTGACGACAACTGCGCGCTGTTCTTGGTGAAGGTCACCACGTTGTTCCTGATCGAGAGAATTTTCTGCAGGCCGGTGCGATAGTCGCCACCCTTGCCGCCCCAGGCCAGGTCGGCCATCTGCAGGGCCAGCGGACCTTGCGTGGTACTCACATCCGGCAGCGCCAGGCGGCCCTTCAGTTCGGGGCTCCACAGGTCCTTCCAGGATTGCGGGGCGCGCGTCTTGTCGCTGCGGTAGACCAGGCCGACCGAATAGATGGTGTAGCCGACCGCGTAATTGCCGCCGATGGGATTGCGGGCGAAAGGATAGATCTGGCTGTAGTTCTTCAGCCGGCTGTAGTCCAGCGGCTGCACCAGCCCCTTGCGTGCGGCTTCGAGCATGCCGAAGTCCGACAGCAGTACCAGGTCCACCACCGGGTTGTTGCGGCGGGCGTCGAGCTTGGCGATGCGGTCGGCATTGTTGCCGGTCTCGACCACGATCTCGCAGCCGCATTTTTCCTTGAAGGGCGCATAGACCAGCTTGTTGAACAGCGGCTGGGAAATCGGATACGCCGACAGTACCAGCGTGCGCTTTTCCGCGTGGGCCGGGGCCGCCAGCAGGGACAGGCCGAGGCCGGTCATGGCCAGGGCGGCGAGGGGACGAGAGCAACGTGCGGGCTTGAACATGGCGATCCTTGGTACGGACAAATGAGACTGCATATTGTAGGCCCGGCCAGCGCGGGAGCCACTGGCCAGGCCTGGGGAGAACAGAAGGCTTGCGGCTTAGAACACGTGACGCATGCCCAGCATCAGCACGGCCTGCTTCTTGTCGCTGGAGGAGGGGAAGCCGAAGATGGTGGCCCTAGTCGCATCACCCGCTGCCAGCTGGTAGCTGTAGGTGATGGCCACGTCGGTGCGCCTGGAGAGGAAGTAGTCCGCCTGCAGGTTGATCTGGTGCCACTTCGGATTCTTGTTGATGGTGTCGTACTTGCCGGTGGTGTAGAAGTAGGACGCGCCCAGGTTCAGGGCCGGCGTGTAATGGTGCACCACGTTGATGTCGAAGTTCTGCAGCGTCAGTTTGGTGTTGTCCAGGTATTCGTACTTGACGTTGCTGTACATGGCGCCGAAGTCGGTATTGCCCACGATGTAGAAGCCACCGGTGCCGGCGATGCGCTGGCGGCGCACGCCTGCCGAGCTGTTGACCGCGCTCTTGTTGAAGATCAACAGCGAGCTGGCGTAGTCGTTGCCCATGGCGCCATCGGGGCTCTTGCTGCTGTTGGGCTGGTCCATCTGGGTGTAGGCGACGGCCCAGCGGAAGTTGCCGCCCTTGTAGCCGGAGCCGATGCTCATGACACGGTTGACCGATGCATCACCGGCGGCTTCGCCAAATCCATACAAGGCGGTGACGTTGAAATCCTTGAACATCGGGCTGACGTACTTGACCGAGTTCTGCACGCGCAGGTTGTTGTAGCCGTTGTCGTTGTCGCCGATGTGCACGCCGTTGGAGGCGATGACCACCGGGCCGAGATAGTCCTTGACCGCTTCGTACTGGCGGCCGAGGGTGACGGTGCCCATGCTGTTGGAGGCCAGGCCCACCCAGGACTGGCGACCGAACAGGCGACCACTCTGCGAGGCCGCGCCGGTCATCATGTTGAAGCCGTTTTCCAGCGTGAAGACGGCGCGGGTTCCGCCGCCCAGGTCTTCCTGACCGCGAAAGCCGATGCGCGGATTCTGGTTGGTGCCCGAGAGTGCCTCGAAGTTGTGCGGACCGCCCTGGTTGGTGAGATAACCCACGCCGCCCGAAATGAGACCGTAGATCTCGACCTTGCTTTGCGCCTGCGCCTGTGCGCCTGCCAGCGCTGCCGGAATGGCCAGCGCGCCTATCATCCAGTGTTTTTTCATGCCTGCCCCTGTGGTATTGAAGATGGCCATACGACCGTTCATTGTTGGAATTCGCTGCGAACGGTGTGGAGGATAGGGCAAGACGTTAAATAATATAATTTGTTTATATTTATAATTTCATAAATTCGATTTATAACCAGGCGGCGTTTCCCATCCCGTGATTGCCTGCTTGCCGACTTCTTTTGAGCGCGTGCCATGATCAAACTGAATCAGAAAGTCACCCTGCGCCATCTGCAGGCACTGGTCACCCTGGCCGACACCAACAGCTTCAGCCGCGCCGCCGATGCCCTGGCGGTCACCCAGCCGGCCTTGTCGGCCTCCATCAAGCAGCTCGAAAACCAGCTCGGGACGCGGCTTTTCGACCGCACCACGCATCAGATCAGCCTGACCGCGCAAGGCAGCGTGGTGCTGGAATACGCGCGCCACCTGCTCAATACGGCCAGCAACATCTTCGACGATATCGAGCACGCCATCGGTACCGGACGCCATCGCATCCGGGTCGGGGCGATTCCCTCGGCGGTCACGCTGACAGCGGCGGTCATCGCCCGCTACAACCAGGCGCATGACGAACATGTGGAAATCCTGCTACAGGACATGCCCAACGATGCCCTGCTCGATGCGCTGCATTCGGGCAAGCTGGATTTTTGCGTGGGGATCAAGCCGCCTGACTCGCTGTCTTCGCAGACGCTGGAGACGGTGACCCTGTTCGAGGATGAACTGGTGCTGATCGTCTCGCGCCGCCATCCCCTGGCGGGTGCCAAGGAAGTGCAGTGGCGGCAGATGGCGGGAGAGGAGATCGTGCTCTTCACGCAGGGCAGCGTGTGGGAATTCGCCTCGGCGGCGCTGATGCAGCATGGCCTGGCCTCATCGCGACGCTATCAGGTCGTGCATAGTGAATCGCTCTATGGCGTGGTGCGCTCGGGCATTGCCATCGGCATCATGCCCAGCCTCTACACCACCTACCTGCGCGATGACAGCCTGCACGTGGCGCCGCTGCGGCAACCCACGCTCAAGCGCAAGATCGTCCTCATGCGCCGCAATGAGGTCAGCCGCAGCCACTGGACCGATCATTGTTTCCGCGAACTGCGCAGCGACCTCAAGCAGGCCAATCACTGGTTCTGAGCCGGACTCAGACGATCTTGCAGGGGATGGTTGCATCCTCGTCGACGCTATAGACGGCGCACAGACGATGGTAGCCATCGGCCACCAGTGGCAGGCAATGGCGCGGGGCCCAGGATGATGGCCAGTTCGTCATGGGCACATCGTCCCGGCACGATCTGCACGGCCTGATGCAATGGCAGCGCGGCATCTTCATCCAACGCCGCATAGGTCGTGGCATTGAAATGACTGGCCCAGTGGCGATAGCGGATGGCCACGAAGCGGGTGCCCCCGCGCAACTGGGCCAAGCGGCTGGCCAGGCAGGGCGGCAATTGCTCGGCGCGGGTGTGCGGATCGATGACGCTTTGTATCACGCCGACGGTCGCCTGGACGTGGGAATCGGCGGGCGGACGCCATGAGCAGGCGGGCAGCGCCAGCAAGCCCGCCATGCAGAGCGGCAAGCGCCACATCGTACTGTTTTTCGTGTGCAGGCTCATGAACGGATCTCCGGTTTGCGCAGAGCGGCAGCCTGCCGGCCGCGCTCCCCTTGAGCGTATTGCAGCTTCACAGGTCCTGGTGCCACCAGCCACCCCCCAGCGCCTGGAACAGCGCCACCGTATCGGACAGGCGCGCGGCCTGCGCCTGCACCCGTGACTGGCTGGCGGTCAACAGGTTCTGCTCGGCCAGCAGCACTTGCGGATAGCCCGCCAGGCCGGCCTTCCATTGCGCCTGCGCGGCATCGAAGCTGCGCCGGGCCGCTCCCTCGGCGCGCGCGGCGGCCTTGAGGGCATCGGCATCGGCGGCCATCGCGTGCAGGGTATCGGCCACGTTCTGGAAGGCCGCCAGCACCACGCTGCGGTACTGCGCCCGGGCCTGGTCGAGCCCGGCTTCGGCGGCGCGCTGCTGGTGCTGCAGGGCACCGCCATGGAAGATGGGCGTGGCCAGGTTCAGGCCCAGACTCCAGAACGCCGTTCCCGGTTTGAACAGATTGGAGATGTCCTGAGCCGAGCTGCCGAGGGTGCCAGTGATGGAGAAACTGGGCAGGCGATTGGCCACGGCCACGCCCACCTGGGCCGAGGCGGCCTGCAATTGCGCCTGCGCGGCGCGCACATCGGGGCGCTGCTGCACCAGGGTCGACGGCAGGCTCAGTGGCAACTCGGAAGGCAGCGTCAAGGCCGACAGCATCAGCTGCGGTGTGCCGCCTTGTTCGGGGAAGCGTCCGGCCAGCACCGCGATCTGGTCACGCTGCTGGGCCAGTTGCTTGCGCAGGCCCGGCAAGACCGCCTGCGCCTGCGCCAGCAGGCTTTCCTGGGCGGCCACATCGGCCTGACCCAGGGCGCCCAGCGTGCGCTGCTTCTCGACCAGCTCCAGCTGCTGCGCGGCCAGCGCCGCGGCTTTCTCGGCGGCCTGCAACTGCTCACGCAGACTGGCTTCGTTGACCACCGCCAGTACCACGTTGGACACCAGCGTCAGGTAAGTGGCATTGCGCTGGAAGCGCTGTACCTCGGCCTGCGCCCGGCTCGCTTCGACCTGGCGGCGGGCACCGCCGAAGATGTCGGGTGCATACGAGATGTTGAGCTGGGCGGTATGCAGGTTGTAGATGTAGCTGTTGTCAGCCAACGGGCTGGCCAGGGTGTCGGCGACCTTCTGGCGAGTGGGGGTGAACTGCAGGTCCACGCTGGGCCACAGGCTGCCACCTTGTGCGGCCGCAGTTTCGCGCGCCATATGCAAGGCCGCCTGGGCCGCTTCAAGATCGGCGTTGTGGGCCAGGGCATCCTCGACCAGCGCATCCAGGGCCGGGGAGCCGAAGGCCTTCCACCATTGGCCCGGCACATCCTGGCCGGCGACGAAATGCTGGCCATCGGGGGGCGTGGCGGTCTCCACCTTGTCGGCGGTATAGGCGCTCACCTTGGGGGCGTCCGGCGTCTTGAAGTCGGGACCGACGGCGCAGCCGGCCAGGACCAGACCGAGCGCAGTGGCGCAGGCCAGGCCGGGCCAGCGGGGAGAAATGAAAGTCAGAAACATGGTGGGCTCATCCTCAACGGGAGTTGGCATGGTCATCGGCGCTCGGCGCGGCAGGGCGCGCCAGCTTCGATTCAACCAGGTAGTACAAGGCGGGCAACAGCACCAGGGTCAGGATGGTGGCGCTCATCAGGCCGCCCACCACCACGGTGGCCAGCGGCCGTTGCACGTCGCTGCCCAGGCCGTGGGCGATGGCCGCCGGCACCAGCCCGAGCGCGGCGACGGTGGCGGTCATGAGCACCGGCCGCATCCGTTGCAGCGCGCCGGCGATGACGGCCTCCCGCAGCGGCAGGCCGGACTGGCCGACCCAGCGGTTCAGGTTGGACATCATGATGATGGCGTTCAGGACCGCTACCCCGAACAGGGCAATGAAGCCCACCGCCGAGGACACATTGAGCGTCATGCCACGCAGATGCAGCGCGATCAGGCCGCCCAGCGTGGTCAGCGGCACGCACAGCAGGATCAGGGTAGGCTGGCGCAGGTTCTTGAACTCGGCAAAGAGCAGCACGAACATGAAGGCCAGCGCCATCGGGAGGATCAGCGCCAGACGGGCCTGGGCGCGTTGCTGGTTCTCGAATTGACCGCCCCAGGCGATGTCGTAGCGGGTGTGGTCGTAATGCACCTGACCGGCAATGCGGGCCTTGGCGTCATCCAGGAAGGAGGCCAGGTCGCGGCCGCGCAGGTTCAGGCGCACCGTCAGGTGGCGGCGGTTCATCTCGCGGGTGATGGTGGTTTCGCCATCTTCCATGGTGATGTGCGCCACCTGCGACAAGGCCACATGGGCGCCATTGGCCGCTACCAGCGTCAGGTTGCCGAGGGCTTCGGGGGTGGAACGGGCATGGTCGTTGAAGACCGCAGCCACGTTGTAGCTGCGTTCCTCGATGAAGACCTGCGTCACCGGACTGCCGCCGATGCCGGTCTGGATCAGCGCCATGATGTCGGCCACGTTGATGCCCAGCCGGGCTGCAGCGGCACGGTCGACGTTCACGCGCACCTGGGGCAGGCGCGGCTCCTGATCGATGACCACATCGGCCGCACCCGGTACGTTCTGCAAGACTTCCTGCACCGACGTGGCCAGCGTCCGCATTTCCTTGAAGTCGTTGCCATAGATCTTGACGGCAAGGTCGCTGTGCGATCCGGAGAGCTTGTCGAGCACGCCGTCGATCATGGGCTGGGTGAAGCCGACGTCGATGCCGGCCAGCTTCTTGTAGCGCTCGGCCATGTGGGCGATCAGTTCCTGCTTGGTCCAGCCGGAGGCCCACTGGTCATACGGATGCAGGGTCACCGCGCACTCGATGTGCGAGGGCGTGAAGGGATCGGTGCCATCGTCATTGCGGCCGACCTGGGTCACGATGTGCTCGACCTCGGGGAATTCGCGGGTGGCAGCGCGCAGACGGTCGGCCAGTTCGCTGGCCTTGTCCAGCGACACGCCCGGCGGCAGCTGGACCTGCAGCCAGATCGAGCCCTCATCCAGGTAAGGCAGGAAATCACGCCCGATGGTGGCGCCCAGCACGCCGATGGCGGCCAGGGTCAGCACGGTCAGTGCCAGCACGAAGCGCGACTTGCCCACCAGACGATCCAGGATGCTGCGGTAACGCGGCTCCAGCCACGCCAGCACCGGATTGTGGAAGACCCTGACCGGGCGGCGATATGCCAGCCAGGACAGGCCGGGCGTGAGCAGCAAGGCCACCAGCAGCGCGCCCAGCAGGGCGAAGCCGACCGCAAAGGCCATCGGCGAAAAGAGCTTGTATTCGATGCGCTGGAAGGCGAACAGCGGCAGGTAGGCAATGATGATGACCAGCATGCCGAAGAAGATCGGCCGTGCCAGTTGGCGCATGAGCTGCAGGATGTCGGTCCCGGTGATTTCGCCTTGCGGGCGTTCTTCACGCAGGCGCAGCACGCTTTCCACCAGCACGATGGCGCCATCGACCAGGATGCCGAAGTCGATCGCTCCCAGCGAGAGCAGGTTGGCCGGGATCTTGAAGTGATGCATCAGGATGAAGGCCGTCAGCAGCGACAGCGGGATGGTGATGGCCACGATGGCGGCCGCACGCGCACTGCCCAGGAACAGCAAGAGCACCAGCGAGACCATCACCATGCCTTCCATCAGGGTCTTGCCGACCGTATGTACGGTCGCGTCCACCAGCTTGCTGCGGTCGATGTAGGGCACGATCTTGACGTCCTTGGGCAGGATGTGGTCGTTCAGGTCCTGCACGGCCGCGTGCACGCCCTCCATCACGCGCGAGGGGTTCTCGTTCTTGAGCAGCAGGGTGATGCCTTCGATGGCGTCGGACTGCCCGTCGATCCCCAGCACGCCGTGGCGTTCCTGGTTGCCCAGCACCACGCGGCCCAGATCCTTGACCAGCACCGGCACGCCATTCTTTTGCGAGACCACGACGTTGCCCAGGTCGTCCAGGCTGCGGATGAGTCCCACGCCACGGATCACCAGACCCTGCTCACCGCGCTGCATGATGCTGCCGCCGGCATTGGCATTGTTGGCCGAGATGGCCTGGCTGATCTGGTTCAGCGAGGTGTTGTACTTGATCAGCCTGGCCGGATCCAGCTCCAGCATGAACTGGGTGGTCAGTCCGCCGAAGTTGGAGACGTCGACCACGCCCGGTACTTGCTTGAGGCGCGGAATCACCTTCCAGAACTGCAGCTCGGAGAGTTCGCGCAGACCGCGCGTCTTCGATTGCAATGTGTAGCGGTAGATTTCGCCGATGGGCGAGGTCAGTGCATCCAGCCCCGGCTGGGCGCCGTAGGGCAGGGTGACGGCGGAGATGCGCTCCTGCAGGCGCTGGCGCGACCAGTAGTCTTCGGCGCCATCATTGAAGACGACCGTGATGAGTGACAGGCCGAAGGTGCTCTCCGAGCGCATCACGTGCATGCCTGGGGTGCCCATGATCTGGCGCTCCAGCGGAATGGTGATCTGCTGTTCCACTTCTTCGGCGGCCAGACCGTTGACCTGGGTGACCACCTGTGAAGTGACGTCGGCGATATCGGGATAGGCTTCCAGCGGCAACTGGTTCCAGCAGTACCAGCCATAGAGCGCCGCCAGCAGGAACACCAGCTGCACGATGCCGCGCCGCTGGAAGCAGAGGGTGACGAGACGTTCAATCATTGAGCAGTACTCCATCCTTGATGACCACACGGTCACCGGAAGCCAGACCGGCGGTGACCTCGACCTCGTTGCCGATCTGCGCACCGAGGACGATCTTGCGGGCCTCGAACTTCCACGGCGCCACCTCCACGAAGACGCGGTTGGCAAAACCGCTTTGCACCACCGCGGTCATGGGTACCAGCAAACCGGGGCGGGCTGCCTCGCGCAGGGTGGCGCGGGCGAACATGCCCGGCTTGAGCCGGCCATCGGGGTTGGGCGCCAGCATGCGCACTTTCACGGTGCGGGTATCCGGGTCCAGCACCTGCGCCACCGACTGGACTCTGGACAGCAGCAGCTGACCGGGATAGGCGTCCAGCAACAGTTCGGCATCCTGGCCGACCTTCAGGCGCGCCAGGTCTTTTTCCTGTGCGCTGGCGCTGACGTAGACCGAGGACAGGTCGGCCACCGTCATCACCGAGGCCGTGGTGTCGTTCCAGAAGCTGCCCACGGCGGCGTTCAGTTCGATCACATGGCCGCTGACCGGCGCGCGCACCGCCAGGGGCGCAGCGCTGCCGGCACCGCTGGCGCCGCCCAGCGCGGCCACGCGGGCCTGGGCCCGGGCGGCTTCGCTGTCGGCTTGTTCATAGTCGCTTTGCGCCTGTTCCAGGTCGCGCCGCGCGGAGATGTTGGCCTGGTCCAGGCTGCGCTGGCGCTCCAGGTTGCGGCGCGCCAGGGTCAGGGCCGCCTGGGCCTTGCGCGCATCGCTGACGGCCTGGCCCAGGTCAGACGACTCGATCTCGAAGAGCACCTCGCCGGCCTTGACCGCATCGCCCAGGCGCTTGTGCAGATGCACGATGCGTCCCGTGGTGGGCGGAAGAATTCTGGCCAGGCGCGCCGGATCGGCCTCGACCACGGCCGGCAGGCTGAAGGGGATGGCGATCGCGCGTTCTTCGATCAGGCTGGTCTTGAGGCTGTTGCGCAGGGCTGACTCGGGCGGGATGACGATGGTCTCGCCTTCATGGGTCAGGACCGGACTGGCCGCCGGACTCGGCTTGACCTCGCCGGCCATGAGCGGCAGGGTGCCGCGCACGGCGATGGCAAGCAATGCGGCTGCGCCGAGCAGGGCGAGGCCGCCTCTGCGCGTAGGGATTCGGATTTTCATGGTGGCACCGTGGACTGTGCGGTTGAGGGAGGAGCGCGGCGCTCCGTAGCGGTCGTGCCGCTGTCGCTGTTGCTGTCTGTGTTTCCCGGCCCAGACCAAAGAGCCGTCGCCCTTTTGGTTGCGCTGCAAAAAACGTCGCTATCATAGGAGGGCTGGCTCCAGCCGTTTCTGAATCTTTCTTCAGAAAGCAGGGCTGCAGCTCATGGTTTAATCCCGATCTCCAACATGCACGTGAATGGAAAGGTATGCAGATCCTGTTGGTGGAAGACGACATGAAAGCCGCGCGACTGCTGGTGCAGGGCTTGCAGGAAGAGGGCTTCACGGTGACGGTAGCGCACAGTGCCGAAGAGGCGCTGGCCCATCTGGCGCAGCCGTTCGACGCCGCCATCTTCGACCGCATGCTGCCCGGCATGGACGGTCTTGCGCTGTGCCAGCGCGTGCGCCAGTCGCAGCTTGCCTGGCCCATCCTGATGCTGACGGCGCGTGACGCCCTGGGCGAGAAGGTCGAGGGCTTGCATGCCGGTGTCGACGATTACCTGGCCAAGCCGTTTGCCTTCGAGGAATTGCTGGCGCGCCTGCACGCCTTGCGGCGCCGGCCCCGCCAGTTGCAGGTCTTGCATCTGCAACTGGCCGACCTGCGCATCGACCTGCTGGCCCATGAAGTCATGCGTGATGGCCAGCGGCTGGACCTGACGCAGAAGGAATATGCCGTGCTGGTACTGCTGGTGCGCTGCAGCGGCCAGGTGGTCAGCCGCCAGCAACTGGCCGAGGAAGTCTGGCATGCCGACCTGATCGCCATCGACAACCTGATCGACGTGCATATCAAGAACCTGCGCCGCAAGCTCGAAGCGGATGGCCGGCCCGCCCTGATCGAAACCCTGCGCGGCCAGGGCTTTCGCATGCGTAGCGACGCAGGGCGGTGAGCATGGGTTTTCGTCGACGCCTGCTGCTGGTGCATCTGATGGCGGTGGTGCTGATCGTCACCTGTGCGGCGGCCGCGGGATGGTGGCTGCTCTCGCAATCGGTGCTGGGGCAGCTCGATGCGGCGCTGCTGGCGCTGGGCGAGACCGAAGCGGGCCTGCTGGCCGATGGATCGCCCGAGGCCATCCACGTCCACGAGCCGCGCCCCGGCACGGCGCCGCCCTCGCTGGTGCGGCTGGACCGGCTGGTGCAGATCATCGATGCCAACGGTGCGGTGGTTGCACGCAGCAACAATCTGGGCGCGGGCACCTTGCCGGTCTCGGCCGACTTGCTCAAGAGCCTGGCGCATGGTCAGACCGTCTTCGATACTTTGCCGCACGCCAGCGAAGAACCCCTGCGCATGGTCTCGGTCCCGGTACGGCTGGGCGAGCACCGATATGCGGTGCTGGTGGCGGGTTCGCTGGATGATGCCGACCGCACCCTCGATTCGGCCGCGCTGCTCTTCGGCGGTCTGGCCGTGGCGCTGTTGCTGGCGCTGGCGGCGGCCGGGGCCATCCTGACCGGGCGGCTCTTCGGGACGGTCGAACGCATCGCCGCCCAGGCGCGTCGCATCAGTGACGCCAGCCTGGGCGAGCGGCTGGCCCATCCGGGCAGCGACGATGAAATCGGGCAACTGGTCCAGACCCTCAACTCCATGCTGGGACGGCTGCAGCGCGCCTTTGAACTGCAACGCAATTTCACCGCCAACGCGGCCCATGAGATCCGTTCTCCCTTGTCGCGCCTGCGTACGGAAATCGAGTTGTCGCTGCGCCGGCCACGCACGGCCGAGGAGCACGTGGCCACCCTGCAATCCTGCCTGGAAGAAGTGGTCGGCCTGACCAGCATGGTCGAGGAACTGCTGCAACTGGCGCGCCTGGATGCCGGCCAGGAAAGCCGGCAGCCGGAGTCCGTCGCGCTGGACGCATTGACCCGCGAAGCCATCGCCAGGTGGGAAGGCAGTGCGGCGGCACGCGGCATCCAGCTGATCCTGCACGCCCCGCAGACGGTGCAGGCGCGCGTGGGCGAGCGTGCCGCGATGTTGGTGCTGAACAATCTGCTGGACAACGCCATCAAGTTTTCTGCGCCGGATTCGGCCGTCGAGCTGAGGATCAGCGCCGAAGCCGGCGGGGCGACGCTGGAGGTGCTGGACCGTGGCCCCGGCATCGCCAGTGCCGACCAGGAGCAACTGTTCGAGCGCTTCTATCGCGGACGCGCCTCCAGACAGGGGCAGACCAGCGGCGCCGGGCTGGGCCTGGCCATCGTGCGCTCGGTGCTGGACGGCTACGGTGCCACCATCACCATCAACAATCGCAACGATGGCCCGGGAGCCGCCTGCCGGCTGCACTTTCCGGGCAGGCAGGCGGCCCGCAAAGGCTGATTTCAGGAACGAAAAAGCCCGGCAGTTGGCCGGGCGGTGAAGGTCTTGGCGATTTCGCGGAAATCAGCGCTTGCCCGATGACCGCAAGGACATGCGTTGCAAGATGGGCATGCGATCAAAGAACTGATGCCACAAGGCCCCCAGCACGTGCAGCCCGACCAGGAAATAGACGGCGTTGCCCATGAATTCATGCACTTCCTTGATGGGTCCGCGCAGGGCCATGTCCTTGGCCAGGAACGCCGGCAGGGTCATGCCGAAGAACACCACGTCGCGGCCACCGGCCTGGGTGAAGAGGATGCCGGTCACAGGCAGGGCGATCATCACCGCATAGAGCAGCAGGTGTACCGCATGCGCGCCCAGTTGCTGCAGGCGCGGCAGTGGCAGCTCGGGCGGCACGCCCAGCATCTTGCGTGCGATCAGGCGTACCACCACCAGGATCAGCACCAGCTGCCCGGCATGCATGTGCACGGTGCGCAGCAGGTCGCGCAGGGGATCGCCCTTGGGGATGTCCTCGCGGTATTCGATGGTGGCCAGCGCCACCACGAACAGCAGGAACATCAGCCAGTGCAGGGCGGCGGAAAGAGGGTGATAGCGGGTGCCTTGCCCGAGGGCGTGCTCGGTATTGTTCATCTGGGTCCCCAAGTGAAAATGAAAGAATCCGGGCGATGGTACGCCATGAAACTTAGTGCAGCATTAGCCTGGGTCAAGAAACCAGGGGCGGCGCGGCCGGAATGTCCAGCAGTACGCGCAATCCCGTCTGCGTTTTTTCATCGGCGGCCTCCAGCCGGACCACGATCCCCAGCCTGGCCGCGACCGATTGCACGATGGCCAGGCCCAGACCCGCACCGGGGGCGGCTGCCGGGTCAAGGCGGTGGAAGGGCTGGAACACCCGTTCGCGCTCGCTGGCCGGAATGCCGGGGCCGTTGTCGATGATCTCCATGCGCACGCAGCCCGGTGGCGTTTCATCGGGTGCCGCCAGCCGCAGACTGACACAGCCGGCCACGGCCGTATAGCGGATGGCATTGTCGATCAGATTGCCCAGCAGCAAGCCCAGGTCCAGGGCATTGGTCTGCACGACCGCCTCCAGCGGCCCGTCGACGCCCAGATCGATGTCTTTCTGCTGGGCCAGTGGCAGCAGGTCTTCCAGCACCGGACGCACCACTTCGCGCAGCACATGGCGGCTGCGCTGCGACGTAGCGCTCTGGTCTTGCGCTTGCACACGTGCCAGTGCCAGCAGCTGGGTGACCAGCGTGCGTGCCCGCTCCAGCCCTTGCTCCAGCCGCTGAAGACGTTCGCGTGCGGTGTCGGACAACTCACTCTGCTGCAGCCGTTCGGCCTGCAACGACAGCGCCGCCAGCGGCGTGCGCAATTCATGGGCGGCATCGGCCACG
Organism: Herbaspirillum sp. DW155; assembly: GCF_037076565.1. Classification (NCBI taxonomy): domain Bacteria; kingdom Pseudomonadati; phylum Pseudomonadota; class Betaproteobacteria; order Burkholderiales; family Oxalobacteraceae; genus Herbaspirillum; species Herbaspirillum sp. DW155. The sequence goes on along the minus strand of NZ_AP029028.1, from coordinate 2,833,671 downwards.
AAGCGCCGCTGCGCTGTCATGGCCCCTTGCACGCGTGCCAGCAGGCCATTGATGGCATCGACGAAGGGACTGATTTCGGGCGGCAGGTCGGCCGTGGCCAGCGGATCGAGCTGGTCGTCCCGGCGCTGGTCGATCTCGCGGCGCAGCCTGGTCAGAGGCGCAAAGAGCGTACGCATGATGCGCTGCAGCGCCAGCAGCAGCACCGGTACCAGGATCAGCACCGGAACCAGCGCGCGCCAGGCGCTGCGCGAAGCGATGTGGTCGCGCACGTCGGTCTCCTGGACCAGCGCAATGCGCCGGCCCGAGGGCATGGGCTGGACATAGACGCGGAAATCCTCATGGAACATGAACACCGTCTGGAAACCATCGTGCAAACCGGCCGGCAGCGGCAGTGCCGCCCCGGGCGGCCTTGACTGGCCGGGTTCGGGCAGCCATTGCACGCTGATGCGCGATTCATGGTCGGCACCGGGATAGCTGCCCACGGCGCCGTCATCGGGCAGCCTGCCGCCCAGGCTGGCGATCAGCACGCCCACTTGCAGCAGCAGGTCATCCTGCATGCGGATGGAATCGCGATAGGCACTGACGAAGCCGAACCCGCCTGCGCCCAGCGCCACCAGCAGGATGGCCAACGTCAGCGCCAGCGACAGGCGCGCTTGCAGGGAGCGCTGCAGGGTGCGCAGGCGCTTCATCGCGCTGCCGCTCCACGCGCCACCATCCAGCCCATGCCGCGTACGTTCTTGATGGCCTCGCGGTCCAGTTTCTTGCGCAGCGCATGGATCAGGAATTCGACGGCATTGCTTTCCACTTCTTCGCCCCAGCCATAGATGCGTTCTTCCAGCTCACTGCGCGAAAGGATGGCGCCGGGGCGATGCATCAGCGCCTGCAGCAGGGCGAATTCGCGCGCCGACAGCGCCACCGGCGGCTGGCCTTGCCAGCGTGCCGTCTTCGCGGCCAGGTCCAGGGCCAGCTGGCCGTTGTCCAGCACCACGGTGGCCGCACCTGACTTGCGCCGCAGCACCGCGCGCAGGCGCGCCAGCAGTTCGCCGATGGCGAAGGGCTTGAGGAGGTAATCGTCGGCGCCGCTGTCGAGTCCATCGATACGGTCCTGCACGCCGTCGCGGGCGGTCAGGATCAGTACCGGGGTGGCGGCATTCTGGTCCGACCGGCGCAATTTTTGCAGTACGGCCAGGCCATCGGCGCCGGGCAGGCCCAGGTCCAGCAGCACGGCGTCGTAGTCCTGCCGGGCCAGCGCGGTCAGCGCCAGCGCGCCATCGCGCACCCAGTCGGCGGCATAGCCCGCGTCCTTCAAGGCGGCGCGCACTTCCTCGCCGATCATGGCGTCATCTTCTACCAGCAGTATTCTCATCGCTTGTCCTGCTCCCTGGGTCTGTCCGGACGGCGATAGAGTCTAAGGCAAAAGCGCGGCCGTGTGCCTGCATACCGACGGGGCGCTGCCAACACCGGCCGGCGCCCCGTCGTCTGAAACTGCTTGTATGGATCAGATGTATGGATCAGATCAGGCGTCAAGCCATACATGCTCTGCAAACGAATAGCCCATCATGCGGCCCAGCGGAATCGGCGCGAGCGTCTTCAAGCAGACTGCGTGAGCGGGGATCGTGAATGCGCCAAGTGGCGCTCGCCGGTCGGTGAAGTGTCGGGCAGGGGGGAGGGCAGTGATGAGGCAGGCTCAATGAGGCGGGGCGAACAGAATGCAGATGAGTCCCCCCCGAGCTGCCAGCGCCGCGCTATGCGGTCCGGTCTTTTCCCCCCTCCAGGGCGACTCATCTACAGCGGCGATTCTAGCTGTGCTTGCCAGGAAAGAAACTAGTCCAATTGGACTGGATGGGCGGGAAAACCACGACAGACGGCCGGCCGCAGCTCGGAAATGCTGATCGCCGGCCAGGAGTGGCGCATCGTCGGGCGTTGTCAAACTTCATATCGAACATTAAAATGAGAATTATTATTATCTGACACCTTCTCCCGCCGCCCCATGCCCGTCCCGCCCACCGCCGACGCCCAGCACGTCCAGACGCTCTATCGCGAGCATCATGGCTGGCTGCAGCAGTGGCTGCGGCGGCGTCTGGGCTGTAGTGTGGATGCGGCCGATCTGGCGCAGGATACTTTCCTGCGTGTGCTGGGCAAGCCGCAGGCGCTGGCCGACCTGCGCGAGCCGCGCGCCTGGCTCAGCCGCATCGCGCACGGGCTGGTGGTGGACAAGGTGCGGCGTGATGAAGTCGAGCGCGCCTGCCTGGAGGCCATCGCCCATTTGCCGGCGCCGGAGGTGATCTCGCCCGAGGCGCGCATGCTGCTGGTGGAGGCGCTGGCTGCCATTGACGCCATGCTCGACGGCCTGGGCGCCCGGGCGCGCGAAGCCTTTCTGATGTCCCGTCTGGAAGACCTGAGCTACGCGCAGATTGCCCAGCGCATGGGTGTCTCGCTCAGCAGCGTCGAAAAATACATGGCCGCGTCGATCCGCCATTGCTACCTGATGCGGCAAGCCTGGCAGGCGAGCTAGCCCCTGTGTGCCTTCATGCCCGCTGAGATGCCCGCCACTTCATCGCCCGCCGCCTCGCCCGATCCGGTCCTGGAGCAGGCCATCGCCTGGCTGGTCAGGCTGCGTGCCCAGGCCGGCCATAGTGCGGCCGATGCCGCATTGCAGGCCCGCATCGATGCCTGGCGCGCCGAGGATGCCCGTCATGAGGCCGTGTGGTCCGAACTCATGGCCGCGGAAGCGCAATTCCAGCGCCTGGTGGCCCTGCCCGTGTCCCCGGCACAATGGCAGCAACCGCTGTCGGCACTGGCCCGCGCGCGCGGCCGCCGTCAGTCGCGGCGCCGCTGGCTGGGCGGCGTGGCCCTGGGCCTGGGCGGTGTCGCGCTGGTCACGCTGGCGGGGCGTCAGGCGGGCCTGTTCGACCAGATCGACGGTCAGCGTTACGCCACCGGCACGGGTGACCAGCGGCGCGTGGTGCTGGGGGATGGCACGCGGCTGGCGTTGAATACCGATACCGCCGTGCGCCTGCATTTCGATGCCGGGCAGCGCCTGCTGGCCTTGCAGCGCGGCGAAATCTTCATCGATACCGGTGCCGATGCGCTTTCACCCCGGCATCGTCCTTTCCTCGTACAGACCGCACAGGCCCGCCTGCAGGCCTTGGGCACGCGCTTTGCGGTGCGCCAGCAGGAGGGCGTCACGCGCCTGACGGTGCTGGAAGGCCGGGTGGCCGTCAACCCAGGGCAGGGCACCGGGGTCGTCATCGCGCCCGGCGAGACGGTGGAGATCGATGGCCTGGGCAGCCTGCAACGGCAAGCCACCGGGGCCGCCGCGATGGACCCCACGGCCTGGCTCGACGGCACGCTGGTGGCCCGCCAGATGCGGCTGGGCGAGGTGGTGGCCGAGATGGCGCGCTACCGCCACGGCTGGCTGCAGTGCGACGACGAGGCGGCGTCCTTGCTGGTGTCGGGCGTGTTCCAGCTGCGCGACAGCGAGGCTGCGCTGGATGCGCTGGCCCAGGCGCTGCCGGTGGCCATCGAACGGCGCACGCGGTTTTGGGTCCGGGTGGTGGCGCTGAACGGCCGATAAAAATTTTTTGACAGAAATTACGGGTTTTGACGGGCTGGTTCGGCATACCAGGAGAACCCAGATGAATTTTCTTGTCATTTTTCATGCCCGTCCTTTTTTCCTCGCTGCACGCTGACCGCATGCGCCGCGCCTGCCTTGCGCGGTGGCGCCTGCTGCTGGCCTGCGCCTTGCTGGTGGCCTGTGCAGCGTCGTGGCCGCAGGAGACGGGCGCGCCGCGCCGCCATTACCAGATCAGCGCCGGCCCCCTCGACGAGAGCCTGAACCGTTTTGCCAGACTGGCCGGCATTACGCTGTCCTATGCGCCAGACATGGTGCAGGGCCGCTACGCCCCGGCGCTGGACGGGGATCTCGGCGTGGACGAAGGCCTGGCCCGACTGCTGGCCGGCAGCGGCTTGCGGGCGGTCCGCACCGCGGGCGGCAGCTACGGTCTGCAATGGCGTGCGCCAGCCTCGTCGGGCAATGACACCGTGCCCGAGCAGGCCCAGCGCCTCAGGCAGGTCGTCATCGTCGGCAGCCCTGACGGCCTGCCGCTCAACCAGGGGCGCATGAGCGAGGGGGGCGAGGGCGGCTACGGCGCTTTCAGTGGCCGCACCGCTACCCGCACCGACACGCCGCTACTGGAGATTCCGCAATCGCTGTCGGTGGTCACCCGCGAAGAAATGGAGGCGCGCGGTGCGGCCAGCGTCATGGACGTACTGCGCTACCTGCCCGGTGCCAATACCCAGACCCACGGCGTGGACCCGCGCGGCTACGACTACTTCAATCTGCGCGGCTTCATCAATGCGCAGAACACCAGCGATTACCTCAATGGATTGCGTCAGGTGGTGGTGGGCTTCGGCATGTTCCGTACCGAAGCCTACGGCCTGGAGCGGGTGGAGGTCCTGCGCGGTGCGGCCTCGGCCAGTGTCGGGCAGGGCGATCCGGGCGGGGTGGTCAACCGCATCAGCAAGCTCGCCGGGGCGGACGCGGCCAATGAAATCGAGGTGGCCGCCGGCACCTTCGAGCAGCGCCAGATGGCCGCGGACCTCAGTGGCCAGCTCGACCAGGAAGGCCAGGTCCAGGGCCGCATCGTCGCCCTGGCGCGCGATAGCGATACCCAGTTCCGTTACGGCAACGGCCGTGCCGTGGAAAACGACCGCCTCTATCTCGCGCCTTCGCTCAAGCTGCGCCTGGGCGCTGATACCAGCCTCATCCTGCTGGCCGACTATCTCAAGGATCGCAACGGCAGCAGCCGCTGGACTGCCGTCAACGCCGACGGCAGTCTCTCGCCTACGCTGGTGGGCGATCCCGGCATCGACCGCCAGCGTGTCGAACAATGGTCGTTGGGCTGGCAGTTGGCGCATCGCCTGGATGCGCACTGGCAATTGCAGCAGGACTTCCGTCAGGCCGGCCTGCGCTCGCAGTATTCGGTCCTCAATCCGGTCAGCCTGACGGGCAACGTGCTCACCCGCGCGGCCGCCCTCTACGACACGCAGTTGCAAAGCACCCAGCTCGACACGCGCCTGCAAGGGCAGTTCCGGCAAGGTGCCAGCGAACATACGGTGGTGCTGGGCCTGGACCTGAGCCGCATGCATCAGGACGAGCAACGCTACCGTGGCAACGCGCCCAGCCTGGACCTGACGCAGCCGGTCTACGGCCTGCCGATCCCGATGGCGTCGCAACTGGTGGCGCAGTTGCAGGAAGACATGCAGCAGAGTGGCCTCTACGCGCAGGACCAGATCCGTCAAGGCGCGCTGGTCTGGACCTTGGGCAGCCGCTACGACCGCGTGACCGATACCACCCGCAACATCACCACCGCAGCGCGCACCGACACGCGCACCTATGCCTGGAGCCATCGCGCCGGGCTGTCCTGGAAGCTCAGCGCGGCGCTGGTGCCTTACCTCAGCGTGAGCACCTCCTTCCTGCCGCAGGCGGGGCAGGATGCGGCAGGCCGGCCCTTCGCTCCCAGCCACGGGCGACAGGTCGAGGCCGGCATCAAGTTCCAGCCGCAAGCCGGACGGGTGCTGTACACCGCAGCGCTGTACCAGATCAGCAAGGATCACGTGCTCTCCAGCGATCCCGACAATGCCAATTTCTCCGTCGACCAGAGTCAGGTGCGTTCGCGCGGACTGGAGCTGGAAGCACGCGGCGCGCTGCGGCCGGGGCTCAATCTGCAGGCGGCCTATAGCTATACGCAGGCGATCAACACGGCGCACGCCGACCCGACTCTGGTGGGCAAGGCGCCGATGCTGGTCCCGCGTCAGGCCGCCAGCCTGTGGCTGGACTACACGCCGGGCGCGCCGCTGCCCGGCCTGGGCATGGGGGCCGGCGTGCGCTATGCCGGGGCCAGCTACGCCAATGCCGCCAACACCGTACGCAACGCCGCCACGGTCCTGCTGGACGCCATGCTGCGCCTGGATCAGGGCCATTGGCGCTATGCCCTCAACGTCAGCAACCTGACCAACCGGCACACCACCTCTTGCCTGGCCGAACCCACGCTGACCTGTTTCTGGGGTGAGCAGCGCATGGCGGTGCTCAGCGCCCGCTATCGCTGGTAGCCCTTCATCAGGAGACCTGTTCCCATGTCCCACGCCAACCTGTCCACCGGTCTGCAACAGCACTTCATCGGCCAGCGCCAGCGCCTGCGCGAGGCCGCCCAGCGCATCCTCGGCTGCCCGCACCGCGCCGACGACGTGGTGCAGGATGCCTACCTCAAGCTGCGTGAAGTGGCGGACCCTTGCGGCATCCACCAGCCCCACGCCTACCTGCTGCGCATGGTGCGCAATCTGGCCATCGACCGTCATCGCCGCAGCAGTTTCGAGAACGATGTCTTCACCGTCGAAGAAGCAGGCCAGGACATGTACGCCGAGGCCCAAGGCCCCGAGGCCATCGCCATCGGCCGCCAGACCCTGGCGCTGGTGAGCCGGGCGCTGGAGAGCCTGCCTGCCCGCACCCAGCGCGCCTTCGAGCTGTACCGGTTCGGCGGGCTGAGCCAGCGCGAGATTGCCGCCGAGCTGGGCATTTCGGCCACGCTGGTCAATTTCCTGATCCGCGATGCTTTGGCAGCTTGCCGCCAGCACCTTGCACCGGCGTCCTCGTCCTGATGGCACGGGGCTGGCGGGCGGCGCGTTTCTTCCACCAGAGCACGATGCCCGTCACGCTCAGCAGACTCACCACCCCGCCCATGATGGCCAGGAAGATCCGCCACGGCAGGCCGAACACCTGACCCATGTGCAGCGCGCCGATCCAGTTGCTGAAGGTGTTGCCGCTGCGGTCACCCTGCGGCAGCCAGTGACCACGCACCGCGCCGGTCGCCGCATCGATCAGCAGACCGGTATTGCCGGTATCGCTGCGGATGTCTGCATTGCTGTGGACCATGTATGCATACAAGCCACGGCGGCGGTCCAGACTCAGTTTTTCCTCGAAATCGATCACCAGCCCGCGCTCGCGTGCAAAGCCGGCCATGGCTTCACGCGCCATGGCGTGCGCCTGCGGCCAGTCCAGCGGCGCTTGCGGCAGCGGACGGACCAGCGGGGCAGTGCCGCGCCAGCTGGTGTCGAAGGGCAGCAAGCGCGACATGACCGGCAGGTAGATCTGGTCGCGCAGGTTGAACATCACGCTGGACCAGGCAAAGAGCAGCAGCATCAGCCACAGCCACAATCCGCAGGCCCGGTGCAGGTCGAGGTTGACGCGATGGAAGCCGGCCTGCCACTTGATGAGCCAGGCCGGCTTCCACTTCGCCACGAAAGGCCGGGCACGCGGCCAGGTGAGGATCATCCCGACGAAGCAGTCCAGCGTCCATAGCGTGGCCACGATGCCCATGAGCAGCGCCCCCGGTACGCGCGGCAGTGCCATCGAATGATGCAGCTTGAACAGGAAAGGCATCAGCTGGGAAGGGCGCAGGCTGATCTCGTCGCGATCGCGCACGCCCTGAATGCGACCATCGTAGGGATTGACGAAGATTTCGTCATAGCCCAGCCGATATGGCTTGCCGCTGGCCGGATCGATGGCCGGATCGGCCAGGAAGCGCACCGTACGCCCCGGCTGCACGTGCAGGATCAGCTGGTTGACCTGCACGCGCGGGGCCAGCGCCCGGGCCACCCGCGCGCGCAACTGGTAGGGATCCAGCATGTCGGTGGCGGCCTGCCCTGGGGCCGGTTGCGCCAGCAGCAGTTCGGGCGCCAGCCAGACATCCAGTTCGTCTTCGAAGGCCAAGAGGCTGCCGGTCAGGCTGGCCACCAGCAGGAACAGTGCGATGGCCAGCCCGGTCCAGCGATGCAGCAGGACCAGATGCGCACGGCGTGGCGCGTGGCGGCACAGCCAGGCGGCGAGGCTGCTTACCATCGTGTGCTCAACTGCACGAGGCCGGTGCGGCGCGCGCCGTACTCGCAGAGTTCGGAGCAGAAGGCATAGACGCGATCAGTCACGTTGTTGATCTTGAGCGCCAGCTCGATGTTGTGCCAGTCGGCGTTGAAGCGGCCCAGATCGAAGCGGGCACCGAAGTCCAGCAGTGTGACGGCCGGTGTTTCGAAGGTGTTGAGCGCATTGCCGTAGGCACGGCCGATGTAGCGCACGCCGGCCGAGACATGCGTGCCCGCCAGGCTGCCGCGCTGGAACGCATAGTCCGCCAGCACGCCCGCATTGTGCCTGGACGCGCCGGGCAAGGCCTTGCCCTCGGTGTTGCTGGCGCTGCTGCTACTGGTGGCGGTATTGCTGGTGACCTTGGCATTGGTGTAGCTGTAGCTCGAGGTCAGGCTCAGTCCATCGGTGAGCGATACCTTGCCTTCCAGCTCCACCCCCTTGGAGCGCGCAGCGCCGGTCTGCACCGAATAGCCGGCGTGGGCCAGGTCGGCGGTGGCCACGTTCTGGCGGCGCAGGTCGAAGACGGCCACGGTGAAGAGGGCGTTGGTGTTGAGCGGGGCGTACTTGATGCCGGCCTCGTATTGCTTGGCGCGTTCCGGTTTGAGCATGTCGCCGCCGAAGCTGGTGCCGGTGGTGGGGGTAAACGATTCTGTATAGCTCAGGTAGGGCGAGAAGCCATTGGCCAGTTCATGCACCAGACCCAGGTTGCGGGTGTTGGCGCGGTCGCTGCGCTCGGTCTCGGTGCGCGCGATGGCGTTGCTGACGGTCTGCTGCGAGCGGTCGTGGCGAATGCCGGCAGAGACGAACCAGCGTTCGGCGATCTTCAGCTGGTCCTGCAGATAGACGCCCAGCTGGTCATCCACCGTGCGCAGATTGTAGTTCTCGGCCACTGCGGGCAGATTGCCGTAGCTGGTGGTGTAGATGTTGGAGAGCACATATCCGGCCAGGGTGTTGGGGCTGACGTAGCCACGCACGGTGCCGGCGGTGTGGTGGAAGTCCACGCCCATGAGCACCTTGTGCCGGATGGCGCCGGTGCCGAAGTCGGCCTGCAGCTGGTTGTCGGTGGTGAAGGTGTCGGACTTGGTGCCCAGGCGCCAGCGCTGCAGCGCTGCCGTAGCCGATTGCGTGGCCGGGTAGAAGGCAGCGAAGCGCATGCTGTTGCGGGTACCGTCGTAGTCGGTATAGCGCAGGTTCTGGCGGAAGCTCCACACTTCGTTGAACTGGTGCGAGAACTGCGAACCGAGCGACCAGTTCTCATAGTGCTCGTTGTTGTCGGCGCTGCGACCCACGGCAGTGCTCGTCGGAATCTGGCCGTTGGGATTGGCGGTCACCGTGCCGCTGGCAGGCAAGGCGTTGTTGGCCAGGCCGTCGCTGCGCTGGTATTCGAAGCGCCCGGTCCACTCGGTGCGATCAGACGGACGCCAGGTGATGGCCGGGGCCAGGAACAGACGGCGATCCACCGTGCCATCGACTTGCGTGCCGGCGTCGCGCGCCAGTCCGGTGAAGCGATAGGACCAGACGCCGCTGTCATCGAGTGCGCCCCCGAAGTCGCCCGCCAGTTGCTTGCGGTTGAAGCTGCCCACTTGCACTTGCAGTTCGTGCAGCGGCGTGGTGGTCGGTTTTTTGGAGACCACGTTGATGAGGCCGCCTGGCGAGTTCTGTCCGAACATCACCGAGGCCGGTCCGTGCAGCAGTTCGATGCGCTCCAGTCCGTACGGCTCGGGGGCATAACGGCTATAGCTGGCGTTGGAGGCGGTGAGCATGCCATCGCGATAGAAGGAGCCGCCGTTGTTGAGGGAAAAGCCGCGCAGCAGCGACGAGGTATCCACGATGGCAAAGGCACCGGTGGAGACCTGGATGCCGCTGCTGTAGCCCAGCGCTTCGGAGACGGTACGGGCCTGCTGGGCGGCGATCTGGTCAGCGGTGACCACCGAGACCGATTGCGGGGTCTCGGTGAGTGGCGTATCGGTCTTGGTGGCGGTGGCGCTGCGCTTGGCCACGAAACCGTGTACGGGGCCGGTGGCCTGCTCTTCCTGGGTGGCGCGCACGGTGACCTGGGGCAGGGACGCATCGGCGGCGCTGCTCTGGGCCCAGGCCGGTGCCGTGGCCGGCAGGCTCAGCAGGGCCAGGCGCAGGGCGCGCACCATCAGGCGCGGGGGCGATAGAGGGGTGGCAGGCAGGCGGGAGGCGGACTGTTGCGATGAAGGCTGGTGCAGTGTTCTTGTCGTCATGGTCAGGAGCGTGGTCGCAATGAGGGATCGCCAGCATGGCTGGCGCGAGCCGGATGGCCCGCTCTCCGGAAGACGAATGAGATTCGTTGCTGTTTATGGTTTCATGCGGCGACGTGCGCAATCACGTCCCACCCGGGAGTTTGCGTGTGCTTGTCAGGCCCCGGGAATGGCCGCTGCTTGTCGATGTTGAAATCAGGAAACTCCTGATGGCAGAGCTGAAGGCACCGTCCTATCTTGAGCCTCATAACAAGGAGGGAGACCATGTGTACCAATGCCATGCGCATCGCGCGGCGTCACCTTGGCATCATCGTGCGGCTGTGCGAGATGTCCGAGCAGGATGAGCCGATTGGCGATCTGGTGCGCGCTACCGTGCGCAATTGCCTGCTGGCCATGCACACGGCCGGCACCGAGCCGATGGAGGCGGCGGAGATCATCGAACAACTGCTGCAGCACGAGCTGGCGGCCCTGCCGGCCGAACGCGACAAATGCCGCAAGGTGCTGGAAGCGGCGCATCTGCACGCCGAATACCTGACCATGGCCGAGCGGCGCGCGACTCACTGATCATCGGTATGTGCCGATACCGATACCAGCGCGCGGTGACAGGCCGCCTGGTTTCGCGCCTCAATCCAGACCGTCAAACTGCTCCGCCGGCACCGGCCTGCCAAACAGATAGCCCTGATAGCGCGTACAGCCCAGCGAGGCCAGGAACTGCTGCTGCTCGCGGGTTTCCACGCCTTCGGCAATCACTTCCAGTCCCAGCGCATCGGCCAGGGTGATGATGCTCTTGGCGATGGCCACGTCGCTGGGCGCAAACAGGAGTTCGCGCACGAAGGACTGATCGATCTTGAGCTGGTCGATGGGCAGTCGCTTCAAGAGCGACAGCGAAGAATATCCCGTACCGAAATCATCCAGCGACAGCGCCAGGCCGTGATGCTTGAGCTCCAGCATCTTGTCGATGGTGGCCTGCACATCATCGACCATGGCCGATTCGGTCAATTCCAGCTTGAGGTGGCCGGGATCGGCGCCGGTTTCCTGCAGGGTGGCGAGGATGGCTTGGACGAAATCGGGCTGGCGCACCTGGACTGCGCTGACGTTGACGGCGATCACGATGGGCGGGCGGCTGCCGGTGCGGTTCCAGCGCACCGACTGGCGGCAGGCCTGCTGGAACACCCACTGGCCCAGCGTCAGGATCAGTCCCGAGGCCTCGGCCACCGGAATGAAGAGGGCCGGGGAGACGCTGCCACGGAAAGGACTGTTCCAGCGTGCCAGCGCTTCCACACCGATCAGGCGACCGGCCTGGTCACGTTGCGGCTGGTAATGCAGCAGGAACTCATGGCTGCCTATGGCGCGCCGCAGGTCGTTTTCCAGACCGGTACGGAAATGCAGGGCGTGTTCCATCTCCTGATCGAACAGGCAGTAAGTATTGCGTCCCTTCTGCTTGGCCGCGTACATGGCCAGGTCTCCCTGGCGCAGCAGGTCTTCCACGCTGGCCCCCCGGCCCTGCATGAGCGCCACCCCCACCGAACAGGTGGCGAAATGACTGAGCCCGTTCAGATCGAAGCGTTGCTCCATGGTGGCGACGATGCGCTGGGCGAAGCCGCTGGCGGCGTCTTGTGCGCCAACGTCTGCCGGGGTGCCGGGCTGCTCCTGCAGCACGACGAATTCATCGCCGCCCAGACGTGCCACCAGGCCATCGGGCCCGGCCAGCGTCAGCAGGCGCGCGGTGATCTGGCGCAGCAGGTGGTCGCCCATGGAGTGCCCCAGAGCATCGTTGAGATCCTTGAAATTGTCGATATCGATGAAGTAGAGCGCGGCGGCCGGGTCGGGCAGGGCGCTGACAGCGGCGATCTTGTCGAGCAGCATGCGCCGGTTGGGCAGGCCGGTGAGCGGATCGTAGAAGGCCAGTTGCCGGGTTTCTTCCTGCAGGCGCTTCTGGCTGGTGATGTCGATCTGGGTACCGACGTAATGCGTGACCTGCCCTTGCGGATCGGCTACGGCGGTCAGTGTGAGCAAGGCCCAATAGGACCGGCCGTCCTTGCGGCGTACCCGCAGTTCCCCCTGCCATTGACCGTCGCGGCGCACCTGCTCCCACAGCGCGGCGCGATAGTCCCCGCTCTGCGCGTCGTGCTCGCAGGGTGGCACGCCTTCGGCCGGCAGCTCATGCTGCGCGTAGCCGGTCAGTGCGACGAAGGCGGCATTGGCATCGAGCACCTTGCGGCTGGCATCCATCACCCAGATCGCTTCGGAGGAATGAAACGCTGCAGCGGCTACGCGCAGCGAGAGTTCGCTTTGCTGCAGGGAAGCGGTGCGGCGTGCCACTTCGCGGCGCAGGTACGCGGCGATCAGCAGGGTGCATACCAGCAGCACCAGGGCGCCGCCCAGCAGCCACCAGACGAAACCGGGGATGACCGTATTGCCACGCCCCCATTTGTGCAAGATCTGGAAATAGATGGACCCCGGATCGCCCTGCCATTGCGAAAGCGTGCGGTCAATCGCCGCCAGCACCTCGGGTGGCTGCCTGCTGCTGACGAAGAACAGCTTTACCGGCTGGAACACGATGGAGGTATCGGCAAGCTGGTAGCGGTCGGCCAGCATGTCGCCGGCCTGCTGGCTGGCAATGATGCCGTCGAGCTCCCCGGCGGAGACCCGCTTGAAGCCGGCCTCGATATTTTGCAGCGGCACCAGTTGGACCTTGATGCCGGAGTTATCGATCAGGCTGCGGAAATAATTGGCCTGCACCGAGTTTTCCAGCAGGCCGATCTTCTTGTTCTTGAGATCGAAGACCGAATTGATCGCCACGGCGCGGTTGCGATACAGAATGGACCAGCTGTAGAGCGCCGGCACCGCCGGGAACTGCAGTACCTTGGCACGCTGCTCGCTCCAGGCGACGTCCGGCAGCAGGTCGATCTGACCACTCTCGACCTGCTGCAGGCAGGCCTGCCATTCGCAGGGGACGAAGCGCAACTGCCAGTGTTCACGCTCGGCGATCAGGCGGATCAGATCGATGTGCAGTCCCGTGGCTGTGCCGTCTCCATTAAAGAAGATCTTGGGTGGGTTCTGGTAAACGCCGACCGTGAGCAGCTTGTCCGGCGTCGGCGTGGAAGCCTGTGCCTGGGCCGCCATCATGACAGTGCAGCTGAGCAGCATCCACAGCAGGGCCAGCAGGCCACGCCAGCGCCGGGACGGGCCGGGCGCACGGCGGCACGCCGACCCACCCCCTGGCGCAGCCCGAGTGGGACCTGGAATCTTCATGTTGCCTGCGTTTCCCCTGATTGGTTTTTTGTCTACTTTATAGAACATCAAGACAAATGAAAACCTTTATCGGCGCGGGCTTTGTCAGGCGAACGTCATCAGAAGAAACCCTGAGTCGGCAACCTGATCTCGTTCACGCTCAGGTTGCCCAGGGCATAGGCCTTGTGCGAGGTCGGGTTGTGGGTGGAGATGGTACGGATGTTGCGCCAGTGCCGATCCAGGTTGAACTGCGTCAAGGTGGCCGAGGCTCCGGCGATGTCGAACAGCGCAGTGGCGGCGTGGTGGGCGATGCGGTCCACCGTGATCTTGGCCTTGGCGGCAGCGGCGGCGGCATCTTGCAGGCGATCATCGGTGTCAGCGGCGTTGGTCTTCAGGGCGGCATAGGCGCGGTCGGCTTCAGCGGCCGCAGCCAGTACCACGGCGCGGGTGGCAAAGGCATCGGCCTCGCGCTCGCCCAGAGCGGCCAGCAGGATAGGGTCCTGCGCTGCCGACGGGGTAGGCGCGTAGTAGTAGTTGCGCTTGCGCTTGCCCAGCAGGGCGGCGCCATCGCGGGCGACGGCCGAGACCACGCCGGCGATCACCGCAGTCAGGAAGAGCTGGGCGATGGTCGAACCGAACACGGCCTGACGCGCCGGCACCTCATCGGGCAAGACCACTTCGTCAGCGGCCACCACCACGTTCTCGAACACGGTGGTGCCGCTGCCCGTGAGCCGCTGGCCCATGCCGAACCAGTCGTCCACGGTCTGCACACCTTCGCGCTGGCGCGGCAGCAGGACGACGGCGCGACGGCCATCCTCGACCGAGACGGTCACGTGCAGCCAGTCTGCAAAGAGCGAGCCGGTGGAATAGAACTTCCGGCCATTGAGCACGTAGTGATCGCCCTGGCGCACCAGGCGCGTGGCCAGTGGCGCATTGCCGCCGATCTGCGGCTGGCCTGTTTCGGTATGGGAGGCACCGATCAGGTCTCCTGCAGCGACCCGTTCACGCAGGCGTTGCACCCCGGCATGCTGCAGAGGAGCATTGAGCAGACGTTCCAGTGCCACGTGGTGATTGCGCCAGATGTGGGCAATGTTGGGATCGGCCGCACCGAGCCGGATGGCCGTATCGAGCGTTTCCACCAGGGTGGCGCCACCCCCGCCGTAGTCGGCATCGAGCCGGCCGGCGCCGAAGCCGGTGGCCTTGATCTCGTCGATCACCTCAAAGGGTTGTTCGCGTTGCGCATCGCGCCGGGCAGCGCCATCGGCGATGCGTTGCAGGAGGTCGTGAGAAATTGTGCTCATGGGGGTCGTGTCTGAAGAGGTCCGCAGGTCGGCCTTGCGCCGGATGGCAAGGATGAGGACATCATAGGGTCACGACGCGCTGCGCCAAACTGCGAAATTCTTCTTAGCTTGCGCGGGCAGCGCATACTGTCGCGTGCTGTCAGCTCGCCGATCTCATGTGGGCAGATTCGCCCGGAAGCGCGGGCTGCGACAATTTGCCGCAGGACCGGCGCAACAAAGGGCGTAAGCTATGGCCCCTTGTTTCATCCACCTTAGCTCTTCCGACAAGAGCCCCATCCGCATCATGAGCACAATCAAACGCCTTCTTTCGCTGGTCGCGCTGGCCGGCCTGGTACTGACCCAACCGGCCTGGGCCCACGCCCATCTGAAGACCGCCACTCCCGCCGACAAGGCGGTAGTGGCCTCGCCGGCCGAACTGACCTTGGGATTCTCCGAGGGACTCAATCTGCGCTTCAGTGGTGTCAAGCTGCTGGGCCCCGATCAGCAGGAGGTCAGACTGGGCCAAGCCATGCTCATGGACGGTGGCAAATCCCTGATGGTGGCGGTTCCGGCCCGGCTGGCAACTGGTACGTACACGGTGCACTGGCATGCACTCTCAGAAGATGGCCACAAGACCGAGGGCAGCTACAGCTTTTCCGTGGCACCTTGAGTTCTTCTTTGTTTCTGCTCGGGCTCTGCCGCCTCCTGCTGGACGGTGCGGCCCTGTTCCTGTGGGGCATGGCACTGATGCTCCTGGCGCTGGTCGATGAACCGCTCAGGAGCACGCTCTGGCAGCGCCTGGCGCGGTGGCGGCGTCTGCTGACGGGCCTGGTATTCATCGCGCTGGCCGCCACGTTGCCGCTGCAGGCCAGTATCCTCGGCGATGGCTGGAGTGATGCCTGGCACCCCGACATGTGGGCTGCGGTTGCCAACGGGACTTCCATCGGTACGGCCTGGTGGTGTCAGCTGGCGTGCTTGTCATTGCTGATCTTGAGCGCGCCGGGCACGAGTCGCATGCGCATGCTCGCCAGTGTGGCGGGCAGCGGCGGCCTGCTTGCCAGCCTGGCCCTGACCGGACATGCCGTCATGCAGGACGGTTGGCGCGGTGGGGCACATCAGGTCAACGACGTGCTGCATGTCTGGAGTGTCGGGGCCTGGACAGGGGCGTTGCCGGTGGTTCTGCTGATCCTGTCCAAGCCGGTGCGGTCCGCTCATCCCGAGTTGACCAGGGGCATCTTGCGGCGTTTTTCCGCTATCGGCCATGCCGTGGTCGCACTGGTCTGGGTCACGGGACTGTGCAATACCTTCTTCATTCTCGGCACCATGCCGCTGGACTGGCGCTTTCCCTATCAGGGGCTGCTGACGTTGAAGATGCTGGTGGTGGGCGTGATGGTGCTCATCGCCATCTTCAACCGCTATCGGCTGGTGCCCGCCATGCGCCGCGATCCCGCTGCGCTGGATCGGCTTTGCCGGCTCACGCAAGCGGAGATCATGCTGGCCTGGCTGGCGCTGTTGCTATTGGCCTGGCTGGGGATGTTGCAGCCGAATTGAGACGGGCGGTGTTGCCGACCGTCATGTAAGGCGTCCCGTTTCAGTTTGCATGGTCACTCAGCCGGAAAGAATCTCGGTAAATTGAACCAGACATGCGTTGCATCAATGTCTTGAACGCAGCGCCGCTTTCTGCTTGCCCCTAGCGCATCTACACTCTTGCGGTGCTTTCCAGGGGAGCCAGCGATGTCCACCACCTCCACCCATCAGGATGGTTTAAGCGAAGAAGAGGCGCGCCAACGGCTTGTGCGCGACGGACTCAACGAGCTTCCGGCATCGACCCGGCGAGGGGCATGGTGCCTGCTGGGTGAGATCGTCTGCGAGCCGATGTTCCTGCTGCTGGTCGCTTGCGGCGTGATCTATCTGCTCCTGGGGGATCGTCATGAGGCGCTGATGCTGCTCGGCTTCGTCTTCGTCGTGATGGGCATCACGTTCTTCCAGCAGCGCCGCGCGGAACGGTCCCTGGAGGCATTGCGCGATCTCTCCAGCCCGCAAGCCCTGGTCGTGCGTGACGGACGCACGCGCAAGATCGCAGCGCGGGAACTCGTTGACGGTGACATCGTATTGCTGGTCGAAGGCGACCGTATTCCCGCTGACATCCGCCTTCTGGAAGCGTCCAACCTGGCCGTCGATGAATCCATGTTGACGGGAGAATCCGTACCGGTCGCCAAGCAAGCCGATCCGATGAAAGATCGCGCGGCCATCACCTCATCCATGAGCGAGGCCGCGCAACTGTTCTCGGGAACGCTCATTACGCAAGGCACGGCCAGAGGCCTTGTCACGGCCACGGGCGAACGCAGCGCTCTGGGCCGTATCGGGACATCGCTGGCGGGGCTGGGTGAGCAGAAAACACCGGTCCAGATCGAAACAGGCCGCGTCGTGAAACGGGTGGCCACCGTCGGGCTGCTGCTGGCGGGCGGGCTTGCCATTACCTATGGATTGTCGCGTGCAGACTGGCTCAATGGCCTGCTGGCAGGGCTGACACTGGCGATGGCCTTGTTGCCCGAAGAATTGCCGGTGGTGCTGACGATCTTCCTGGGCCTGGGCGCGTGGCGGCTTGCGCGGGAGAACGTGCTGGCCCGAAGCGTTCCTGCCATCGAGCTGTTGGGCGCGACCACCGTCCTGTGCGTCGACAAGACCGGAACCTTGACGACCAATCGCATGGCGCTCAGGCGGTTATGGACGGCGGCAGCCCTCCACGACACCGTGACGGCCGGTTCACTCGAGCTTCCGGAGGCATTGCATCTCACCCTGGAGTTCGCGATCCTGGCCAGCCATCGCCGCGCCTTTGATCCCATGGAGTCCGCCATCGGCGATGCCGGCAAGCGCTGGCTGGCCAACACCGAGCACCTGCATGGAAACTGGACCCTGATTGAGGACTATCCCTTGTCGCGCGAGATGCTGGCGATGTCCCGCGTATGGGAAGCGCCCGATCAGCGCGAACGGGTGATTGCCGCAAAAGGTGCGCCCGAAGCGATCGTCGATCTGTGCCACCTCGACAGCGCCGCTTGCGCCATGGTCGCCCGGCAGGTGCAGAGCATGGCCGCTGACGGGCTGCGTGTGCTGGGCGTTGCACGGGCGCGCTTGGCTGCGCAAACACTGCCAGTCAACCAGCATGATTTTGATTTCGAATTCCTCGGATTGATCGGGATGGAAGATCCTGTGCGGGCCGACGTTCCGCAAGCGATCAAGGAGTGCCATGCCGCGGGTATTCGCGTGGTCATGATCACCGGAGACCATTCGGCGACAGCGAGATCGATTGCCCGGCAGGCCGGCATTCCTGCGCAGGGCGAGGTCATTACCGGGGTCGAACTGGCCAGATTGAGCGATGACGACCTGCGCCTGCGACTGGCCGATACGCACATTTTCAGCCGTATCCGCCCGGAACAGAAACTGCGCCTGGTACAAGCCTTGCGCGCGCGGGGCGACATCGTGGCGATGACCGGCGATGGCGTCAACGACGCGCCCGCCCTCAAAGCCGCCAGCATCGGCGTGGCCATGGGGGCGCGCGGAACCGACGTCGCACGCGAGGCGGCCGCGCTGGTGCTGCTCAATGATGACTTTTCCTCCCTGGTGGTGGCGGTGCGTTACGGGCGGCGGGTATTTGCCAACCTGCGCAAGAGCATCGTCTTCATTGTGGCGGTGCACGTACCGATTGTCGGGCTGTCGATCATTCCGGTCCTGCTGGGTTGGCCCATGCTGCTGCTTCCGGCGCATATCCTGTTCCTGCAACTGATCATTGATCCCGCGTGTTCCGTCGTGCTGGAGGCCGAACCCCTGGAGCCCCACGCCATGCTGGACAAGCCGCGTCCACCCCAGGCGCGGCTTTTCGATGCGCAAATTCTCCTGCGTGGCCTGTGGCAGGGGAGCGGCTTGCTGGCCACCTTGCTGGCGGTCTGTTCAGGCAGCCGGTTCATGGCCGGTTCCGACGAGCTGGTACGTACCATGACCTTCACCGTGCTGGTATTGTCGAACCTCGGATTGATCCAGGCGAACCGTTCGTGGAAGCGAGCTTCATGGCGCTGCTCGGGGACTGTCAATCACTACTTCGCAGGGATTGTTCTGGTTACCATCGTCTTGCTGGGCGCGATACTGGGCATTCCTGTCCTGAGCCGGCTATTCGCCTTCGCCCCGCCAACGCCGTTGATGCTATTGGTCTGCGTCGGGGTGGCTGCCATCAACTTGCTATGGTTTGAGGCCGTCAAACATCTGTCTGGCCGGTTCTTCGTCCAGCCGCTTTAGCGGCCGTACTTCTGAAGGCGCCAATCCCCCGCAGGCGTCGACTTGGTACGTACCGGGTTTCCGTTCCTGGGCAGGTAACGGCACTTCACCCCGCCGAAGCAGCGTTTCGTCGCATCCCGCTTCCTTCCTGCCAGGCCCCTCAGCACAATCTCCCCATCGATTTGCTGAAAGCCTGCCATGTCGCTCACGCCCGTCATCGCCATCCATCTGAGTGCCGCCCTTGCGGCCGTCCTCATCGGTCCCTTCGCCTTCTGGACCAGGCTTGCCCGCACCGTGCGGCCGCGCTGGCACCGCGCGCTGGGCTACGCCTGGTTCACCTGCATGGTGGCAACGGTCTGCTCGGCGGTCTTCATCCGCTCGCATGACCTGCCCAACATCGCCGGCTATACGCCATTGCACCTATTGGTACCCGGCACGGCCTTCCTGCTCTATCGCGGGATTTCTGCGGTGATGCGCGGAGATATCACGACGCACCGGCGCACCATGCTGCGCGTCTACATCGGCGCGTGCGTGGTGGCTGGCGCTTTCACGCTGTTGCCGTCGCGCTACCTGGGCCAGCTGGTCTGGGGACAATGGCTGGGCTGGCTGTGAGCCGGGCCATGAATTGCTAAAGCGTGGCGCCGAAGAAGGAACCGATGGCCGCCGTGCAGCCCATCGCCAGTGAGCTCCACACGCTCACGCGCAAGGCGCCCTTCCACAGATTGGCGCCCCCCGTCTTGGCTGCCACCGCCCCGAGGACCGCCAGGGAGAGCAGGGCCGCAACGACGATGGCCGGCAGCAGGGTGGCGGCCGGGGCCAGCAAGACCACGGCCAGCGGCAAGGCGGCGCCCACCGCAAAGCTCAGCGCCGAGACGATGGCCGCCTGGACCGGGCGTGCGGCGGTGGTCTCCGAGATGCCCAGTTCATCGCGGGCATGGGCGTCCAGGGCGTCGTGGGCCATCAGTTGGGTGGCGACCTGATGCGCGGTTTCCTGGTTCAGGCCACGGCGCATGTAGATGCCCATCAGTTCACGGTGTTCGCCTTCGGGATCGGTGGCCAGTTCCTCGCGTTCCTGGCTCAGGGCCGCATGTTCGCTATCGGCCTGCGAATGCACGGACACGTATTCGCCCGTGGCCATCGACATGGCGCCCGCGAGCAGTCCGGCCACGCCGGTCAGCAGGACGCTTTCATGGCTGGCGTTGGCAGCGACCACGCCGACCAGCAGGCTGGCAGTGGAGACGATGCCGTCGTTGGCACCGAGGACGGCGGCGCGCAGCCAGGAGATGGCGTCGACCTTGTGATGTTCGAGATGGAATTTGGCCATGGTGCTTCAGTTCAGTTGCCGGGTTGCGGAATGGCGCAGATTCTAGGGCCGTGCTGCCGCAAAGGCCACGACAATTAGCGAAAATGAGGGCAATTCGCATTCGGTCCGCGCGGTCCGGCTCATCTTCATGGATGCCTGCATGACTGACATCCGCCCATACCCCCGCCGCACGGCGGCCGCCGATAGTGGCGGTGCACGGTGCTCCCTATGCTGGTCCCTTTGACTTCCTCAAGGAGATCCATCATGCGCTGCCAGCTCAAGAACATCGCCGACCAGACCATCGTCATCACCGGCGCCACCAGCGGCATCGGCCTGGCGACCGCCCGCCTGGCCGCCGCGCGGGGTGCGCGCCTGGTGCTGCTGGCGCGCGATGAACAGGCGCTCGAACGCGTGGCCGCCGAACTGGATGCAGCGGGCCAGCGCGTGCTCTGCGTGACGGCCGATGTGGCCGACTTCAGCGCCTTGCAGGCTGTGGCCGCCCGCGCCGTGGAGCGCTTCGGACAGATCGATACCTGGATCAACAATGCCGGCGTCTCCATCTTCGGCAGCCATGAAGAGGTCAGCCTTGAGGATCACCGCCGTCTCTTCGAGACCAACTACTGGGGTGTGGTCAACGGCAGTCTGGCCGCCTTGCCGCACCTGAAGGCGAATGCGCAAGGCGCGGCGCTGATCAACCTGGGCAGTGAGCTTTCGGACGTGGCCGTGCCGCTGCAGGGCGCGTATTCGGCGTCCAAGCATGCGGTCAAGGGATTTACGGATTCCCTGCGGGTGGAGCTGGCCGAGGAGGGGGCTGCAGTGTCGGTCACGCTGATCAAGCCGGCGGCGATGGACACCCCGTTCACGCGCCACGCCAAAAACTACATGGATGTGCAGCCCAAGCTGCCGCCGCCAGTCTATGCCCCGTCCATCGCCGCCGAGGCCATCCTGATCGCCGCGCAAAACCCGCGCCGCGATCTGTACGTGGGTGCGGCTTCGCGGCTGGTGTCGTCGGCCAATCAATGCGCGCCAGCAGTGATGGATTACTACCTCAAGACGTGCATGTTCTCGCAGCAGCGCAGTGACCGTCCGGCCAGCGGCGACAGTGGCCGTCTCCATGCGAATGGCCCGCAACCGGCCGTGGCCGAGCGCGGGAACGAACAGCATGTGCTGCCTTTCTCGCCCTATACCTGGGCCAGCGCACAGGCGCCGATGCTGTCGCGCCTGGCGGTATTGGGCGTGGCCTGCCTGGTGGCCGGCAAACTCGCGGGCCGCAGGGGACGCTGAGTTCAGTCGCTGCGCAGGGGCGGGGAGCGCAGCAACTGCAGGGCCTGGCTGATGGAAAATTCGCTGGCCTGTTCGCGCACCGCCTTGCGGTCCCCTGAGAAGCGCCGGGTGGCGGTGCGGATGGTCTGCCAGTCGCCTTCGTGCAAGACCCAGGCAAAGCACACCGTTCCGGCCGGGGTGCCGTCGGGCGCATCGTCGGGGCCGGCCACGCCGGTGTTGGAGATGGCCAGGGCGGCGGCACTTCCGCGCAAGGCACCCCGGGCCATGCGTTCGGCGATCTCTTCACTGGTCAGGCCGTAGCGCTGCATGTCGGCGGGGGCCACGCCGAGCATGCGTTCCTTGGCCTCTTCGGTATAGGTGACGAAGGCGCCTTCGAGCCACTGGCCGCAGCCTTCCACATCGCCCAGGGCGGCTGCCACCATGCCGGCCGTGCAGGATTCTGCCGTCACCAGGCGCAGGCCGCGCTGGCAGAGCAGGTGTCCCAATGTCGCGTAGTCGTCTTTCATCGTCGTTTTCCTGTGTTTGTCGTGGTTTATAGAGAGATGGATTGCATTACGCACGCTGCGTTCTAGCCAGCTGGTCCGTGACTTCCTGCATTCCCACGCCGCTGACAGCGAGACGGGGGCAGTGGAGCAGGCAATGACCTATGCCGAACGGCTGGCTCATTTGCTAATTTCGACTGTGGACCGAGTTGCCCTTACCGACGGGCATCGGCCGCGCCAAGGAGACTTTTCCATGTCCGACCGCAAGCCCAAGACCGCCATCGCCATTGTGGGCGGCATCATCGTGCTGGCCATCATTGGCGGCATGTTCCTGCTGGGGGTGTTTCATTTCTCCGGTCATAGCTAACGCGTGTTGCGGTCGGCCCAGCGCAGGTAAGCGCTCATGTCGGCCGCATCTGCGGGGCGCACGCCCAGCTCGGGCATGGCCCCGTTGGGCTTGTAGCGCTTGGGGTGCCGGATCCAGCGCGCCAGATTCTCCGGCGTATTGACCAGCGTGCCGGAAATGTAGGCCAGGCTGCCCATGGAATCCAATGCCGGCCCCACATCGATCGGTGCACCCACCACGCCCGGGATGCGATGGCAGGACTGGCAGGCATATTGCGTCAACGCCGTACGGCCGCGCTCGATGTCGCCCTGAGCCGGGATTGGCTGTGCATCAGTCGGCACGGTCTGTACCGCTGGCAGCTGGCCCGGCATGGTCCGCAGATAGGCAACGACTTCCCATCGCTCCTGTTCGCTCAGGTGGGCCTGCCAGGCCGGCATGCCCGTCATCTTGATGCCGTTGCTGACGATCCAGTACAGCTCGCGCAACTGCCACTTGCGCGCCGCCGCGCTCAAGGGCCCCGGCACTGGCTGCATCGACAGCGCGGCGGTGTCGGGCGCACGGCCCGGCGCGCCATGGCACTGCACGCAGAATCGTTCATAGTGCCGTGCCCCGGCCGTGGCCATGTCGGGAGCATCGAGCGCGGGCGTCACGATCTGCTGCGCGTGGCGGTGTACCGACTGGCGCATTGCGTATTCCATCAGCTTGAAGACGGGGGACCAGTGTTGCGTCACCGCGCTGACGTTGTACGCGCCGCTCCAGACCAGCACTGCCGCCGCACCCAGCAAAATCAATGCGAGGCCGGCCAGCAGCGCCCGGTGCAGACGGCGCTTCATGGGGCACCTCCCGGTCGCTTCTGCAGCAGGTAGGCACTCATGGCCGCGGCTTCGTCGGCGGTGATGCCCAGTTCCGGCATGGCACTGTCCGGGTGGATGGCGCGCGGGTGCATGATCCAGCGCACCATGTTCCGTTCATTGGTCGGGAGGATGCCGGCAATGTAGCTGCTGCGGGCCGCATGCTCCAGCGGCGGTCCGGTCAGGCTGCCCGAGGGCGCCACGCCGGGGATGCGATGGCAGGCCGCGCAGCCGCGCTCGGCCAGCAGGCGGCGGCCACGGGCAATGGCGTCACTGTCGGGGCTGCCAGCCAGCGCCGGGCCGCAACACAGCGCCAGCAACAACGGCACGAGCAGATCAGGGACGCGGCAGGACTTCACGTTCCCCTCCCATCAGCCAGCGTGCGCACAGTACCAGCGCCACCACCACATAGCTCAGCGCACCCGGTATCCACATGATCAAACCGCCCAGTTGCTGGTCTTCCAGCGGCGACAGGCCGAGCTGCCAGGGCAGCGTCCCGTAGGCGGGATACCACAGCCGCGTCGACAGGGCCAGCAGGGCGCCCAGCGCGCTGGTGTGCATCATGGTGGTGAAGAGATAGAACATCGCGCCGCGATCAGGCTCCGCGCGGCGCCACTTGGCCAGCACGCTCCACCAGAACAGCAATGCCGAGATGAAGAAACTGGCATGCTGGGCAATGTGCACCGCCTCATGTCGCAACGCCGCCTGGAAGCAGAACGGCACATGCCAGCCCCATACCGCCAGGAAATGCAGCGTCCAGGCCGGCAGCGGCCGGCTCGCGCCGCGTAGCCACTGCAGTGACCGCTGGCTGCCGAACCAGCGCCCGACCGGCTTGCGCCAGCCCGGCGCAAGCGACCACAGCCAGGTGCGCGCCGGCCTGCCGGCGATGAGCAGGGGCGCGGCGACGATCATCAGCAGTTCGTGCTGGACCATATGGGCCGCAAAGGAGACCGCCCCGGCCGCATCAATGGGCGAGAGCAACGCCGCCGACAGGCATAGCCAGCCTGCGACAAAGCTGGCCACCCGGCCAGGCTGGACGCGTCCCGCCCTGTGCAGTCGCAGACTGCCCAGCCAGTACATCGCAAGACTCAACAGCAGCAAAGACCACAGCCATGCCTCCGAAATTGCGATTCATATCCGTCGGCGAATTCAGGAGAAAGAATAGCCGCCGAATGAAGTGGTGAATCAACTT
The DNA here is from genome assembly GCF_037076565.1 of Herbaspirillum sp. DW155. Taxonomy (NCBI): domain Bacteria; kingdom Pseudomonadati; phylum Pseudomonadota; class Betaproteobacteria; order Burkholderiales; family Oxalobacteraceae; genus Herbaspirillum; species Herbaspirillum sp. DW155. Next base: position 2,809,284 of record NZ_AP029028.1, on the reverse strand, counting down.
AAAATCACACAGCAGCAGGCGTCACCGCTGTCCACAATAAACATAGACGACTTTACTTTAGACGCTTTTATGGCTACTGGCTGTGCGTTTAGGTATACCCTTAAAGCTATCTTTGGCTGAATAGCGACTATCCGTGCGCCCTCCCTGTCCAAAACTCGACAGCACCTGGTGGTAACTCGGCTAAGAAGGCAAAGAAACGCTCTTGATCAACGTATTTGAGGATAGCGTTGGACACTACCGCTATAGCGTTATCGGGAGAGAAGTTGTGGCGCGAGCGCAGCGCACGTACTTCATCAATCATGCTAGCGCTGTTACCGAAAGCGGACGTTGGTTCAGATAAATCCCAGCGTTCGATAAGCACGGAACGCAGACATACCGGCAGCAGCTCGGCAAAAGAAATTGTCTGCTGAGGCGTCAGGCGGCGTCGGAATGTGTGCAAGACCCCCTCTACCATTGTGTAGGTAACGTGCGTACTCCACAGGTCGGCAGCGTCACGCACCTCGACTAAAAATTCGTAGAAGATATCGGATGCGCGGCTGTATTCGACTGGGACAGGCATGATTGCTTATTTCTCCTAAAATATGACATCCGAAAAAAGGGGACTCGTGACCTGCGTCTGTAATTTGTAGCCATTCGGGCAGTGAGTCGGTTGTCGATCATATTCGATTCCAGCCAGGCTCGACGGACCGTAGCTGGAGCTTGGTAGTTATGTGCGCTATGCGGCCTGCGCTCGTTGTAGAACTGACGCCATCTTTCGATCAGCACTTTTGCCTCTGCCCGGCTGCGGAACCACTCTCGGTTAAGCAGTTCGTCACGCAGTTTGCCATTGAAGCTTTCTACGAATCCGTTCTGCCATGGACTGCCTGGCGCAATGAAGGCGGGGCCAACGGAGGCATCCCGCAGCCAGCGCATGACCTTGGCCGCTGTGAACTCGGCTCCGTTGTCCGACCGAACGTAGGCTGGCTTTCCATGTAACCGCATCAATCGCGAGAGTGTCAGGATGACATCCAGGGAGCGCAGACTGGCAGCAACTTCTATAGCCAGGCATTCCCTGGTGTATTCATCGATCACGCACAGCATCTTCAATGAGCGTCCATCCACCATCTGGTCATGAAGAAAGTCGTAGCTCCAGACCGAATTGGGCCTGGTTGCTCCAGGTAGCCGAATATCGTTGCCGAAGCGAGGGACCTCTTGCGATGCCGCGATGAGCTGCTGCGTCAGGCTCCGATCCTTTTCAGGTTGCAGCAACTGATAACCTGCTACCCGCCGGCTCAGTTCCAGATAACGACATGCCTTGCGTTGCGACTGCCCTCGACGAGTAAGGACTTCCAGCGCTTCGCGCCGGCCGGCGGAGGTCATCATTTTTTTCGGCTTAACTCCTTCAAGCCATCAATCACCAGTAACTGTTCCACCACCATGCGTTTGAGCTTGTCGTTCTCGGATTCAAGCTCTCTGAGCCGCCGGGCATCCGAGACATCCATACCGCCAAACTTGTTTCTCCAGCGGTAAAAGGTCTGCTCAGTAATGTTGTGGCGCTTGCACAGATCTACCGTCGCAATCTCCTTGCTCTTTGCTTCTCGCAAGATGCTGATGATCTGTTCGTCCGTAAATCGCTTCTTCATTGAGTTCTCCTTGGTGTTAGCATAAAGAACTCACTTATCCGGTGGCTACAAAATTCGTCTCAGGTCACTCGCCGGAGCATAAAATGGCAAAATTAACAACGCATGACTCGGAGTTGAGGGGGGATAAAGTAATTCAATATCTGTTGGTTTGCTCGCAGAATTGATCCTCTTCATTTGCTCTCGTTCCATTGCCTCCCGAAGAGTGCCACGCTGGCATAGGGTTCTTCATATCCCAGCTTCCTTAAGTCCAGCAACATCTGTTTCAAGTTTCGTCTCTGATTACGTTAGTTGACTACCCCAGCGCTGAGTCAGACTTACGGCCAAAAGCTGTCGCTTGTATTGACATAGTAACGGATTGAAAGGGCAACTCATCAACTCCTACAATAGCCAAGAATTCTCATCGCATCATTACCCATCGTCCCTCAACAGGAGATTGATTGATGAAAATCTTCGACGACGTTATGGCACAAATGGAGGTCAACCGGCTGCCACTTTACGCGGTCAGCGCTACTGCTGCCAACTCGGCAGACAGTCCGCTCTATCTCTTTTTGCACTGGCACGGCTTCCAACGGTCTACCCCATTGCAGTTGCCGGAAATATCGTTCCCTGTCAGACCAGTGCTGAGTTCGCTGCTGAAGGTGGAGGGCCCCTGGTATAGCGACCTGCTGCGCGATGAATTAGTCCTGGAGCTGGCCTGGCGCCTAGGAGCCTGGGATGTCACGCGCATCCGTGCCCGCGGATGCAACCAGATCGGTGCGCCAGAGGGGGAAGCCCTGCAATGCCGACAGGCCTTCGGGGAGGGCGACGAAGACCATCCGGTCACACTCGACGATGCCCCGCAGGCCCGCCATGACGCCATGCAACTGGCTGCGCGCCGTGGCTACTGGCGCTGGCTGTTCCACCCGGTCAAGGGTGGCCTGTGGTCGCAACTGGCGCAGGACGACGAGACGCTCAACAGCGATGGCGCACGTACCGGCCCCTGTCCGGTCGCGCCGCTGCCGGCTGAAGGCCGGGGCCGCCGGACGGTCTACCGGATGGGACGCATCACGCGATTGATCCTCCCTTCCGGCCTGTAACAACTGGTTACAAATTGCTCCTCCTGGCGCTCTTGATAAGCGGCCCGGCCAGACCTATTTCCTGCATCGCCGAATTTTCAAGGCCGGGATCCCCGGATCCCTGATTCTCTTTTGTTCACGTGACATAGACCATTCTGGAGATTGAACATGAAACTTCGTCCCCTTTATGACCGAGTGATCGTCAAGCGAATCGAACACCAGCGCCAGACCGCCTCGGGCATCGTCATCCCCGACAGCGCCACCGAGAAGCCCGAGCAGGGCGAGGTGCTGGCCGTGGGCAATGGCCGCGTCCTGCCTGACGGCAATCTGCGTGCGCTGCAACTGAAGGTTGGCGACCTGGTGCTGTTTGGCAAATATGCCGGGCAGACCGTCAAGATCGATGGCCAGGAGCTCCTGGTCATGCGCGAGGAAGATATCTTCGGCGTCTTCGAAGCTGCCGCCGGGCAGGACAAGAAGGCTGCCTGACACGGCGCATTGCTGATCCTTACCATTCCCTAGTTCGTGGAGACCTAACATGAGTGCGAAACAAGTGAAGTTTCATGACACTGCCCGCGCCCGCATCGTCAAGGGCGTCAACGTACTGGCCGATGCCGTCAAGGTGACCCTCGGTCCCAAGGGCCGCAACGTGCTGCTGGATCGCAGCTTCGGTGCGCCGGTGATCACCAAGGACGGTGTCTCGGTGGCCAAGGAAATCGAATTGAAGGACCGCCTGGAGAACATGGGCGCGCAGGTCGTCAAGCAGGTTGCCTCCAAGACGGCCGATGTCGCCGGCGACGGCACCACCACGGCCACCGTGCTGGCCCAGTCCATCGTGCAGGAAGGCATGAAGTACGTGGCCGCCGGCATGAACCCGATGGACCTCAAGCGCGGTATCGACAAGGCGGTGGCAGCGGCCATCGACGAGCTGCGCAAAATCTCCCGCCCCATTACCACCAACAAGGAAATCGCCCAGGTCGGCGCGATCTCGGCCAATTCCGACGAGGCCATCGGCAGCATCATCGCCCAGGCCATGGAGAAGGTCGGCAAGGAAGGCGTGATCACGGTCGAGGATGGCAAGTCGCTGGAGAACGAACTCGATGTGGTCGAGGGCATGCAGTTTGACCGGGGTTACCTGTCGCCTTACTTCATCAATGATCCGGACAAGCAGCTGTGCCAGCTCGATGACCCGTTGGTGCTGCTGTATGACAAGAAGATCTCCAGCATCCGTGAACTGCTGCCGGTGCTGGAAATGACGGCCAAGGCCGGCAAGCCGCTGTTCATCGTGGCCGAGGATATCGATGGTGAAGCGCTGGCGACCCTGGTGGTGAACTCGGTGCGCGGGGTGCTGAAAGTGGCGGCGGTGAAGGCACCGGGCTTCGGCGATCGTCGCAAGGCCATGCTGGAAGACCTGGCCGTGCTGACCGGCGGTACCGTGATCTCCGAAGAAACCGGCAAGAGCCTGGAAAAGACCGCCCTGGAAGACCTGGGCAGCGCCAAGCGCGTGGAGGTGCGCAAGGACAGCACCACCGTCATCGATGGCGCCGGTGCCCAGGAAAAGATCGATGCCCGCGTCAAGGCGATCCAGGCCCAGATCGAGGAAACCACCAGCGACTACGACCGCGAAAAGCTGCAGGAGCGGGTGGCCAAGCTGGCCGGCGGGGTGGCGGTCATCAAGATCGGTGCCGCGACCGAGGTAGAAATGAAGGAAAAGAAGGATCGCGTCGATGACGCCCTGCACGCCACCCGTGCGGCGGTGGAAGAAGGCATCGTGCCCGGTGGCGGCGTGGCACTGCTGCGTGCCCGTGCGGCGATCAGCAAGCTGGAAGGGGCCAATGCCGACCAGAAGGCCGGTATCCAGATCGTACTGCGTGCGCTGGAGGCACCGCTGCGTGTAATTGCTGCCAACGCGGGCGATGAGCCCTCTGTGGTAGTAGCCAAGGTTTATTCCGGCAAGGGAAACTTCGGTTACAACGCGGCTAACGGAGAGTACGGAGACATGGTGGAACTGGGCGTGATCGATCCAACCAAGGTCACCCGCACCGCCTTGCAGAATGCTGCTTCGGTCGCTTCGTTGATCCTGACTACAGATGCTACCGTGGCGGATGCACCGACGGAGGAAAAAGAAGCCGCCCCAACTGCCGCGTTAGATATGTGAATCCGACAAGCTGTTCGAGAATATATATCGCTGAGCAGCAAACGCCCGCCTAAAGCGGGCGTTTTCACATTCAGAGCATCTGATTACGAATCTGCTGAGAAAATCATAAAATCAAGCGGTTAGGACTCCAGAACACCTTGATGGCAAGCCACAGCACAGGAAGTGGCATTAGTTTTTCTGCTGACTTTCCGTACGTGCAGCTGCAATGTCACTGAGCCATCTGCGCCAGCTGAGTATCTGTTGAAGGAGCTCGTCCTGTTCCATACCTTCGGTGTTCATCGCCGAAGTCCGGTTCTGCTGGTTCGATTTGATCTGTTCGAAACTGCTTTGCGTCAATGCCGTGCCGGCCTTGCTGACCACTCCACCCATGACGCTGGCTACCAGCGCTGCCGCCCGTGCGGCATAGTCGGGGCCATTTCTGCCGTTGTCGATGGCGGCCAGTTGCCGCTGTAGCGTGTCGCTCAAGGCGTAATCGCTGCTGATGGTGCCCTGATTGTCTATGGTGGCAATGACGCGCCCACCGCTACTGACTGTGGCATAGGTGCTGGTCAGTCGGCTGTCGATGGCCTGTGCGCTGTGGTCAGTATACTGGCTGCGCAAATAGAACTCGTTTGCGGCGATGCGCTGACGCTCTAAATCGACGAACTGCTGATACTCCGCCTCCGGCAGTTTGGCCACATCCACCTGCGCGCTGTCCATCCAGTCGCGCGAGATTTCCTGAACCGCCCGGGTTTCGCCGTTACCCAGCTTTAGCTCCTTCTGCTCTGCAGAGCTCCATGCCCTGCTGATTCCGCTGACTGCGCCGATACTCATCTGTCTGTCTCCTCTTTGGTCGTGAATGGGGCTGCGTAATTCACAAATCTCAGCGGCCGATGCTGCGCGCTATCATAGGCGCCAGCAGAAGTATGGGAATTAGCAGGCCGAGTTCGACGCTTTTCCAGCGCCGTAGGCTTGCTATTTTCTCCGCCGAGGGAGGCTGAGTGTTGCGATGCCACTGGCGGATGCGCACAGTGGGCTTGACGGATAACAGCCCGATCAGGGAAAAGCAGCCTAGCTTTAGCCAGAACGTGGCGTTGTCACCGTAGTAGTGCCAGCCCTTGGCACCCCATAGCAGCCGCGCGCTTCCGGCCAGCATGATGGCTGCAGCCAGCAGGCCATATACCACGTCCAGTCGTGCCAACAGAGTGATGTTGCACCGCGCAGCAGGCAAATACAGCAGCAGCCATTGGCCGAACAGCCCCATTGTCAATGCGAATGCAATCATGTGTTGACATGATGCAAGCAACGCGTCCAAGAGGTGATAGTGCATGGTTTTATCGGGAAGACTATCAAATTGGCGTACTCTAAAACGCACAAATAGACAGTGTCAAGTATTGCGGATGGCACGCTGCGTTACACTTACACCATGAGCCGTTCATCTATCGTAGCCGCATCTGCTGGCCAGCGCGACCTGCGCACAGACATTCTTCGTATCGCCAGAAACTTACTAGAGGAGGGGGGGCGTCCCCTCGCTCAGCATGCGCGAAGTCAGCCGCCGCGCCCAATCCACCCATCACGCACCGTACCACCACTTTGGTGACCGGGCCGCGATTCTGGCGACATTGGCTACAGAAGGATTTTCCCAACTCGGACAGCGGCTGGCCAAAGCCAATTGCCTCGCGGCCGTGCTGGGCTACGATGCCGTACTGCGCGCGTCGGCACGTGCTTATGTAGAGTTTGCGCTTGAACATACTGGCGTGTTCCGCCTGATGTTTCAGAACCACGCGGACAATCCGCTGAGTTCACCGGAGCTAGCTGCGAATGGCCTAGCGGCCGGGCCGAACTCACTCGCTTGAGCAAATTCATTCCGGGCGGGGACGGCGATAGAAGCCACGAGTACGTTCTCTGGTCCTTTGTTCATGGTCTGGCATGTTTACTAATCGATGGTCAGCTCGCGGCTAGTCTGGGCAGGGGTGACGGCCTACGGCAACAACTAGATGCCGTCAGGAATCGCGCGCAAGGTGGTGAAGCCGCCGGGCTGCTCGCCGATGTGATCGAGCATGCGTTGTTCTGTCCACCATTGGATGCCAATTGAGGCAAGTTCTTTGCCGGCCGTTTCGATGAGCGGCTTCAGACCAGCCTTGGCGACGATCAGGTTGCAGTAGCGCTCTACCCATTGATTTTCGGTAGGGCCGCGCTTTGCGTATTCCTTAAGGCTGCCCCGCAGGATGTATTGTTTCTTCGGGACGGTCTCCCTGATCTTTCTTGCGGTCTGCTCGGAGTATTCGACCCAGGCATCGTACAGCGTCGGTGATTTGTTGGAGAGAGCGGAAACCCATAATAGGGGAACCATGGGGGTGTGGGATGCCACCCGGCCGCGATGCCATGCATCCCGTCGCGGGCGATGAAAGCAGCGTCTGCTTCAGGGCGGCGCAATATGCGGCTGTTCATGGGGTCTCTTTGATCTGCGTGCAATGACCGACGGTAGACAGTTCCAGTGTTTACGCGGGTTTCAGCGGTGTGCGTCGCAACAATTCCTTTAAAATCAGGCACTTGCTGTTTGCCTTTTTCCCCGCGTATGATGGTGCGCATTGTTCTCTTCAGAGAGTCAAACAATGGACCACTGGCACGCTCCCTACCTCGGCTTGCGCCATATCCCGCCCGAACTCACAGAGTTTGAGCTAAACACGTTCTTCACGTTTTCCCCCAAAGAACGCGCATTGATTGAAGCGAGGCGCAGCCTTCTTTATCGTCTGGCGCTCTCCCTCCACCTTGGTTTTATCCGGATGACCGGCCGCACGCTTGATGCCTACAAGCAAATTCCTAAGGTTCTGTGGAGCCATCTCGGGGAGCAATTATCTATCGACCCGCCCGAGATCGGAACATTGCGCTCCCTGTATGAGACGCGGCCACGGACCTTAATCGACCACCAGCAACTGGCACAACAGGCGCTGGGCTTTTCCTCGATGACCGAGCACCAGCGACGTTACCTGGTCCGCTGGCTTAAGGAGACCCTGGTCGGCCGACCGGATGCCTCTACCCTGCTCATGCAAGTCAAGGTGTGGCTGTACCAGCATCAAATATTGGTTCCGCATGATAGGCTTCTCAGGCGCGTGATCGCCGAAGCGATACGCAGCCATGAGGCTGCCTTGGAGACTGCCCTGGTACGCTACCTCGGGGAGGCCAATATCCAGGGGTGGAGCCGGGACCTACCGGCACCGTATGAGGACAGGGGAAGCCTGCAACAGTGGCTATGGGCGGTCCCTGTGAAGCACTCGACAGTTCAGATGTCTGAATTGTTCGCAAAAATCGATCACCTCAAGGAGCTGAGTGTTCCCACGGACTGGCCTGCCGAAGTCAATGAGACGCTCGTGCGCCATTACGCGCGCCGTTGCGCTAATCGCCCACCTTCCGTCAGCAAGCGCATTCAATCGCAGTCCCGCCGACTAGAGACAGCTTGCTTCATGCGCTACGCACTGTGCTCAGCTACAGACCAGCTGCTTGCGATGTTTCGACGTTGGGCGATTGACGTCACGAGCGAAGCAGGTCGACAGGTCGATGCCGGTCGACCTGACCTCAAGAAGCAGCTTTGCGGCTTCGCAGAGGCAGTCAAGCTTCTTGCTCTGGATACTGCTTCTCCAGCTGCGGAAACGCTGCTCAAGATCCTGGACCTGGCTGACCAGGTGCTGCAACAGCACGCCCCGAGTCGACGAAGCTTGATTCGTCTGCAGCTGATGGCCAAGAGTGCGCAGGCCCGCGCTTTGTTACACAAGCTGGTTGACTTGCCCTTTGAGTCGGAGTCGCAACATCCGGTTGTTGACGCCATTCACGTGCTTCGCGGTCTGTACGGCCCAGACGGTGGCAACGAATTACCAGTTCACACCAATATCAAAATCGGCCGAGTCTGGCGTGAGATCATCCAGGGCGAGGATCGCGTTGCGGCACTGCGTGCGTTTGAGTGGGCCACTATTTCTGCTCTGAGAATGGCGTTACGCAATGGATCGGTCTTCGTGAATCACAGCTTCTCATTCCGCAGCCGGGAAACAATGCTTATTTCCCGCGAGGAATGGAAGGCAAAGCGGCACCATCACTACGGCCACCTTGGAGTATCGGAAGACCCCAAAGTTTTCCTTAATAATGTTATTGAGCACCTGGACGAAGGCCTAGAACGGCTCAAGGATGCCTACCTGTCCTGTGATGTGCGGATCGAGGCTGGAAGCATTCGCAACGAGGCCTTGGTGGCCGAAGAGCGAGATCCCCACCTCGATGCGCTACGGCGGGCCATCTTCGAAGACCGCCCAGTCGGGCAACTTCCGACGATCATTCTCGACATCGATAGTGAAGTGCGATTTTCTTGGCTGCTGTTGGGGAGGGAACCGCGCTCACGCAGCGAACTGCTTCTCGTCTATGCCGCAGTGCTGGCCCACGGCACCTCCCTGTCAGCAGCGGACATTTCACGCATGATCCCGGAGCTCAAAGCCTCGTCGATCCGGCAGATGATGAAACTGGTGGCAGACGAACGCAAATTGCGAGAGGCTGCCGATGCAGTCCTGGCGTACATGCACCGACATCCCATCGCCGCGCATTGGGGAATTGGTGATCTGGCGTCGTCCGACATGATGAGCTTGGAGACCACGCGCACGGTCTGGCAAGCGCGCGCCGACCCGCGTCGCCGCACGGCCTCAATCGGCATCTACACCCATGTGCGCGATCGCTGGGGTATTTTTTACGATCAGCCCATCCTCCTGAAGGAACGCCAGGTAGGCGCAGCCATCGAGGGCGTGGTTCGTCAAACCGCTACGGAAGATGTCGCTCAGCTCGCAGTAGATACCCACGGTTACACCGACTTCGGGATAGCCGTGGCAAAGGGCCTCAAGTTTGACCTTTGCCCTGTGCTTCAACACATGCGTGATCGATACCTCCATGTCCCCCGTGGCCACATGGTGCCGGATGAAATCCTGCCAGTGGTGGTCGGCGACGTTGACCTGGACGGGATCGAAGCAATTTACGATGAATTCGTCCGAGTGGTGGCATCCATCAAGAGCGGGCGCTGCACCGCTGTCCAAGCGCTGCAGCGTTTTGGATCGGCTGCCCGGGGCCAGGACGTGTACGACGGCGGCACGCAGCTTGGTAGGCTGCTCCGGTCGATCTTCTTGATCGACTACTTTACCAATTCGACCTTCCGCCGTGAACTTCGCCATGTGCTCAATCGTGGCGAGGCTGTGCATGCAATTCAGCGCGCTGTCCACACCGGCAAAATCCCCACCGAGTTGGCCAAGCGTCCGGATTCGTTGGCGGCGGTTTCGTCAAGTCTTTCATTGCTGACCAATGTGCTCATGGCCTGGAATACCCGTCATATACAGCGTGCCGTTGACCGTTTTGAGGAATTCGGCGGCGAGCCTATCGCTCCAGAACTTCTGAGGCGGATCGCTCCTACTCACCTGGAAGGACTGAATCTGCGCGGCACCCTTGAGTTTCCCTTGGCGGAATACGCGATACGTATTCTGCCTAGCAGTGCGGTCACGAGTTTACCGGCCAGTCAGAAACAGATCCGATAGCATGGCGAGATTGGTGTCGACAAATTCAGGCCGCTAAGACCGCTGCAACCAGCTTAGCGCGCTTTCTTTCCCGTTTCTGAGACGATCCTCCATTACGGAAGTAAAGTTTTCATTAATTAATGTAAATACGAACGATAATTACTTATAATCCGATAACTCGGTTTCCTGCCGCAACTTTTGAAAGTTTCTTCATGTCACTCTCGCACTTCCACCGCCTCACGCCGCTGGCCGCCGCGCTGGCACTGGCTTTCCTCAGCCCCCTGCCGGCCCTGGCGCAGAGCAGCGCCACCAGCACCAGCGACAGCACCGCCAGCAGCGACCAGAAAGACCAGCAACTGCCCACCATCACCGTCAATGCTTCGGCTGACGCCTCCGCCGATGGCCTGACCAAGGAATTCGCCGGTGGCCAGGTCGCGCGCGGCAGCCGCCTGGGCGTGCTGGGCAATGTCGACAATCTGGACAGCCCGGTGCGCTCGGTGGCCTACACCCAGCAACTGATTGCCGACCAGCAGGCGCATGGCGTGGGCGACGTACTCAAGAACGATCCGGTGGTGCGCACCACGCGCGGCTATGGCAACTTCCAGGAGTCGTACATGATCCGCGGCTTCATCGCCAACTCCGACGACCTGATGTACAACGGCCTGTTCGGCATCCTGCCGCGCCAGTATGTGGCCGCCGAAATGATCGAGCGCGTCGAGGTGCTGTACGGCGCCAGCGCCTTCCTCAACGGCGCCACACCGGGCGACGCCGGCCTGGGCGGCACCATCAACATCGTCCCCAAGCGCGCCGCCAATGAGCCGCTGACCGAGGTGACGATGGGCTACGAATCGGGCAACAGCAAATATGCCGCCATCGATTTCTCGCGCCGCCTCGGGCCGGAAGATCGCCTGGGCGTGCGCATCAACGCCGCCCGCCATGCCGGCGGCACCGGCGTGTCCAATGAAAAGCGCGAAACCAACCTGTTCTCGCTGGGTGTGGATTATCGCGGTAATGATTTCCGCCTCTCAGCCGATCTGGGCGTACAGGAAAACAATCTCAACAACATGCGCTCCAGCGTCACGCTGGGCAGCGGGCTGACTTCGGTGCCGGCGGCGCCGAGCGGCTCGGCCAACTATTCCCAGCCGTGGTCGTATTCCAATGAACGCGACATCTTCGGCACCGTCCGTGGCGAATGGGATCTGTCCGATCACACCACCGCCTGGGCGGCCTTCGGCGCCCGCCAGGGTACCGAAAACAATTCGCTGTCCGGCATCCGCGTCAACAACGCCAGCACCGGCGCCGCCTCCACCTACCGCTTCGACAATGCGCGCCAGGATGATGTGGCCACCGGGGAAGTGGGCATCCGCACCCAGATCAAGACCGGCGCGGTCTCACACAAGCTGGTGGCCGCCGCTTCGATGTACTCGCTGAACTCGCGCAATGCCTATGGCTATTCGTCTTTCTACGCGCTGGGCACCAATCTGTACAACCCGACGATGTACAGCCAGCCGGCACTGACCACGCTGGGCAACAGCCTCAGCGACCCGCAGACCACCACCCGCACCAACCTGGCCAGCGCGGTGGTCTCCGACACGCTGGGCTTCTATAACGATCGCCTGCTGGTTACCGTGGGCGTGCGTCAGCAGCAGCTCAAGTCCGACACCTATGCCTACAACACCCACCTCAACAGCGCGCACTACGACCAGAGCGCCACTTCGCCGATGGCCGGCGTGGTCTTCAAGGTGCAGAAGAACCTGTCCCTCTATGCCAACTACATCGAGGGTCTGCAGCAAGGCAAGCAGATTACCGACACCACAGCGGCGAACTATGGCCAGGTGCTTGCCCCGTACAAGTCCAAGCAGAAGGAAGTGGGCGTGAAGTATGAACTGGGCGGCCTGGGTCTGGGGGCGGCCTTCTTCACCACCGACCGTCCGCTGTCCTACAAGGATGCGGTCACCAACATCGAAGCCACCAACGGTCTGCAGCGTAACCGCGGCGTCGAACTGACCGCCTATGGCGAGCTGAGCAAGAACCTGCGCCTGCTCTCGGGCATCACCTTCCTCAATGCCAAACAGCAGCAGACCAGCGGCGGCACCAACAATGGCAAATACGCGATCGGCGTGCCCAGGCTGCAAGCCAATGCTGGTCTGGAGTACGACGTCCCCAGCGTGCGCGGCCTGAGCATCAATGGCCGTGCCACCTACACCTCGACTCAGTACGTGGATGCCGCCAACAAGCTGGAAGTGCCGTCGTGGGTGCGCTATGACATCGGCGCGCGCTACCTGACAGACATCGGCGGACACGCCGTGACCTTCCGCGCCGCCATCGAGAATCTGGCCAACCGCAACTACTGGGAATCGGCCGGTGGCGCCTCCAACTCGGGCTATCTGGTCCTGGCCAACCCGCGCACCTTTAGCACCTCGGTGTCGGTGGCTTTCTAAGCCGCATCGCCAACCGGCCTGCGCGCTGCAGGCCGACAGCAAAACGCCTGCACCTCAACGAGGACAGCAGGCGTGGTTGCATGGGCGCCGGCACCGGGCGGCGCTGCCTCAGTCGAAGCGCGGCGTAGGCGATCAGCATTTCCTCGATGAATAGCTTGGGCGAGAGCGGATGGTCGGCAATAGCGCGACGTTCGCCCATGCTGCGGATGGCCGTCGAAATCACCAACGCATCGACACGCTGGGCCAGCCCTCCAGTTCCTTGGCATGCCGCCGGTAGTAGCGCACCACGCCGGCCTTCAACCTGACGGGGGATTACGTCTGGCGCCAGGCCCGTCGGCTAGAAGCGGGGCACTTCAGGCCACTACGCAGCGGGGAAAAGCCGTAGTAGTTGGCCGCGGCGTGTACGAGGACGAGAATTCGTAACCTTACGATTTCTCGTAATAGCGCAACGTTGCGGGCGCTATCAGTGGTTCAAAACCTTAGCGTACGATTTTTTCCGAATTCTGTGGTGACCCCAATTCCACCACACCCGCAAACATAACTCGCACCCGCAGCCTACTCCTTATGGCATGGCAGCTAGCGTCACCGTAGTGCGGCGCATGAGACCTATCTCGCGCACGATCGCCCGCCCCAGATCGGCCTCGAAAATGTGTCCTTATCTCGGCTGGCTCCCTATGGGGGGCGATTCAGCGCGGGGATTCAAGAGAAAATATCCCAGCGGATGTCCGGTTGATAAGTGTTCAATTTAGCACCTTCTTTATGCTTCCACGGCATAAAGAAGGCAACCTTAAGCACTTTCAGGATTGTGTGTCATTTCCGGCCTTATCCCGGCATGACCCCTCTCCGCCAGGGCCTTGTCCTTGCGCCGGACCTCGCGTTCTAGTTCCTTGATGCGTCGCTGATCCTGTCTCGTCTGCGACGGGCTCGCGCGCGCCTCCTCGGGAACGGCCAGCGCCTGCGTTGCGTTTGACTTCCACTGCTGCAACTGCTGGGGATATACGCCGTTCTCATGACACCAGGCGCTGCGCTAGGCCTCATCCATTGCGGCGGTCGTGATCACCGCTTCTAGCCGCGCTGCGGCCGTCCAGATCCGTTCCTTGGACGGCCTGGACAACGACTTCGAGCACCAGCGCTCCAGCGTATCCACGCCAACTCCGATCTCCCGCGCCACCGCCTCAGGCGATGCGCTCTCGGGTGGCAGCATGCGCGCTACCGCCCGGTCCTTGAATGCTTGTCGGTATCGAGCCAATTTGTTCTCTCTCATCGCGCCCCCTAACCAAAGAAACGACGGGGTGGCGCCAGCGCCTACGGCGCCACCAACCTCCATCAATCGACCAGAGCTAAAGGCTCAGGTCCTATTGGGGCGACAAGTATTCTGACACGGGGGGGATGGGGACATTGCATCACCAACATAAGCTTGTCAACGGGAAAAAATCACTGCAAGATTTCGAGCGCCGAACCTGCGTCAGCTCGACGTGCAGCATGAAAAAAAGGCTGAGACATATTGCCGGAGCCCGCAAATACAACAGAGAGGAAGTGTGATCGGACCCGATTTCAGCGCTGCGCTTCTTAATCCAAATCAAACCGACGGCGCAGATTCGCTCGCTTTCTGCATGCCCGCACAACACATCGCCGGGCCATTAGAAAGGAGTGACTGCGCTCACCCACCACACCATCAGGGGCAGCGCGCCGAGCAGCAGCGCACGCGTTATCGCAGGCAGGCGCGCAGGCCAGTAGCTCACGGCCAGTACCAGCAACAGCGCAGCCAGCGTCAACACGCCCAGCTCAGCCACCAGGCCGACGCCCCAGCCCTGCATGTGGACGTTGAGGGCCAGGCTGGCCAGCAAGCCCAGCACGGCTGCGCCGCGCAAGCGCATGCGCAGCGGCGGCGCGGGTTCGACGCCGCGTCCGTGGATATCGGCGTAGTGGCGATCCATCGCCATGGCCAGCGCGCTCCATGCGCCGCCAGCCAGCACCAGCGCCAGCAGGAAGCCCGGGGCGCTCATGCGATTTCCTTCGCGACTGCAGGATGCGCTGCGCGCCGCACCGGCACCGATCGTTCCTGCGACGCACGCTGACGCCGTGCAAGCAGGTGTGCGGCCAGCGCCAATGCCGATCCCAGCGCCAGCAGCGTGAGATCGCATCCGGCTACCGCCCACGGCCCACGCCCCTGCAGCAGCGTCACGCCCAGGTGCGAATGTGTAGTGAACACATTAAGCACCGGCAGACCCAGGAACAGCGCTGCCCCTGCACCCAGCTGCAAGCGCCACATGCCCAGGCTGGGGCGGATCTGCGCCAGCACCGCCGCGGTCGCCCAGGCGGCAAAAAACAGGTGGATCTCCATCTGAGCGCGCCCCGCCAGTTCCACCGGCAGCAGGCGATTGGCCCAGAAGTAGCTGGCGAAGGCGATCGGCAATCCGGCAATGGCACCGAGGTTGAGCGCCTCTACCAGCCGCAGGCCGAACCCGGCTCGGGCACCAGCGGCGATGGCCTTGGCTTGTTTCTGGCGCGTCTTGACGGCCCACAGCAAGGCACCGGTGGCCACCATCAGGTAGCCGCACAGCCCGCACAGGAAGAACAGCATACGCAGCCAGGGATCGGCGAAATGTGCCAGGTGCAGTCCGACCAAAGCGCCGCGCGTGACCGCCGTGGCGCTGACTGCCTCACCGAGCGCCGCCACTTGACGTCCGCTGACGCCCTCGAAGAACAGCGCCGGTTGCAGTGACGAAAGTGTGGCCAGTTTCTGGCGCGTGACGACCACTGTCGCCTTGGCATCACCCGGGTTGTTGACCACCACCAGCGCCAGCGGTGCGCCTTGCCAGTGCTGCCGCGCGCGTTCGGCCAGGGCCGGCAGCGCGGTCAGCGGCGCCGCCACGCCCGTCGCCTTGACGCGTCCGGCGCCGCCCGGAAACACTTCCTCGAAGAAGGCCTTCTCGCCGCCCTGGTCGCGATAAGCGCTTTGCACGCCCCACGGCATGATCATGAACATCAGCGTGATCAGCCCGGTGTAGGTGATCATCAGGTGGAAAGGCAGCGCCAGCACTGCCGTGGCGTTGTGCGCATCAAGCCAGGAGCGCTGGCCCTTGTTGCGGCGGAAAGTGAAAAAATCGGCGAAGATGCGCCGGTGCGTAATCACGCCGCTGACGATGGCCACCAGCATGAAGAGCGCACACACGCTCACGATCCAACGTGCCCACTGCACCGGCAGGTAATGCAGGTCGAAATGCAGGCGATATAGGAACTCGCCGCCCCGCGTATCACGTACCCGCGCCAAGGGCTGGCCGGTGGCGGCATCGATACGCTCGCTCTTGAAGCGGCTGCGCGGGGAACTCGCTGCTTCCTTGCCGGCAGCAGCAGGCGGCGCGATCCAGCCGACCCGCATGGCCACGCTGCGTTCGTCCGGCAAGGTGATGAACCAGCGCTCGGCCTGCGGCGCGCGTTGCTGCAGATAAGCGGCTGCACGTTCGATCGCTTGGGCCTGCGTTACCGGCGCGGCGGCGCTGGCGTGCAGCTCGGGCATCATCCACAGGCTGATCTCTTCCTTGAAGTAACTGGCACTGCCGCCGGCAAACACCAGCAACAATACCCAGCACACCAGCAGCCCGCACCAGGTGTGCAACCAGGCCATGGACTGCCGCAATCCCTCCTTCATGGCAGCACCCGTCCGAACCAGGCCAGCAACGCCAGCGCCAGGGCCGGCAAGGCCAGCCCGTACCAGGCGCGCCAGGCACTGCGGGCCGCAAAGACCCAGATCACGGCACACGTGAAGACCGCAAAGGACAACATGGTCGCCGTCATCACCGCATCGGCCCGCCCCATGGGCAGGAAGCGCGCCGCCACCATCGTCGCCAGCGTGGTCAGCACGTAGCCGCCGCCCACGGCAGCCAGCGTGCGAGAGAGCACGGCCAACCGGTAGCGCAAGCCGGACGGGGCCGCAGAAGTCATTTTGTCAGGCACCATGAAAGTGAAAGCCGGAAGGCGGAGCCACGCTGCAGCCGGACTCGGGCGCAGGCAAGCCCCCAATTTATTTGATAATGATTATCAATTATATGGAGTCTGCGACGGCTGGACAAGTCCGCTTGCTGCACAAAGCGCTCCACCCGCATCACCAGGAGAACGCCGGTCATGCCTGGCCGCACTCATCTGGCCACCATCACGCGCATGACGGTGTGCGCTCATGCTCACTACCGGCACCAATGAGTATTCCGGCATGACCGCCTTCGCCATTGGCCTGCCCACCAAGAGCGGCGTGGGTGGCGGCGTGCTGTCGGTGATCCCAGGGCGCGGCTGCATCTGCGCCTGGTCGCCGCGACTGGACCCGCGAGGTAATTCGGTGTGCGCAATGAAGGCGCTGGAACTGAGGTCGAACACGGCCGGGCTATCGGTATTCGCCTGAAGTAAGGGCGCAAAAAAGTAGAAATCTCGCAGCATTGAAATACGTTGTGCTCTATCTCTCGCACCATCAGCGCAATCGACTACTAATTCAGCGAAGCCTTAATGAGTTATTGCGCTACGAGTTTCACAAGAAAAAATTTGCCCGAACACCATGCGCTCAATGATGCAAGAGCCAATTGCTACGCATTCCGGGAGCTGCCTGCTGAATCCAGTGGAGCTTCGTTTGCATAGAGCTAAAGGTGTAGGCAATAGAGCTGTTAGAAGTCTTACTTGCCACCGTTAGTAAAACTGGTCTCAACGAAATTACGCAACTGGGCCAAATCTGTCTTGGAATAGCTGGCAGTCGTTTGCACAGACGCATGGCCGAGTAAAGCTTGCGCAACTGGAAGTGGCACCTGGTGATCGACCACCAGTGCCTTTGCATACGCATGGCGTAACCAATGCGGTGAAGCGGCCTCTAGTAACGACGCCAGAGCGCCATCGTTCGGTCGAAGAGTGGTGGCGACTTCCTCAAAAATCGCCTTCACCTCACTGTACAAGCCGCTCTCCTGCAATGCGCCGCCTTTGAATCCATGGATTAGCGGTGCCACCTCGTGGGCGGCAGGCTGCGCAGTCAATCCGCGCGCAATGCGATAGGTCGTGAGGGCGTTTGCCGCGACATCCGGTAATGGAATGGCCCGATCCTTATTGCCTTTGCCATGGACGTAGAGCGTCCATTTGCCGTCATCCTCTACAACGACACGCGGCAAGTTGGTGTCGACATGCCACGCCAGTTCTGCAAGGCGAATTCCGCCATAACGGTACAGAACCCAGATTGCACGCCTGCGCAGGAGTGCCAACTCAGTCTTTCCTTCGATTGGCGTATCTAGCCAGGCGTCGCAGGCATTGAGTGCGGTCGGGGAAAGAAATCGTTTTGGAGAAAACTCATTCCTGGCCTGCGTGCCGGTGACCAAGCCAGAGGCTGGGTTGGCGATGAGATAACCGGTATCGAACCAATATTGATAGAGACTAGCGACGACGGCCAGTGCTCGCGCCTGCGTGCGCTCACTAGGCGCCACAACACGTTGCTGACCTTGGTCGGAGATGCTGATGCGGGCCACGCATAACGAATCGCGGTAAGCCAGCAAATCGTTACGAGTAAGGTTGGAAAGCGGTCCTATCTGCCGATCCCGGCACCAGCTGATGAGGCGTCGTAGATCGGCGGCATATGCACGCAAAGTATGCCGGGAGCGACTTGCCCGGTCACGCAAAAACAGGGAGAACGCTTGGCAGTCGTCAAAGGTCGCCAGCGTATTCGTGGAAGCTTCTTGGTTAACAAAGCGCCCGCTACGCGAAAGCCAGGCCACGAGCGTTCGGACATGCTGGGGATCGATAGCCGCGACCCATCTCTGGTGATCGCCAGAGTCTGATGCCTGCACCTGTATGGGTTCCCAATGCCGGAATCGTCGACGATACGTGCGAAGAAGTCGGTTCAATGTATCTTGCGGACTGGGTGCGTTATCCGTTGCAGCAGTGCGAAGGCGACCACTTTCCCACCACTCAACGACCTCGGTATGATCGAGCAATAGATCAAATACTGATCGCATCTCGACCTTCGCCGTCCCCAGCGAAGAAAAAGCACGCTTTATCTTGGCCAGCGTCCAGCGTTCATAGCAGGTGTGCCCGAGCACATGGGTGAGATATGCCAACGCCTCATCGGTGTCTTCAGGCAGTGGCGCTGGTGGAGTTACGCCGTGATCGAGCCAGCGTGCCATGATCAGCCGCCTTTGCGGCGGGGTGCTGGCTGCTTGCTGCCTGGGGGCTCGGCAGGTGCTGGCGAGCGCCGGTGCCGCGTTGTTGCAGCGTTGGCCAGAGTGGAGCGCATGATTTCTTCCAGTTGGGAACGCTGACTTGCGTTGACAGCCTTCAGTGCGGTGGCTTCACCCACGGCGGCCTGTCGCTTATCGCGTTCTGAAGCAGCGTCCGCTTCGGCATGAGAAATAGCTTCTTCTAGCGTCGAAATGCGTCGCTCTGCAAATTTTAGCTGTGAGCTCAGCCGGCTCTGTTCCTGTTGAAACTGCTGCCGCTGCAATGCCGTTTCTTGGAGCAGTTGCTTGGACAAGCCTTCATATCGCTGCTGTGCTGCCACCAGGCTTTCTTGATGAATCTGTGCGGCAGCGGCACTTTGCTCACGTGACTCATGCAGTGCGGCCTGGGTTGACTTCAAATCTACCTGCATCGATGCCACGCTCGCATGTGCTGCCACCAACTCGGCGCGTGCTTGGGCCACCTCTTGGTCCCGCATAGAAAGAAGCGCGCGTATCGCATCCAATTCTTCGCGCAACATATCCACCCGCATATTTGCCTCGGCCACGGTCTCTTGGGCGGTCTCGATCGATTGCTGGGCCTCGAGCTTGAGCTTTACGACATCATCGAGCTGCGAAGACACCGCCGCCTGCCAAAGCTGGCGCATGAGATCGGAAATATCTGCCGGTATATCTGGGAGAGCCATGTCGGCCAAGCCGGCGCTGATAATTTCCGATTCAATCGCGTTTATGGTCCGGCCGAGCGTCGCCGGATCGCCGCCGCCAAGCCGATCCTTCAACTTGCGTACCGAGACGATGCGGCGAAAGCGCTCGCGGGTCGGCGGGGATGAGTCATGGGCCTCGGCCAGCATCGACAGGATGGTCGAACGGATCTGATCGGGGGAGGCAATGGCGGGGCGGGACATAGAGAGGCTCCGTTGGCGGACGAATATCCCTATATTACATACAGTCCTAACGTTATGTAAGGTTAAAACGTCAGTTTTAATTTTTAAAATAAAAGATAACTAATATTATCGTGTCAAAACGAGGCTGGCGAAGCATCCGTTGTCCTAAGGGGCGGGGCGTGTAGCCTGACCAACGTGATCGGGCGCAAGGCCGGGTTCACCAGCGATTTCAAGTATTCCCCGGCGATGGTCTCGGCCGGTTTCATCTGGACCGAAGACAAGCTGCGTACCTACCTCAAGGCGACCAGCGAGGTCGTGCTGGGCAACAAGATGCGTTTCTGGGGGATGGGCAGCGACAAGCAGATCGATGACATCCTGGCTTACCTGCGTACTTTCAATCCTTAAGTACGGCCTGCTCCTGTCCAAGCGAAGATGACGGCGCGCCCCACCGCAGCATGTCTCTCTGCTGTAAAGCCGGGCCCGTTGATGAAAGCCAAAGGCGCACTGCCTCCCTAATATGCCTCACTGTGAACAGGCTCCGATTGCTTCTCCGGCACCGGCAGCCATTCCGATCTCCCTTGCACAGTTTGACTGAGGATGACATGCCCTTTCCAATCACGACCAGCCAGAACCCTAAGCCGATACCAGAGGACGTGGGAAATACCTTCGGCGCCTACTTTACCGACCACATGTTTCTGATGGACTACAAGCAGGGCCTGGGATGGTACAACCACAGGATCGTTCCTTTTGGCCCGCTCAGCCTGCATCCGTCCTGTGCGGCCATCCAGTATGGGCAATCGATCTTCGACGGTTTCAAAGCTTACCGCTGCGACGACGATGTGATCCGCCTGTTCCGGCCACTCGACCATATCGAACGCATTAACAAGTCGACGGCCCGGCTGTGTATGCCCGCAGTGGATCCGCAGAGCGTGTTGGCTGCCATGGTTCAGCTGGTGGATCTGGATCGCCGGTGGGTCCCGCGCCAGAAAGGAACGGCGCTCTACGTGCGCGAGAC
This sequence comes from Herbaspirillum sp. DW155, assembly GCF_037076565.1. Classification (NCBI taxonomy): domain Bacteria; kingdom Pseudomonadati; phylum Pseudomonadota; class Betaproteobacteria; order Burkholderiales; family Oxalobacteraceae; genus Herbaspirillum; species Herbaspirillum sp. DW155. Next base: position 2,788,396 of record NZ_AP029028.1, on the reverse strand, counting down.
GATGATCGGAACGGAAGGGCTGATGGGCGTACGCCCGGCCAGCGAATACACCTTTATGATTTTCCTGTCACCGGTCGGTTCGTACTATGCAGAGGGCGCCAATCCGGTCAGCATCCTCGTTTCGGACAAGCATGTACGCGCCGCTCGCGGGGGCATCGGCGCCGCCAAGGCCGCTGCCAACTATGGCGCTAGTCTTCTGGCCAGTGAAGAGGCCAAATCGATGGGCTACACGCAGGTGCTGTGGCTGGATTCGACGGAGCGAAGATTCCTGGAAGAAGTCGGCACCATGAACGTGATGCTGAGAATTGGCAACGAAATCATCACCCCGCCCCTCAGTGATTCGATCCTGGCTGGCGTCACACGCATGACGGCGCTGGCCCTCCTGCGTAAATGGGGACTGCAGGTCAGCGAGCGGCCAATTGACATCAACGACGTGATGACCGGGATTGGCAACGGCACCATTGAAGAAATATGGGGCGTTGGAACCGCAGCCGTGGTATCGCCAATCGGTCAACTGACCTATCGCGGCCAAACGCTGGAAGTCGGCGCACGCCGGATCGGAAAAGTAACGGCACGCCTGCACGCTGCCATTACCAGCCTGCATACCCAGCCAGGCAAGGATCCTTATGGCTGGCGTGTCGATGTGATCTGATCGCGGCGATGCTGGCGCCAGTGGTACGGGCTCATGCCCGTGGCTTGCTTCATGGCGGTAGAGAAGTGGCTTTGGCTGGCAAAGCCACAGCTCATTGCGATATCAATGAGGGATTGCTCCGTTGAGGCGAGCAATGTCTTGGCTTTTTCAAGTCGGCGCTCCATCAGCCAGCGATGCGGCGTTTCGCCCACCTCGCTGCGGAAGCTGCGGGCAAAGTGGCGACGACTCAAACCGGCCGCCGCCGCGAGCTCTTCCAGACTCACATTCCTGTCGATATTATTGTCCACGAAACTGATCACCCGCTGGAGTCGCCAGCGCGGCAGCGCCACCGCCGGATCCGCCTCAAGCGGCGCATCGGCCTTGATCATCAGCTGCGACAGGGCGGAAATCAGTAAACCGTCGCTGAGCAGGCGGCTGGCGGCTGCGCCATCCGAGACGCAACTCCACATCCGGTGTAGTAATACATTCAGGAACGTGTCTTCCCATGAGTTCTCGCTGAGCCTTCGAAAAGCCTCGCGGATGCTTCGACCATGCGTCTGGCCGAGCACCGCCTGTACCGTAGCATCGGGAATGACCAGCATCAGAATCTCGCGCTCGCCATCAATTTCCCATTCACTTTGTACACCGGACGGGACGACCAGCAGCCGTCCGGGCTCGGCCGCTTCCTCGTGGCGTCGGCCGGCCATCGACCAGCGCCAGGTGCAGCGCTGCTTCACACGATAGGGTAAGGCGAGAATCGTTTCCGGTACTTCCGGATCAGAGAAGTTGTGCGGCCCCTGCTGCACCTTGATCAGGTCGTATCGCAATTTCCCTGGACTGCTCAGATGCTCTTGCGGGAAGGTCTGGTAGACCGAGCCCTGGTAAAAGTCCGAGTACCGCTTCCACTTTGAAGGCAACATAGACAGGCTCCAACTGATGTCATCGTCTTCTGGCTGAAGCAAAAATTGCGCCAGAAAAAGATCCTCGTTCGCCATCAGGTGACCGGTAAGCGAAGACCGGGGCACTTTTCAATAAAACGCGGCCGTTCAGTAAAAGGGCGCGCTGGATTTGCTCACCATAATGTTGACGCTGCCACAGGGCCTGCTCCCGCTTAATCTCGAATTTGCGATCCCGTGGGAACGGGCCTGAGAGAGTGGCAGAGTCACCGTGACGATGTTCGTGGGCGTCACGGTGTTTCATCAACCTCAATCGGGTGAACAACGTCATGGACAAAAAGTGGACTGCAGTGTTGCTCGTATCGATGTTACTGATGGCCTGTGGCAAGATGAATGATTCCGCAAAGCCCGTACAGGCTGACGATATCCCGGTGGTCCGGATCGCGACTGCTGCGCCTCTGAGCGGCGCGATAGCGCATCTGGGAAAAGACAATGAGCTGGGCGTGAAGATGGCCATTGATGATCTCAACGCGAGCGGCCTTGTGATCGGGCAGACCAGGGTCCGCCTGGAAATGGTATCGGAAGACGATGCCGGTGATCCGAAGCAAGGCACAGCCATCGCCCAGAAATTCGTCGACATGAAGGTCAATGGCGTCGTGGGCCACTTCAATTCGGGCGTCACCATTCCCGCATCAAAGATCTACAGTGCGGCTGGCATTCCGGAAATATCGCCCTCCTCGACCAATCCCAAATACACGCGCCAGGGTTTCAAGACAGCGTTTCGCCTGGTGGCAGACGACATCCAGTTGGGCGGCGCCATGGCTCGCTTTGCCGTGAACACGCTCAAGGCCCGCAGGATCGCCATCATTGATGACCGGACTGCCTATGGTCAAGGTGTTGCGGACGAATTTGAGAAGGCGGCTAAAGCCGCCAACGCAAGCATCGTCGGTCGCGAATTCACGACCGACAAGTCGACCGACTTCAATGCCATCCTGACCAAATTGAAAGCGGCACATGCCGACGTCATTTTCTTCGGTGGCCAGGATGCAGTAGGCGGACCGATGCTCAGGCAGATGAAGGCCCTCGGAATCAACCTCAAGTTCCTTGGCGGCGATGGCCTGTGTACTGGTGAAATGGCGAAGCTGTCAGGCGATGCTCTAGGGGACGATGTCGTCTACTGCGCAGAGGCCGGAGGCGTAGAAGGTGAATTCGAGAAAAAGATGCTTGAATGGAAGGCCGAGTTCCGCCGGAGGTATGGGGTAGATGTGCAACTCTATGCAGCCAACGCCTACGATGCCGTCAATGTGTTGGTGGCCGCGATGATGAAGGCAGGCTCCGCGGATCCGGCCATCTATCTCCCGCAGGTGTCGAAAGTACAGATCAAGGGGCTGACGGGACCGATCGCTTTCGATGAGAAGGGCGATATTCTCCAGGGCGCGCTTACGCTGTCAACGTTCCGCGGCGGGAAGAAAGAACCCATCGGGATCGTGCGATGACCTCGCTTGTCACTCGCGCTGATGCAAGGCGTCTCAAGATCGGCATCATAGGACTGGGCCGTCTTGGCACGGCGCTCGCCTGGAGCCTGGAGTCGCACGGCGGCAATGTCCATGCGCTGGCGAGCCGCTCGGTAACGCGGACCGCCGAGACGGCCATGCGTATGCGCTCTTGCAGCGTACTCACCGCACAGGGGGTAGCGGATCACTGCGACCTCATTTTCGTGACCACGCCGGACGCGCTGATAGCGCCGACCGTGGAGGGTCTTTCCTGGCGCCCGGGCAGTAGCGTCGTGCATTGCAGCGGTGCCACCGAGATATCGGTGCTCGGCAAGGCCGCTGCCGATGGTGCGGATATCGGCGGCTTCCATCCGATGCAGACCTTTGGCGATGCGCTCACAGCGGCCCGGACCTTGCCTGGCTGCGTGGTGACCATCGAAGCGGGAGAGGCCTTGGGCGCGCGGTTGGCGGATATTGCCCAGTTGCTTGGATGTGAGGTAAACCGTATCCCCGCAGGAGCGCGCGGCCGATATCACGCGGCAGCGGCGTATGCATCTCAGTACGTCAACGTCCTGTTGGACGAGGCCATCAGGATCTGGCGCTCATGGGGAGCATCGGAAGAAGCCGCCTTGCGTGCGCTGCTGCCACTGCTGCGCGGTACGATTTCTGCGATGGAGAGCGCTGGTGTCGCGGCAAGCATGCCCGGTCCGGTATCGCGTGGCGATGTTGCCACCGTCATGAAACAAATGCTGTCCGTGGCCGCATTGGGCGATGAGGATCTGGCGTTTTATCGCACGCTTTACCTGCGCAGCATCCGCATTGCGGAGGGAGCCGGGCGAATCGACGCCGCCATCGCTAATGAATTGCGTGACCTGGCCTGAGGCTTCACAGCTTATTGCAGAAGAGTCCAGTCCTCGCCTGGCTAGCGATGCTCCCGGAGGACCTGGGCTATTTCGCTGATGATGTCTTTGCCGTGTTCTGATGGCAGCTTACGGCTGCGGCAAGCCCACAACGCATTGGCCGATGAATGCACCCGGGCCCAGCAGTCTCTGAGCATGAGCCATGAAGAGCTCCATTCTGGGCGCTCGCCCTCACTGCGGCACAGACTGAGAACGCCGGACTCCACCAGCGGCTGGCTGATCGCGCCACAGAAGTTCATGCCCTGAATCAGCAATTGACGCAGGCGTGCGCGCAGTTTGAGCACTTCCAGGAAGCGGCTGCGCGGCAACGCGCCGAAGAACGGCAAGCTTTTGAGCAGTGTCTTGCCCGCCTGGAGCAGGAAATTGCCGCCTATAGGCGCCAGGAGGCCAGCCTAGCGCAACAGGCGGCCGAACTTGATCGGCTTCGCAAAGGCTTGGCTCACGCCCCAAATGAACTGCACCAGGTTATTTCCGAGTGTGATCAAAAAAACCTCCAGCTACAGGATTTGGGTCTTACAAAAGCTGACGCCGAACGTCGGCTTGATACAGTTCAGCAAGCGCTTATCGAGGCCAGGACTGAGGCAGCGACTGCCCGAAGGCAAGTCGAAATGCTGGAGAATCTGTTGGTCACCGCGGAACGAAAGGCGGAGCAAGCAGAACGTGACAAGGCTGCCTGGGTCGACAAGATCCTGATACAGCGCGAAATTCAAGGGCAGGGGCGCCTAGTCACGGGATACCCGACCATCCCCCGCCTGAGATAACGGCCAAGCGCGTCTTGCCGCACGAGCGGGCAAAGTCATTCGCGCACCTTTGCAGCAGAAGGCAGAAGGCAGAAGGCAGAAGGCAGAAGGCAGTGGGACTGTCGATGTCGAAATTGATTCGACCGCGCCCTTCTTCCACCAGGTGTTCGAAACCCGCGCGCCCGGCTTTGCTGCTCGCGTGGAGGTCTGCTCTGGCGACTCTGCCCGATGCGTCGGATGGAACGGATGCGGGGGGGGCGATGCTGCCTGGCCCAGGGCGGGTGGCGGCAAGTAAGGCAGGGTGGTGGTCGGGGAATGAACCCGGGACATCATCGCAGGACAGCCTTGACAAGCCCGGCGGTTGATTGCTGCCGAAGCACCGAGGAATTGGTCCGGCCGTTCTGTACCCAAGCCTTCATAGAAGGGGCCGGTGACTCGGCTGTTCGGCGGTCAAGCCGCTAGCAAGTGCTATCAGGTTTAACGTCGGCCTTCCGACGGGATGGCGGGCCGGGCGGCCGTGTTCATCCATGAGCATGGGTGTCCCGGCGACCTCACCAGTTCCGTAGGCTAATGCACCGCCGAGAAGCTGAATTGCTGGTAGTGTCGTGCCAGCACCTACAACAGTTCCGGCTCCGGCAGCGGCGACCCGCCCACCTCCAGGTGAGCCGGAAAGAAAGTGCAGCGTTGTGGTGTGAGCGAGCGTGACAGATTGGGACTGGCCGCAATGGCAGCGCTGACGGCATCGGGAAAGTCGGCGTCGCCCGTTGCCAGGTCCGAATTCATCACTAGCCCGGTGCGGATGTGGGGGAGGCCGATGTTGTCGACGATGCAGACCACGCACATGATCAATTCGGCGGTAGAGGTCGGCGTCGACCTGGTAGACGAAGTGCGTCGCATTGCGTGGCGGCGGGGTGCTGAACGGGCTTGCACCCTCGGTCCCGGCCAGCCTCAGTGCCGCGCGGTGTGCAGACAAAAACCGTTGATGTGGACAATCGCTCCCTTCTTTTCGCATCGGCGGGATCCGGTCGCGCCACGCTGGCTAACGCGGCTACGCTGAATCCGACCGTCTCGAATATCGTCTGCTTGAAGTTTTCGCCGCAATTGACCATGCCGGCGGTTTCCAGCGCGGCTTGCGCGCTGTCGGCGTGGCCTTGGGGCTCGATCTGACCATCCCGCAGCGCTTGCTTCAACTGATCCAGAAGCTCGGTGAACAATGGTGCGATGAGGTCCCCGCTGGCACGCAGCTGACGGCGCACCGGCGGCAGTTGCGACAGGAATTGGCGGAGCGTCACAAATTGAGGAGTTGGCCGGCGGGGTGGTCGGTTCTTCTCCGAAGGACTCGGGCGACGCTCTCAGTCACCAAAAGCTTCGACTATGCATTCTGGTTCCTTATCTCCGCGGCGATTGTTGCCGTCTTCATTGCGATATTTGTGAAGCCCAACAGTATCCAAAATTCTGAGGATGATGAAGTCAATTTCATCAGTGAGAATGGGGAGCGTGAACAACGAGCTTGAACCGTTTGAGATGAAATGGGCGCCTCGTGGCCGCCCTCCTTGGTTGCCTCTCCTCGTTACGTGTTGGCTGACGAATGATTTCTTCCTGACATATGTATTCCTTGATGTCGGGTAGTAAGATCGGCGGCGGCCAGTTGCATCGTCAATCAGCGAACACCAGTGGCTGGCGGCCTGTCCCCAAGGGAGCGCTTCGTGTATAGAAATCCACGTAGAGCTTCCCTGCCAGCAGCGCTTCCCGGTCTTTTCCCTGCAGTACGATCGATGCCTTGGCGTTCTTCTGGTATTGCCGCAGAAGGTTTGCCACCACCGGCCCCGGCTTGTCGGCCTCGCCGCGCTGCAGCGCCAGGCTGATCACATCGGACGCCGCTACATTCCTGGCGCTGGCGTGATAGTCCAGCCGGGCGGTGACCGGGTCGTAGGAAAGCTCTACGCGTACCGATGCATCACCGGGCTGCTCCAGCACGATGGGCTTGACGCGCCTGAATCCCGGCGCTTTGCCTGCGACCAGGGCGGGTGTGCTGAACGGCGGTCGCCGTGGACCGATCTTTTGTTCCCATCCGTAGGCAAGGCCGAGCAGGGCGGGCTCTGCAAATTCCGGCGCCAGTAGCTCCAGCGATACCGGCAAGCCGTCTTCGGTAAAGCCGACCGGCAAGGCAAGCGCCGGCAATCCCGTCGCGGCGCTCAGCTGGCAATTCATGGCGCCGCCTTGCGGCTCCCCAAGCAAGGCGGCCTTGCGCTGGATGGTGGGGTAGACGAGCGTATCGAGATGGTTTCTCTGCATGACATCGGTCATCAGGCTCTTCAAGGTGCTCCGTTTATGCATGACCTTCTCCAGCTCCTCCTTGTCTTTCGGGTTCTGCAGATCCACGCTGTTGCGCAGGCGCAATCCGGCCTCGAGCAGTTCGTGCTCCATGCCCCGCGCCAGGATATCGCCAAGGCTGCTGACCGGAGCACCCGGATGACTCTGGAGATAAGCGCCCAGGTCATATTTGAATTCATAGGGAATAATGCTGCTGCCACTGAGCAGGCCGTCGAGTTCCGGGATGGTGACGTCGGTGACAATTGCGCCCTGGTCCTTGAGTTGTTGCAGGGCCTTGTTGATGGCGGCAGAAACTTCCGCATCCTCGGGCGCGGTGCCGAAGAGTGCGCGGAGGACGCCGATCCTGGCACCTTGCAGACTGTCGGCCCGCAAATCATCCCGATACGACGTGGGGACGTGTCGATTGGCGTCCACGGTGGAGCTGTCCTGCGGATCGCTGCCCACCGTAGCATCCAGCATGATCGCAAGATCTTCCACCGACCTTGCCAGCGGCGCGGCGACATCCTGAGTCGAGGAGAGCGGCATGACGCCGCTGCGGCTGGCCAATCCGCGGGTAGTGCGCAAGCCGAACAGGTTCTGATGCGCTGCCGGAATACGAATCGAGCCACAGGTATCGCTGCCCATCCCCGCCGCAGCGAAACTTGCCGCCACGGCAGCACCGGTGCCGCCGCTGGAGCCACCGGGAGCACGTCGCGGGTCATAGGGATTACGGGTGAATCCTGTCAGGGAGGAGACTGTAGTCACTCCGGCAGCCAGTTCGTGCATCGTGGTCTTGCCGAGGATGACCGCGCCGGCCTCGCGCAAACGCTTGATCTGGAAAGCATCCGCCTGGGCTTGGAGAGTGGCCAGGGCCAGTGTCCCGCCGGTGGTGGGCATGTCCACGGTGTCGTAGTTATCCTTGACCAGGATAGGTATGCCATGCAAGGGACCGCGAGGTCCTGACTGGCGACGCTCGCGGTCGAGCTGGTCTGCCTCTTCCAGCGCTTTGGGATTGAGCGTGACGATGGTGTTGAGTTACGGGCCTTGCTGATCATAGGCCCGGATACGGGCGAGATAGGCCAGCACCAGGCTGCGTGCGCTTATCCGCCCGGCATCCTGCGCCGCCTGGAGATCGGTGATGGAGGCTTCGAAGACCGGGTCTTGCGCCAGCTTGCGCTGGCCTGCCATTTCTTTGCTCAGGGCGAAGGATGTCTGCGTCATGGCGCCCAGCAGCATGGCGGTGAAGACAATTGACGACGCCCGCGCAAATGATGAAGTGTTGTTGGCGTGATATTTCATGATCGGTCCTCTGGTTGCCTGGTCAGCAGGTTGTCTCAGACCGGCAGGGCGCTCGATCGCTCCGCTTTCCCGCCACGTGACGAGTAATCACGTGGCCCGCCCTTGCCCCCATGTGTTGTCCGAGGCGCCATGTCAGTACGCCATTGACGATGACGGCATCGATGCCTTGAGCGGGTTCTGCAGGTGTTTCATAGCTGGCGGTATCCCGAATCGTGGCCGCGTCGAACACCACTATGTCGGCGTAATGGCCGACCTCCAGCGTGCCCCGTTCGTGGAGCTTGAAATTGCGCGCTGTCAGGCCCGTCATCTTCCAGACGGCTACTTCCAGATCGAAGAGCCCGAGATCCCGGCTGTAATGCCCCAGGATGCGGGGGAAGGTTCCCCACAGCCGTGGATGCGGCTTTTCACCGGTGGGGATGCCGTCCGATCCGATCATGGTCTCGTCGAAAGCGAGGATGTTGCGCACGTCACTTTCATCCATGCCGAAATAGACGGCGCTGGCCGGTTGCAGGCGCGCTGCGGCCTCTTCCTTGCTCACGCCCCATTCGGCGGCGATCGCATCGAGCTCGCGGCCAGCCTGCTCCGGACACGGCTTGCTCGAGCTGATCAAGATGCGCCCAACCAAGCGCTTGGGATCCCGGTGCAGCATGGTGGAACTGGCGTTGTAGGGATAGCAGTCCAGGGCCACGCACTGGCATTGCATGGCCTGGCGTATGCGCGCCAGGGTCTCGGAAGACTTGCCGAAGTTATGTGCACGTTGCAACTTGTGGTGCGAAATCACCACCGGTGCATCCAGTTCCCGGCCGATCAGGAAGCTCTCCTCCAGCGCCTCCATCGATTTGTCAGCCTCGTCGCGCATATGCGTGACGTAGAGTGCGCCGGTCCCAGCAATGGGGCGACACACATCGATGACTTCCTGGGTGCTCGCATGCGCTGCTGGCGGGTAGTAGGTCCCGGTGGAAATGCCGATGGCGCCGGCTTTCAGTGCTTCATCCAGCAGGGCGTTCATTGCGCTGATCTCGTCTGGTCGGGCTTCTCTTTCCAGCGAATCCATCGTCATCACGCGCAAAGTTGAATGGCCCACCATGGCCGCCACGTTGACTGCCGATGGCGTCTGGCGCAAGGCGTCCAGATAGCTGCTGAATGTTTCGAAGCGGGTCCCGTCGGCATCGTCGAGCAGGCTGAGCGGCGCTGGCAAGGGTGTGCCGGCGCGCAGCGGTGCGATGCTGATACCGCAGTTCCCTGTGATCACCGTGGTGACACCCTGCGAGATCTTGAATGTCATGTCGGGCTGCGATAGCACTGCCTGGTCGTCATGGGTATGGGAATCGATGAAGCCAGGCGCGACGATTTTTCCACTAGCGTCTATTTTTTGCGCCGCCTGGCGATGCGATAGGTTGCCGATCTCGGCAATGCGGCCATGGCGAACACCGATGTCGGCGTGGAATCGTGGCGCCTTGCTGCCATCGATGATCGTTCCGCCGGTGATCAGCAGATCGAATTCTGGACTGTTTTGCATCTGTATGTCTCGTATGAACTTGTTGAAAAGAATCAGGAAGTGTGGGAAGACGACGTCTCCGGGATGGATGCCGCTGGCGGCGCCAGCCGCCAGGTCATGGCAATGAGGAAGGACAGCAGGGCAGAACCCACCAGGAACCAGAAGGCGGCCAGGTAAGCCCCATTGAAGGCGACGATCAGGCTGCCCATGACTACCGTAGCGACTGAGCCTGCCAACTGGCCGCCAAAATTCATCAGGCCGGTGGCACTGCCGATCAGGTGCGAAGGGAAGTGCTTCAGCGGGACGGAAAAAACGGTGGCGTAGACGAAATTGAAGGACAGCAGGCACAAGGTCCAGTAGACCACCAGCAACTCGATGACCGAGGTCGAGATCATGAGCGCCAGAAACACCGCGCAAGCAAGCGCGCCACCCATCATGAAGTACTTCTCACGCCCCTTGCCGTGCTTGTCCAGCAGCCAGCCCACTACATTGGTACCCAGAAACGCCAGCAGATAAGGGATCGCCGATGCGATGCCGATATGCAGCAGATCGATCTGATACACCTTCAACAGAAAGGAAGGCATCCAGGAGATCATCCCGATATAGACGATGCTGGTACAGAACCAGATGGCGGTCAGGCGCAAGGCGGTGGGATTCTTGACCAGCTCGCGCAGTTGATTCTTCGGACGCGCGGCGCTTTTTTCCTGTTGTGCGGCCATGCCGCTTCTCAGCGCCAGCCACAGCATCGCGGCCACGATCACGCCCATGAAGGCAAGAATGTGGAAGGTGCCGCGCCAGCCGAGATAGACCACCGTCAGCGCCACCATTCCTGAGCCGACCGCATTGCCCAGAAAGACCGTGGAGATCAGAAAGGATTTGGCGCGTGCACGCTCTTGTTGCGGAAAGACTTCCCCGACGGTGACCGAGCGGGCAGGGGAGAAGCACTCTTCTCCGGCGCCGAACAGGAAGCGGATCAGCAGTAGTGAGGCGAATGACCAGGCCATGCTGGTGAGCCCGGTAAACAAGGACCAGGCCACCACACACATGACAACGACGATGCGTGAGCCGTAACGGTCGGACAGCCATCCGCCCATGAGTTGCATGAGCGCATAGCTGACGTAGAAGGCGCTGAGCACCATGCCGGCCTGTTGCGCATCCAGGACGAATTCCTTGCTGATCGGTATGATCGCCGTGCTCATCACGATGCGGTCTGAATAGCCCACGGCCCAGGCCAGGAACAGGGCCGACAGGCAGATCATTTTCTGCGCTCGCGTAGTTGCCATTGGCATCTTCTCCTCAATATCGTCGATGTTCTTGATGTCGGATGATCGGCAAGCCGCGCCATCATCTGCATGTGTCGACTATAGGAGAGCGGGCTGGCCATCGTCCAATGAGAAGAAATTGCTGCCCCATAACTTCAGGTTATATACTTGTTCGCCCATTGTCTGGAGCTGCCATGCGCCTGCGTCATATCGAGATTTTCAGCGCCATCATGCAGACCGGCAGCGCCATCGGGGCGGCAAGATTGCTCAACGTGACGCAGCCGGCCATCAGCAAGATGCTGCGACACGCCGAACAAACGGTGGGCTTTGCCTTGTTTCTGCGTTCGGGTGGGAAGCTGGTTCCCACCCCGGAAGCATTACGGCTGCAGCAGGAATTGCAGCCTTTTGATGAACAACTGGCGCGCATCCGGCGGGTGGTCAGCAATCTCGCCAGCGGGAGCGAGGCGCCCTTGCGCATTGCGGCCACGCCGGCCATTGCACATCATCTTGCACCCAAGGCCGTGGCATTGTGGTGCCAGGCGCATCCCGATTCAGAATGCCTGCTGTCGGCCTCGCATACCCGTGAACTGCTGTACTCGCTGTTGCTCAACGAGGTCGATATCGCCCTGACCATGCAGCCGATCTCGCATCCCAACCTGATCACCACGGTCGTGTGCGACTGTGATATCTATGCCATCGCGCCGGCCAAGTGGTGGCCGCAAGAGCGACTCGATACCCCGATCACGCCTGATGAGATTGCGGGGCAGCCTTTCATCTCCATCGACATCCGCTCCCATCTGGGAGCGTCGGTATCAGCGTGGTTGGCAGGCGTGTCTCCCCCTCCCGATGTCAAGGTCACGGTGCAGACCTATACCTTGGCGCGATCGCTGGTAGAGGCGCGTATCGGCATCGCCGTGGTCGATCACTTCACGGCCAAGGCAGGGCACGCAGACAAGGAAATACAGATGCGCCGGATCGACTTGCCTACGGCCAACAAGGTCTACGCCATCACTAATCGTTCCAGGCCGGCGCCCAAATCGGCGAATTTCCTGTTGGAGGCAATCCGTTCCTTGCCGGACTGAGGGGCGACGAAGAGGATCTGTCCTCAGTTGCCCACGTCCCGCACGACGGCCGAATACGGAATGGGCGCCCAGGCAAAGCCATCTCCGGCGCGGAGGATATGCCCCAGTCCAGGAAAGGAGAGGTGCGGTCCCGCTACCAGTTCATGCGACTGCGACAGATCTTCCAGCGCTGTTATCCGGGTTCGGGCGGCCTGCGCCTCGTCCGCATCGAAATCCACGGTCACGTTCGGATGGGGAAGTTGCACCTCTGCAGCATGGATGATATCGCCGACGACCCGCATCCGATGACCTCGGCTTTCGATATTGTAGAAGCTATGACCCGGCGTGTGGCCCGGCGCCGGAATGGCTTCGATGCCCGGGAACAGAGTCGTTCTTCCGCTGAATGTCCTGATGCGTCCCGCCGCCATATAGGGTGCCAGTGCTGCCCGTCCTTCAACGAACATCTGCTGGTGGCTGGCCTTGGCCTGCGCTTTGGCGGACTCACTCATCCAGTAATCCAGCTCGCTCTTAGCCAGGAAGACATCCGCATTGGGAAACTGCCTTTCACCGTCCTTGGTTAGACCTGCCGAATGGTCGCCATGGACATGCGTCAAGAGCACGGCATCAATGGATGCTGGATCATAGCCGGCGGTCTTGAGCGTCTCGACTAGATGGCCACAGCAAGAACCAAAGACCTTGCCGGCACCGCTATCGATCAGAATGCGTCGTTCGCCGGTATCGATCAGAAAGGCATTGATGGAGGTTTCACGATTCAACGGCTCCCCGGCATTGCGAAATTGGGCAGTAAGGGCGTGCTTATCTATGCCATGCATGATCTGGTCAAAAGGCACAGGGGTTGTGCCGTCGGTCAGCACAGTGACTTTGAAGTCACCAACCAGGATCCGATAGATCCCAGGAGCTTGAGAGAAATTCTGAGCCTCCATCAATTGCGGGACACCTGCAGCGTAGACGGTTACCGGTCCCATTGCCGAGAGCAGGGATGCGAAAATAAGGACAATCAGTTTCATCACTATCACCATAAAAGTAAGATAAACAGCCCTGATAGGCGGCTCGTAGCTGATAATAGTGAGCCCAAAGTTACGATAGTTAAAGTACTAACCTAATGGTAAGTATGGAAAAAGAGAGAAAAAATTTTCGCCAGATTGATTGCAGCGTGTTCCTGGCGGATTGCCCAGCGCGGGAAGTGCTGGCGTTGCTGGCGGAGAAATGGACCCTGCTCGTCTTGCACGCGTTAAGCGAGAAGACGTACCGAACAGCTGAGCTGAGACGGCGCATCGGTGGCGTATCGGAAAAAATGCTGATCCAGGCCTTGCGCCGGCTTGAGCAACATGGCCTGGTGACCCGCATGAGCTACAAGACCGTTCCGCCACATGTCGAATATTCGCTTACACCGCTGGGTGTATCGTTGAGCAGCATCGTATGTGCTTTAGATACGTGGGTAGAGACACACGCATTAGAAATTAGCGAATGGGAGAACAGCTAAGGTAGTGGCGGCTTGGCACACGTTGGTAAGCGAATCTGCGAACAGTTTTTGGTTTGAGATTTGAACGATGGGCATCATGAATTGCATCGAAGTTCACATTCGGGCATCAAACGTCTGCAATGGGTCTATACGGGCTTCCAGCGATATGCAGCTTCCGCCAAGATCGGACACGCATGAATATGGAGGGCGCTAATGAAAGAGTTAAGGTTCAGTATTTTTGGAAAGCTTATCGCTGTCACAGGCACGTGCGGTGATTGGCAAGCGTATTACCTTGGGACGGACGGAAAGCGCAGACCAGCGGATTTTGTTCTGCCCCACGACATAGTCGAAAATGAGCTTTGTGTATACCTGGCGGATATCTTCCATGAGAACGCAACTCCACGTAATTGCGACGCAGTGAAATTATTATGAAGTCTGCATTCGGCCACAACGAGACATACTAGAAAATCGGAAATTATGTTTGCCTGCGCTTGCTGTGGCTATGAGGTGTTTCCTGCACCACCCGGTTCGTACGAAATTTGTCCCATCTGTTTCTGGGAGGATGACGAGCTGCAGTTGTACTATCCCCATGCCCACGGCGCCAATCCTTCTAGCCTGATAGAGTCCCAAGTCAACTTTGTGCAGTTTGGTGCATGTAATAAAGAGATGGCGAAAAATACTCGCAAGGTAACGGAAGGCGATACGCGAGGATGGCCGTTGGTTTCCTCTCTGGGGGCGACGGGTTGACACATTGATTCATCTGGGCTCATAGGGGCAGCTTGCTTGGATGTGACGGCAATTCAAGACGCGCTAATAAGGATCTGCAAGTTGGCCGGTCTTGCGGAGGCTTTGGTCGTCGAAAAGAACGTCTCGATACTTAGGGCCTACGTTAGTTGGCGGCGACAAGACCCATGGAGCCGTCAACAGCTAATTGAATGCGTCGGCTTTGCTACCTCATCCAGTCAGGCCTTTTTAGATCCAGCCGTGATCAATGTGCTTCGAGTTAAGGACACTGAATCCCGATAACACGGGTGATATTTCCCGTATGAATAGAGGAAGTAAAAGTGTGTTGGCATCTTAGCGCCAAGAAGTATAAGAAGTAATCGTAGGTTGATAGAAGAAGAATGCAGCCATTTTCAACAATCACCATCTATTACTTCAATTTTTTGGCAAAGCCACCTATTTTTACTTCCCAGCGTTCCATCTGCGCCGGATAGGTATACACGCGGCGCGTCATTCCCTGCAGGCCCAGCAGGTGCATGGGGAAGAAGCAGACATTGAAGCCGACGAAGAAGAGCCAGAAATTCCAGCGTCCCAGGCGTTCGCCGAGGAGCCGCCCGCTGAACTTCGGGAACCAGTAGTAGAACCCGCCGAACAAGGGGAAGATGGCCCCGCCCAGCAGCACATAGTGCAGATGCGCCACCACGAAGTAGGTATCGTGCAGCTGCAGGTCCAGCGGCACCGAGGCCAGCATCAGCCCGGTCAGCCCGCCCATGATCAGGATGAAGAAGAACGCCAGCACGAACAGCAGCGGCGTGCGAAATACCGGCCGACCCAGCCAGAGGGTGCTGATCCAGCAAAAGATCTGCAGCGCCGTGGGCAGCGCAATGAGCAGGCTGGCCGCCGTGAAGAAGAGCTTGCCGTTGACTGGCAGGGTGGTGGCAAACATGTGGTGCACCCACAGCCCGAAGGCGAGGAAGGCGGTGGCGATCAGGGACAGCACCATGGCCGGATAGCCCACCACCGGACGGCGCGAAAAAGTCGCAACCACGGTGGAAATGATGCCCAGCGGCGGCAGGAAGATCAGATAGACCTCCGGATGCCCGAAGAACCAGAACAGGTGCTGCCACAGCAGGACGTCGCCACCGTTCTGGTGACTGTAGAACTGCGTGTTGACGAGCCGGTCCGTGATCAGTCCGGTACTGGCCAGCATCACCGCCGGCATGGCGAAGAGCACCATCACCGAGGTCACCAGCATGGCCCAGGCGAACAGCGGCAGGCGGCGCAGGCTCATGCCGGGAGCACGCAGCTTGAGCAGGGTGGTGATGATGACGATGGCTTCGATCAGGGCCGACAGCTCGGTGAAGGTGATCATCTGCGCCCAGATGTCCACGCCCTTGCCGCTGGCATACTGGTTCAGGGCCAGCGGCACGTAGGCAAACCAGCCCACGTCCGGACCGCTGCCGGCGATGAAGGCGCCATACAGCAACAGGCCGCCGAACAGGAAGATCCAATAGGCAAAGGCATTCAGGCGCGGGAAGGCGACGCTGCGCGCCCCGATCATCAGCGGCAGCAGGAAGGCCGAGATGGCCTGCATCACCGGTACCGCGAAAAGGAACATCATGGTCGTGCCATGAATGGTGAAGAGCTGGTTGTAGAGCCGTGCGCCGATCAGGTCCGAGGCCGGGCGTGCCAGTTGCAGGCGCATCGCCAGCGCCAGCAGTCCGCCCAGCAGGAAGAAGGCGAAAGTGGTGACGATGAAGCGGCGCGCAATCGTCTTGTGATTGACCGCGCACAGCCAGCCATACAGACCGGGCGGATCGGCCCAGGTCTGTTCCAGCAGCCGGGCCTGCGCGTCTGGCGCGGGATCGGCAGGCGAGGCAAGCGTGGCGTTCATTTCAGGGTCTCCAGATAATCCAGCAAGGCCGCCATGTCCTGCGGCGGCAGATGTGCCGGGGGCATGATGACGCCGGTCTTGAGCGAGCGGGCATCGTTGATCCAGCCCGCCAGGAAGCCGCGCTCATTGGGGAAGATGCCGGCCGCCAGGGTGCTGCGGCTGGCCAGGTGGGTGAGGTCGGGGCCGCCGCGTCCGGCTGCGCTGGTGCCGCGAATGGTGTGGCATTGCGCGCAGCCGTTGGCGTTGAAGATGGCCAGGCCGCGGGCATCGATGGAGGCATGGGAGGACTGCGCCGCACGCGCCTGCTGCGCGGCCCAGCGCGCGTAATCCTCGGGCGCCTCGGCCTGCACCAGCAGGGCCATGCGGGCATGTTCGAGGCCGCAGAATTCGGCGCACTGGCCGCGATAGAGTCCGGCCTGGTCGGCCCGCAGTCGCAGTTGTGCATGCTTGCCGGGGATCAGGTCGAGCTTGCCGTGCAGGTTGGGCAGCCACAGGGAGTGGATGACGTCTTCGCTGTCGAGGTCGATGAGTACGGCGCGGCCCACCGGCAGATGCAGCTCGTTGGCCGTGACGAACTGGCGGCCGTCGAGCGGATCGCTGTAGCGGGCTTCCCACCACCACTGGCGGGCCGTCAGCCGGATATGCAGGGCCTGGGCGCCGGGCAACTGGTCCAGCGCACGGCTGGCCACCACATCAGCGCCGAACAGGGCTATCAGTCCAATGGCCGACAAGCCCAGTGCCCAGCCGATCAGCCAGGGCAAGCGCGGTGGCAGGGTGGACAGGGCGGCACGGCGCTGGTGCGCCCGCCACAGTGCCAGGCCACAAGCGAGCAGGATCAGCACGAACACGGCCGTGCACAGTAGCAGCGTGAAGTGCCAGAGCCGGGCGATGGTTTCCGCCTGCACGCCGGCGGGATGCAGGACGTTCTGCCAGACCTCCCGCTGCGCCCGGGCATCGGGCGCCCACAGGCCGGCCAGGAGCGCTGCCAGGCGCAGCGGCCGGTTGAAACGAAAAGTGGTGGGCAGAGGTGGCAAGGCGGATCGCTCGGTGATGCAGGGATGAGCGATTATGCGAAGCTGCGCAGCACGGCGGAATAGGAAAACCCGGCGAGCCTGCGTAGGAATGCTGCACCGGCACTTGCGGCTGAGCCAGCCTCCCCGGTGCGGGCGAAGCGCCGTCAGCCGGAGCGATCAGGTGCGATGGCAGACTTGTCCTGATCGCCGCGCACGCCGCTTCAGAGGGCGTTGAGCGGGATCTTCAGATAATGCACGCCATTGGCTTCGGCCGGCGGCAGCTGTCCGGCGCGCATGTTGACCTGCACCGAGGGCAGCAGCAATACCGGCATGTCCAGCGTGGCATCACGGGCGCTGCGCATGGCCACGAAGGCGTCTTCACTGATGCCTTCGTGCACGTGGATGTTGTGCAGGCGCTCTTCGGCCACCGTGGTCACGAAGCGCAGTTCGCGACCACCTGGCTGGTAGTCGTGGCACATGTAGAGCCGGGTATGCGGCGGCAGCGACAACACCGCATGGATGGAGCGGAACAGCCGGCGTGCATCGCCACCCGGAAAGTCGCAACGCGCCGTGCCATAGTCGGGCATGAAGAGCGTGTCACCCACGAAGGCGGCGATCTGGTCCGCTTCCTCCACCACGTAGGTGACGCACGCCGGGGTATGGCCGGGGGTGTGCATCACGCGGGCCTGCAACTGGCCGATCCGGAAGGTCTCGCCATCGGTGAAGAGGTGATCGAACTGGCTGCCGTCGTGTTCGAATTCTGTGCCGGCGTTGAAGAGCTTGCCGAACACCTGCTGCACCTGGCGGATGTGCTCGCCAATGGCAATGCGCCCGCCCAGCTTGCGTTTGAGGTAGGGCGCGGCGGAGAGGTGATCAGCGTGGGCGTGGGTCTCCAGAATCCATTGCACGCTTGCGCCCAGCGCCTGCACGCGCGCTATCAGGTGATCGGCGCTGCCGGTGGAGGTGCGGCCGGACTTGGCATCGTAGTCCAGCACGCTGTCTACCAGCGCACATTGCGAGCTTGCACGGTCCAGCACGATGTAGCTGACGGTGCTGGTGGCGGGGTCGAAATGGCCTTCGATATGCAGTTTGTCCATGAGGGTTCCTGGTGTTTTTTCTTCACATTCACATAAGCTGCTTGCGGCAACGGTCGCCGCGCACGGCGACTCTGCGCGCAATACCGTTCATTTCGCCTGAAACCGCTCTGCCCAGGCGAACAGCAGCATGCCTGCCAGCATGGCCAACACGAAGGCCAGGCCTTTCATGGAGCCCATGCCAAGCAAGACCAGTGCCGGCCCCGGGCAGATGCCGGCGATGCCCCAGCCGATCCCGAAGAGCACGCTGCCCAGCACCAGCCGGCGGTCAATCCGGCGCGCGGTGGGCAATTGCATGGTCGCGCCCAGCAGCGATTGCGACCGCTGCTTCGCCAGCGCGAAAGTGGGGATGCCGATGGCGATGGCTCCGCCCATCACCAGCGCCAGGGAAGGGTCCCAATGACCAGCCAGGTCGAGAAAATCCAGTACCTTGGCCGGGTTGGCCATGCCGGAAACAATCAGGCCCAGGCCAAAGAGCAAGCCGGCAACCAGCGCGGCGATATGGCGCATCAAGCTCATGAAAGCGCCCCTTGCAGCCCCAGTACATGCCGCAACAGATAGACGCTCAGGAATCCGGCTGCCATGAAGCTCACCGTCGCTAGCGCTGAGCGCAGCGAAAAGCGCGACAGCCCGCACACGCCATGGCCGCTGGTGCAGCCGGCGCCGTAGCGCGTGCCCACGCCCACCAGCAAGCCGGCCAGGACGATTTCCGGATAGCCGGCATCGATGCGCAGCGCAGGCAGGGCAGTCACGAGGGCATAGAGCAGGGGGGCGGCAAGCAAACCCAGCACGAACAGCGCGCGCCAGATGTTGTCCTTGGCGCGCGGCATCAGCAGGCCGGCGACGATGCCGCTGATGCCGGCAATGCGGCCATTGAAGAGCACCAGCACGGCCGCAGCCACGCCGATCAACAGGCCGCCTGCCAGCGAAGCGCCGGGCGTAAAGGCATTCCAGGCAATGTCCATGCTCACTCCTTGGGGCAATAGAGTTGATACATCAGGCCCAACATCTCCAGCAGCCGGGGATCGGCAACGCGGTAGTAGACACGCTTGCCTTCACGCCGCGTGCTGACCACGCCTTCATTGCGCAGCACGCCGAGTTGCTGCGACAGCGTGGGCTGGCGGATGTCGAGCGCCTGTTCCAGTTCGCTCACGCACATTTCGGCCTGCGAGAGCTGGCACATCAGCAGCAGGCGGTCTTCATTGGCGAGCACCTTGAGCGCCGCCACCGCCTGGCCGGCGGCCTGGCGCATTTGTTCGGCTTGCAGCGGAGCTGGGTTGGTCATGAAAGGTGATTATGCATTTCAATATTATATTGAAATATATAATAATAAGGCCGGATGCAAATTGCAAGCTCAAACGAAAGAAGCAAAGCCGGAAGGGAAACGGTGCAGAAGGGGGCAGAGCGCAGGCAGGAGGCACCCGCGCCGCTCAGAGGGTGGCGTGCAGGAGATCGATCATGTGGCGGCTGGCCTGGTGCGCAGCCGACATGGCTTCTTCAGCGAAAGCAAACGGGGCATCCTCGCCGCAGAATTGCAACTGGCCATTGATATAGACGTCCCAGGTCCAGCCACTGCCGGAGTCGGCCAGACATTTGAGTTCTATCCTCACCAGCTCGTCGCGATACCTGAAAAGTGCCTTCCTCATCGTGTCCGCCGGGTTTCTTATGATGAAGCAGCACGCCCGGATGGGCTTGCTCCCCTGAGTTGCGCAAGTGTACGCGATTACTACCTTGGCAATATCGGCATTTGACTGCATATATTTGCGCAAATTTTCCCACATTTTACCCATGAGTAGCATTTATTGCTGCCCGGTATTGCGTCGAGCAGGAGATCAGGACGATCAACGCAACTCAGGAAGGATGCGGACTGCCCGCCAGCAGGCGGTCAAGCAACTCATCGTAGTGATGATGGGGCGTGGTGATGGCATAGAAGCTCTCCACCAGTTCGCTGGTCTGCCCGGCCACTACCAGGGTGCCATTGCGCAACTCGTCCTGCACCACCACCTCGGGCAGGACGGTGAGCCAGCCGCTGTCACGTGCGATCAGACGCAGCATGGCCATGTCGTCGACTTCGGCGCGCATGCGCGGGCGTACGTCGCTGGAGATGCACAGCGCATCGAACTGCATGCGCAGCGCATGGCGCGGTCCGGGCAGGGCCATATCGACGCCTTCGAGGTCTTGCGGAATGCGCAGGCTGCGGGCTTCCCAGCGGTGCGCGGGGCCCACCACCGAGACCGCCTGGCTGCCCAGGAAGCGGCAGTGCAGCGGGCGATCCGGATCGGAGGGCACGGTCTCGTTGGCCAGTACCACGTCGAGCTGATGTTGCATGAGGCGCTCCAGCAAGCCTTCCAGCAGGCCCGATTCCAGCGTCAGCGCGACCGAAGGGTCCGAGAGCATGGGGCGGATCCAGTTTTCCTGGTAATTACGCGACAGCGTGGCCACGCTGCCCACCCGCAGGCGCGTCACCCCCGCTGAACGGCCTTCCAGCCGGCCCAGCATTTCCTGGCTCAGGCCAAAAATGTTGTCGGCATAGTTGAACACCAACTGGCCGGTGTCGGTCAAGGTCAGACGGCGGCCTTCACGCAGGAAGAGATCTTCATCCAGCTGTTTTTCCAGCTGACGAATCTGTGCAGAAACCGCCGATTGCGAGGTGTGCAGTTCCTCGGCCGCCCGCGTCAGATGACCGAGTTTGGCGACACGCCAAAAATACCGCAGATGATGAAAGTTAAGCTGTTCTAGACGCATCGTTCGTATTTATCAATGTATTCGTTCTGATAAATGTAATTTACAGAACGATCAATGGCAAGCATCATGGCCCCATTCCAATGCATGAGGTTTATTGTCATGACGACCATCCCCTTCCTCGCCTACAGTGCCTGGGCCCCGCCGGCGCTGATGCTGGCCGCCGCTCTGGTGCTGGGCCTGTCCCGGCTGTCGCCGCCGCGCGTATGGACGCTGTTCAAGTCGCTGTCCCTGCTGGCCTTGCTGCCGGCCTTGTTGACCCTGATCGCCGGGCGTGACGGCGCGCCCTGGCCGGGTGTGCTGCATCTGTCGACCTTCGGGCTGATACTGGCGCTGCTGGTGCAGGCGCTGGGCACGGTGATCGGCAGCTTTTCGGCGCGCTACCTGCAAGGCGAACAGGGCCAGCGCCAGTATGCCGCCGCGCTGGCAGCCGTCTTGACCGCCGTGCACCTGCTGCTGCTGGCCGACCACTGGGTCGTGCTGATCGCTGCCTGGGCGGCGGTGGGCCTGGCGCTGCAGCGGCTGCTGTGTTTCTACCCTGATCGTCCGTTCGCGCGCCTGGCTTCCTACAAGAAAAGCATCGCCGACCGCCTCGCCGATGGCCTGCTCATCGTAGCGGCCGCGCTGGCCTGGACGACGGTGGATAGCGGCTCCTTCTCGGCGCTGTGGACGCACCTGGCGCAGCATGGCATGTCCGTGAGCCTGCAGGTCAGCGCGCTGTGCCTGATCCTGGCGGTGATCCTGCGCACGGCCCTGCTGCCGGTGCACGGCTGGCTGATTCAGGTGATGGAAGCGCCCACCCCGGTCTCGGCCTTGCTGCATGCCGGCGTGGTCAACCTGGGCGGTTTCGTGCTGGTGCGCTTTGCCCCCTTGCTGGACCAGGCCATCGCCGCGCGCGCCGTGCTGCTCATCGTCAGCGCCGGCACCGTGCTGCTGGCCGGGCTGGTGATGCTGACCCGCATCAGTATCAAGGTCAAGCTGGCCTGGTCGACCGTGGCGCAGATGGGATTCATGCTGCTGGAGTGTGCAGCAGGCCTGTACCTGTTCGCCGCGCTGCATCTGATCGGGCACTCGCTCTACAAGGCCCATGCCTTCCTGTCGGCTTCGTCGGTGGTGCGGGAAACGCGTCTGGCCGCCTTGCACAGCCCGGCCTTGCCCGGCGCTGCCAGCGTGATCCTGGCGCCGCTGGCGAGCATCGCCCTGGTGCTCGGCCTGCACAGCCTGAGCCCGCACGCGGCCTGGCCGTGGTGGTGGAGCGGCATCCTCGGCCTGGCCTGGGCGCCGCTGCTGTGGTGCCCGACGGCGCCGGGCAGCAGCTACCTGCGCAGCTGGCTGCTGGGCCTGCTGGGTGCGGGTGGCCTGACGGTGGGCGCCCTGGTTGCGCACCTGCTGCCGCTGCACATCGCTGATGATCCGCGCACCGCGTTCGGCGTGACGGCCCTGCTGGCGATGCTGGCGCTGTATGGCTGCATGGGCCTGCTGCAACTGGCACCGCACAAGATGGCCGCCTGGCGCCGCCGCAGCTACGCCGGCTTCTACCTCGATGAAGCCTATACCCGGCTGGCCCTGCAACTCTGGCCCTCGAACTGGGCCCCCAGCGCCCGCCGGGCCGCCGCCGCACAGAATGTGAACAATCTCGCCGCCGATAGCCGTCACCAGGGCTGAACCCGCCTCACCGGAGAAACCGCATGAACGTTTTGGAAAAAAATAGCCAGACCCTCACCGCCTGGAGCGCCGAGCTGGAACACCACCTGCAGCAAGCCTGTCAGGACGCCTGCAGCGCCATCGCCCCGGCCTGGCCGCTGGACCGCGCCATCGCCGTCAACCCGCACTGGTCGCGGGTGGGCATGCCGCTGCGGGAGGTCGCCGCGCGCATGGCCTTGCTGGGCGGTATCCAGGTCTTTCCGCCCAAGGACCAACTGCAGCAAGCGTGGGAACAGGGCCGCGTGATGCAGGCCGATCTGGAATACGCCCTGGCGCAATCCATCGAGGCCCAGGAACGCGGTGTCGACGTCGCCCACTGCCTTGCCGTACTGGCCTCGGGCAACCCGCCGCCGCGCCTGCCGCTGCTCATCGACGTGCTGGACAACGATCCCCAGCGCCATACCCGGCTCTCCTGGCGCCAGGCCATCACGCACCAGGTCAGCCAGACCTGTGCCGCCTATTTCGACCAGCACCAGGCCGACTGGCAGCCCGAGCGTGGCATGGGCCTGTACGCCTTCTGGCGCGAGACCCTGGAGCACGACCACGGCATCGGCCTGCTGATGGGTCTGCCGCACATCGCCGATGGCATCCGGGCATTGCCGGCCTGCGCGCGTGAAGCCGAGCGCTGGGTGATGCAGCGGCTGGACTTGCCGCCCGAGGTCTGGGCCGATTATCTGGAGTCGGTGCTGCTGACCGTCAATGGCTGGGCTTCCTGGTGCGCCTACCTGGGCTGGCAGGCGCGTCTGGAAGGCGGCAGCGACGAACACCTGCGCGAGCTGCTGGCCATCCGCATGGCCTGGGGCGCCTTGCTGCTGGAGTGCAAGGATGACGAAGCGGCCAGCCATGCCTTCCACACCGTGCAGCAGGCTTGGGCGCGCTCACAGGAGCGGCTGCAGCAGGCCCGGCAGGAGTTGCTGGTCGATGAACTCTGGCAGGTCGCACTGGAAGCAGGCTATCAGCGCCGGCTGGCGGCCGCCTTGCTGAAGCAGGCGCCAGCCAGCGCCGGCGCCGTGGAGGTGCAGGCCGCCTTCTGCATCGACGTGCGCAGCGAACCGCTGCGGCGTGCGCTGGAAGCCGTGCATCCGGGCATGCAGACCCTGGGCTTTGCTGGATTCTTCGGTCTGCCGGTGGCGTACACGCCGCTGGCTACGCAAGCCAGCCGGCCGCAATTGCCGGGCCTGTTGCCGCCCGCTTTGCAGGTGCAGGATGTGGTGGCACCGGCGGGTGCATCGGCCGATGGCGGCGTGCTGGCCAGCGCGGTGGCGCGGGCGCGGCGCAAGACGCTGGCCTTCAAGGAGCAATGGCAGGGCAACACGCGCTGGCCGGGCTCGGCGTTTTCCTTCGTCGAGGTGGCGGGCGTGACCGCGCTGGGCGGCCTGTGGCAATGGCTGCGGCCGGGGCAGGGCGAGCGGGCGCGCGATGACCTGGCCGGCTTGCCCGCGCGTTACCGTGAGGTCTGCCGGCCGCAACTGGTCGGCGTGACGCTGGCCGACAAGGTGGCGCTGGCCGCCCGCGTGCTGCACGCCATGGGCCTGGACCGCCAGGTGGCGCCGCTGGTGCTGCTGGCCGGCCACGGCAGCCAGTCGGCCAACAACGCGCATGCAGCGGCGCTGGACTGCGGCGCCTGCTGCGGCCAGACCGGCGAAGTCAATGCCCGCACGCTGGCGCAACTGCTCAACGAAAAGGAAGTGCGGCGCGGCCTGCTGGAGCGGCAGATCTTCATCCCCGAAGACAGCCATTTCCTGGCCGTGCTGCACAACACCACCACCGACGAGATCGAAGCCTTCGACCTCGACCTGCTGCCGCCCGCCGCCCTGGCGCGCTGGCAGGCACTGCAACCGGTGCTGGCCGAGGCGGGCGACCGCGTGCGGCGCGAGCGGGCGCCAGCCCTTGGCGTGGACCCGGCGCAAGCCGCTGCAGCCCTGCTCAAACAGTTGCGTCAGCGCGCCAACGACGGCGCCCAGCCGCGTCCCGAATGGGGCCTGACCGGCAACGCCGCCTTCCTGATCGCCCCGCGTGCCCGTAGCCGGGGGCTGGACCTGGGCGGACGCTGCTTCCTGCACGACTACGATGCCAGCCAGGATCAGGACGGCAGCGTGCTCGAACTGCTGATGACCGCGCCCATGCTGGTGACGCACTGGATCAACTGGCAGTATCACGCTTCCACCAGCGACCCGCTGCGCCTGGGCAGCGGCAACAAGCTGCTGCACAACGTGGTGGGCGGCACCATCGGCGTCTTCGAAGGCAACGGCGGTGATTTGCGGATCGGCCTGTCGCGCCAGTCCTTGCATGATGGGCAGCAGTGGGTGCACGAGCCGCTGCGCCTGACGGTCGTCATCGATGCGCCGGCCGAATCCATCGATGCCATCGTCGCCCGCCATGCCATCGTGCGGCAATTGCTGGAACACGGCTGGCTACACCTGTGGCGCTTTGGTGAAACCGGACTGGAGCAGTGGCGGCGCGAAGGCTGGAAGTCAATCGCCCTGTGAAACTTCTGGTATCGTTGACCAGATGTTGTAGCATGGATACCGTTTAGCAACGATGAACCGCTGGAGAAAGAATGATCCCCATCCTTCCAGCCTCCCATGCCGGCCCGGGACACGACGCTTCGCGTCGTTCCTGCGAGGGCTGCTCCGAGGAGGGCCAACTGGACATCCAGTTCGAGTACGCCTATCAGCCCATCGTGCGGCTTTCCACGCGCTCGGTCTATGCCTACGAAGCGCTGGTGCGCGGTCCCCAGGGCGAGCCGGCCTACACCGTGCTGGCCCAGGTCAATGACAGCAACCGCTATCGTTTCGACCAGGCCTGCCGCACCAGGGCGGTGGAAGGCGCGGCGCGGCTGGGGATGACCGAGTTCCTGTCGATCAACTTCCTGCCCAATGCGGTATACCGGCCGGAAGTGTGCATCCAGAGCACCTTCAAGGCGGCGCGCCAGCATGACTTTCCGATCGAGCGCATCATCTTCGAGGTCACCGAAGGCGAACGCGTGGACGACCGGCCGCATCTGGTGAACATCTTCAAGGAATACAGCCGCTTCGGTTTTCGCACGGCCATCGATGATTTCGGTGCCGGTTACGCCGGCCTGAACCTGCTGGCTGAATACCAGCCCGACCTGATCAAGATCGACATGGACCTGGTGCGCAACATCGATGCCGACAAACCGCGCCAGGCCATCGTGGCGGGTATCGCCGCCATCTGTCGCGAGCTGGACATCGAAATCCTGGCCGAAGGCGTGGAAACCCGTGCCGAGCGCGATCACCTGGCCGCGCTGGGGATTGACCTGATGCAGGGCTACTGGTTTGCCAGACCGGCTTTCCAGGCCCTGGCGTTGGTGGCCGATGCGGTCTGGGACTGAGTTCTTCAGGGTGTAAGCAAAGAAATGAAGCAAAAGCGGCATGCTCTCGATGCCGCTTTTTTGCGTTCTGTTCAGGGCAGGGACGCCAGGCGCGGCTACAATCCCTGGCCGGAACATGTAAAGAGATATCCCAATGAAGATCTACGCCACTCTGCCGTGGCTGGCAGCGATGCTGGCACTGACCGGCTGTGCCACCGAAGCCTATCGCGCCACCGAGAGCCAGTGCGCTCCGGCGGCCTATGCCCAGTATCCGATCATCCAGCAGACGCGCCTGGAGATGCGCACCCGCGCCATCCAGGTGCCGACCGGGCAGACCCGCTGCAGTTCGGTGGTCAATGGCAACAGGACCGATACGGTCTGCCAGGACATCCTGCGCACCGAGTATCAGCAATATCCCGTCTACGTGACGGTGGACATCAATGAATATGGCCGCAACCAGGTCATCACGGCCTGTGCGCGCAGCCAGTGCGTGAGGACGCACGGCAATCCGGACTGTGAATAGTCAGCCCGGCGCCAGCCCAGCCTGAGCATCGGCCGGGCCGGGCGCTGCCTCGATGCGCTCGATGTCCAGCCGCGCCGGTTCGTCACTGCGCAAGAAACCCCCGCCACAATCCGCTCCGCAGCAAGGCCTGTTCACGCGTATGCCGCAAGCCGCGCACGCCCGGTGAAGCTTCATGCAAAAAGCGGATATCCAAGCACGATTTACTTTGTGGCTTCAAACGATCCTGTCGCCCACAATCGTGGCTCGCGGCGACTGCAGAGGCTGATCCCGCGTCCCCCGGGGCGACTTTGCGATCAGGCCATGCACACCAACAACTTCATGCGTATCCCTGGTTTTCTGCAGTTCCGGGAGGAGGGCTGTGCGCAGCACGGATGGCTCGCCAGCCTGTCCTGACAAAAGTGCCCTATGAAGGTTTGTGCCGCTGGCGGGCTGTTTTTTCCCGCACGTTGCCTGCGAACCCGCGTCCAGCGGCATGAGCTTGCCCCCGGGGCGGCCGGCGCTGCAACACGCACTGAATACTTTTTCCCAAAAACACCTCTTTTCGGAGCCTTGCATGCTGCTTTCCCGTCTTTTCCGTCACTTCCTGCTGGTCCTGACTGTACTTTGCGCCAATGCCACCATCACGCTGGTGGCGCTGATCAGCTCGTCCGCCATGGCCGGTGCGGTGGGCGCAGGCGGGCTGGGCGATCTGGCGATCCGCTATGGCTATCAGCGCTTTGATACGCAGGTGATGGTGATCGTCATTGCGATGCTGATCTTGCTGGTGTCGCTGGTGCAGCGCCTGGGCGACAGCTACGTGCGCCGCCTGCGCAACCGCTGACAAGAGCGGGCCGGCAATGCTGTGACGGCCGGTTCCGCGATGTATGGATTCCGCGTTTGTTTGTCTCCCTACAAGCCGACACCGGCCGTGACCGGCGGCATGAGCGCATGCGCAATCGGGTTGAACCATGCGCGGCTGATCCGAAAGAGCGCCCATCCGATCCTGTTTCCTGTTCCCAGTGCTACATCGCAAACAGCATGACGCGATATAGCAAAAGCGGCATATCTGCTTTCCCGTCCACGTAGTGCCAGAGCGAGGTCGGGCTCATTATGATGAGCCCCACTGCCACCTCGGTCCCCGATTCACCGAGGGCACACCTCCGCATTGACGGGCTTTCTCCGAACCAGTTACAGGAACCACGATGGCGAACTACAAGAAGCAGGATGCGCGTGCATGGGCGCGCGAATACCTCACCGGCTGCAGTGCGGTCACCCTTCCCAGCTATAGCGCCGACCTCAAGCGGCTCAACGAAAAAGGTATCCGCCACGATATCGACCTGGCCGTACGGTTCGGTTACCGCTACACCTTGCTCTGCGCGGAAGTGGCCATCACCCCCGAAGAAAATGCGCAGTTTACCGCCTGGGCGCGCGAATCGGCCGGCCGGAACATGGGATTGTTCTTCCACGCCGCCTTCGGCACCCTGCAGGAAAACATCGAGGCCGTGAAGCTGGCCGAGAAGGCGGGCGCCGATATCGTCCTGCTGTCGTATCCTCCGCAGTTCTGGCCCGCCAACGAGCAGCAGATCTACGACTACACCCGACAGTTCTGCGATGCCACCGACCTGGCCGTCATGCTGTTCCCGATTCCATTGTGGGGCTTCGAGCGCGTGCATCCGGCCGGGATGCCGGTGGAGTTCGTGCGTCGCCTGCTCGACGACATTCCCAATATCGTGGCCATCAAGTCTGAACAGGGTTTCCCTCTGGTGGCGGGACTGTGCGAGATGTGGCACCACTTCCGCGATGAGGTGGTGATCAGCTGTCCCATCGAGGGCGATGCGATCCCGATGATGAGCATGATGCATCTGCAGTTCTCCGGCACCAGCAATACCCAATGGATGCAGGACTACTATCCGCGCGCCTTCCAGCTGGCCAGAGACGGTCAATGGGAAGAGGCCATGCAGTTGTACTGGAAGGTGCAGCCGGCGCGGCTGGCCAATAGCGCTGCATCGGCGACCTACGCCGGTGGCACCGGGGTGCTGAACCGTACCCAATGGAAATACCAGGACTGGCTGGCCGGCTTCAACGGCGGGCCTTTGCGTGCGCCCGCCATGCGTTGCCCGGACCGCATCATGCGCCAGCTGCGCGAAGGGTTGCGGGCCTCTGGCATCACACCCACCACCGATCCCGACAGCGAATTCATGACCGGTCGCCATCCCGTTTAAGAGAGGACCTGCAATGCCACATCCAGAAGTCAGTCAGGTCAAGACGGGCCTCCATATCGGCGGGCAATGGCGCGAGGCCTCCGATGGCGGACGTTTCGAAGTCCGTGATCCCGCCACCGAAGAGGTACTGGCCGAGGTGGCCAGCGCCTCGGTGGCCGACGCGCTGGAGGCGGTCGATGCCGCCTATCGCGCCGGTCCGGCCTGGGCCGCCACCTCGCCCAGGCAACGAAGCGATGTGCTGCGTCGCGCCTTCGATCTGCTCATGGAACGCAAGGAAGCCTTCGCGCGCCTGATCGTTCTCGAAAGCGGCAAGGCGCTCGCTGAAGCGCGCGGCGAGGTCATCTATGCGGCCGAGTTTCTGCGCTGGTATTCCGAAGAGGCGGTCCGCATTCAAGGCGAAGTGTCGCAGGCACCCGGCGGGGCCAACCGTATCCTGGTAGTGCGGCAGCCGATTGGCGTGGCCGTCTTCGTTACGCCCTGGAACTTCCCGGCTGCGATGGCGACCCGCAAGATAGGCCCGGCGCTGGCGGCCGGTTGCACGGTGGTACTCAAGCCGGCCTCGGAAACGCCGTTGACCGCGCTGGCGATGGCTGAGATCTTCGAAGAAGCGGGCGTACCGGCCGGTGTGATCAATGTCGTACCGTCGCGCAAGTCCGGCGAGGTCGTCAAGGCGATGCTGCAAGACCCGCGCGTACGCAAGCTCTCCTTCACGGGTTCAACCGAAATCGGCCGGGTCTTGCTGGAGCAGGCTGCACAGAATGTCGTGAAATGCTCGATGGAACTGGGCGGCAATGCGCCCTTCATCGTTCTGGAAGACGCCGATCTGGAGGTCGCGGTGGCCTCTGCCATGGTGGCCAAGCTGCGCAACGGCGGCGAGTCCTGCACGGCGGCCAATCGCTTCTATGTGGCGCGAGCCGTCGCAGAAGAGTTTTCAATGCGCTTCGCACAGGCCATGGCGGCCGTCAGGATAGGACCGGGTCTGGAGGAGGGCGTGCAGCTTGGACCCCTGGTCAACCGCAGCACGCTCGACAAGGTGCATCAGCTGGTCACCGAAGCGGTGGAGCAGGGCGCGCGGGTGCTGACCGGCGGCAAGATCCGTGCAGGGAAAGGCTATTTCTATGAACCCACGCTGTTGACCGGTGTGCGTCCGGATGCCGCCATCCTGCATCGGGAAATCTTCGGTCCGGTGGCGCCGATCTGCGTGTTCGACAGTATCGATGAAGTGATCCGGCTGGCCAATGACACCGCATTCGGACTGGTGTCCTTTGTGCATAGCCAGGATCTCGGCAAGGCACTGCATGTGGCCGAGCGCATCGAGGCCGGCATGGTCGGCATCAATCGCGGCGTGGTGTCCGACCCGGCCGCACCGTTCGGCGGCTGGAAGCAGAGTGGTGTCGGCCGGGAAGGCGGGCACGATGGCCTGCTGGAATACCTTGAGTCCAAATACATCTGTGCATCGTGGTGATGACGGTCACCCGGGTACGTTCCCTTGGTTCTCCCACAGTGAGATAAACGATGATCAAGACGACGGCTGCGATCCGGCGCAAACCGGGCATGACGCAACAGGAGTACTTCCGCTATATCCTTGATGTCCACGCCGCTCTGGCAAAAGCCAGGCCATGACCCGCGAGCATGTGATCATCTGAGCAGTTTTTTTCAATGAGGCAGGGTTTGCCGATGGCATTGCCCGGTCCTGCCAACAGCGATATCGAGGAGCGCAGACGTTCTTGAACAAGCCAGATTCTTCCTTGCCGATCCCGGCCATCCTCGATGCACGCTGGGCGCTCTTTGCCAGGGTGGCCGAACTGGGCAGCCTGACGCAGGCCGCCAATGCGCTCAATGGACCGCAATCCGTGATCAGCCGCCAGATCGGCCAGCTGGAGAGGCAATGCGGCGCCAAGCTGTTTCGTCGCACCGGGCGCGGCGTGGTCCTCACCGAATTTGGTGAAATCGTCTACCGCCGCATCCGGGCGCTGATGCTGGAGGCTGACCGGCTCGCCGATGACATTCTGACGACCAGCAATATCCCGATCGGCGAGGTCCATGTGGGCTTGTTGCCCTCGACCGTGCCGACGTTTGCCGGGCGACTGTTCCAGGCGGTTCAGGCGCAATTTCCACGGGTCCGCCTGCACCTGGTCGAAGGTTCCGGCGCTCAGCTTGAAGAATGGCTGGCGGGTGGCCGTCTGGATATGGCCTTGTTGTTGCGGGAAGGTGTGGTGGACGATAGGGATGAGCCTTGCCTGTTGACCACGACGCTTGATTTGATCGGCCCGCGCGATGCCCCCGTGCTGGCATCCGGACGCATTGCCTTTGATGCGCTGCAGAGCCTGCCCCTGATATTGCCCGCTGAGCCCCATGTCCTGCGCCGACGGCTCGATGTCCTGGCCCGCGAGCGCGGCGTGCGGCTGAGCGTTTCGGTCGAGGCCGACACCATTGCCCTGCAAAGAGAAATTGCAGCAGCCGGCATCGGCTATGCCATCGTCGCTGCAGTGTCTGGCACCGGCGTGCAGGATGGCCGCCTGGGCAAGGCGCGCATCGTGGAGCCTGAGCTCATGCGCAGTATCGTCCTGGGTACCACCCGGCATCGGCCGAGCACGCTGGCAACGCGCAGCCTGCACCAGCTGATTCGCACTTTGTTTTCACACCCGGCGCCCATCCGCTAGCAGAGACGCTGGCCAGTTCGTTCAGGCTGCCATTTCTGCCTTCTTTATGTCGATCCCGGATTTCCGGACAGGGCTCCGCCTTGTCTGGCCGACCTGCCTATGAGGAGTTCGTTTTCATGTCTGCATCTGCCGCCATTGCTTCTGTCCCGCCGACCCTCTTTCTGACCGATGACGACGTGAGCCAGCTGCATAGCTGGAAGGACGCCATCGACGCGCTGCGCGCCGCTTACGCAGCGCCGGTTGAACAACAGATGGTGCCGCCGCGTTCCATGGCGCGCGGTAACGGTATCTGGCTGCGCACGCTCAGCGCCATTTCGCCCAGCGGCGGGCACCTCGGTTCCAAGCTGATCTCGGCGTCGCCTCGGGCGGGCTGCGCCAGCTATCTCATCTCCCTGTTCGATGAGCAGACCATGGCGCTGTCCGCATTGATCGATGGCAACCAGATCACGGCCATTCGCACGGCCGCCACTGCGGCCATCGCGGTGGACGCGCTGGCCCCGCGGCGGGCGCTGCGGGTGGCCGTGATCGGATCCGGTTTTGAGGCGCGCTCACAACTCAATGCCTTGCATGCGGCCCGCTCCCTTCAGTCGGTGTCGGTCTTCAGTCCCACGCCGGCCAGCCGCGAACGCTTTGCCGCAGATTTCCGCCATCGCGCGGGTATCGACATCAGCGCCGCCCCGAGCGCTGAGACGGCAGTCAAAGGCGTTGATGTGGTCATTTGCGCTGCCCGCTCACGTGACGAATCTCCGGTCTTGCGCGGGGAGTGGCTGGAGCCTGGCATGTGCGTTGTCTCGATAGGATCGACGCTGCCGGAGCAGCGCGAGGTAGACGTCGATGTGATTGCGCGCGCCGGTCTCATCGTCGCCGACATGGTTGAGGAGGTGGCACACGATACCGGGGACATGATTGCCGCCCACCGCGCCGGCATCCGCTTTGCGGACAAGCTGCACGGGCTGGACGATCTGATCGGCGGTCGCCTGGCGCCACGGCCTTCAGGTGAAATAGCGCTGTACAAGTCGGTCGGATCAGCGCTGCAGGATGTCGTCACCGCGGAGATGCTGCTGCGCCGCGCGAGGGAAAGCGGCAAGGGCAGCATGCTCCCGGTGTCGATCACACCGGTTCGGAAATGAGGCGCCTTTAATGGAGCTGTCGTGCCGGCTCGTGGCGCAGCGGGCGGAAACCCCATTCGCCGGTATCCGGTCGGTACAGGGCATAGATCTCGCTCATTCCCTCCATGGTCCACGTATGCAGATAGTCGCTGATGCCAGTAATGTGAATCTTGCGCAGCGCCTCGGTGGCACATTGGCTGATGGCAGATTCGGAGTCATGTTCGAGCGCACCGATCTGCTGGCCATAATTCTCGCCGCCGATGCTGCCCCACCAATGGTGGACAAAGGCCGGAATGTCGGTGCCTATGCGCAGCTGGCGCAGGCCATGTCGGCGCTGGCGCAGATCGAACTGCACCGGCAGCAAGGGAGTCACGAGCGACTGGCTGTCATCGGCTAGCAGGTCGTTGCTGTCCGAGGCATAGAATCCCAGCGACAGCATGAGCCGCTGTTGTTGCTCGGGTATCGCCGCCAGCACGCCGGAGAGGTCGATGCGTTCCAGGCGTTCGCGCTGCCATCCCGCTACGCCGCTCGCCGCCAGATGCTGACAATAGATTTCCGCATCCAGTGCCGAGGCGAAGGTGAGTACGCCGGCTTCCTCTCCCAGCCGGACGATGAAGGTCTGCTTCATGGGCGGCTGATCAGGAGCGGACTCGGCCTCCAGCGTCAGGCCCCAAAGAGAAAAGGGTGAATGCTTCGCGTACACGTCAGGATTTCCCATGATTGATCGGGATGCGAGGATGAGAGCAGGCCCGGCAATCCCGTCTTGTTTTGACAAGGCGTACCGCCTTCGCCGAGATCAGCGAGCGCGTACTGTTCTGGGTGGCAGGGTTCGGCAGCGCGGTTCCACACGCAGGCAACGCAGCGCCAGTGTCCGGTAACGCAGTGAGCGCAGCACGCCGGTGCCGGCGTTGCCTGCCATGCCGGCATGCCGCAGGTCGCGTCGCCCGCGCAGTGAGCGCAGCAAGGAAAAGCCATGTAAGGGCAGGTGCATGCGCATGATTACGCCATCTTCAATGCTCGCGCCGTATCGTCCAGCGTCAGCGTGAGCTTGTCGATCAGTTCGTCCAGCTCGTCAAGACTGGCCACCAGCGCGGGAGCAAGGATGATGCGTGCGCCGGAAGTGCGCACGATCAGCCCGTGGTGCTGCGCCCGCCGCATGCAATACAGCCCGACCGCATTTTCGTTGGCAAAGCGCTCTTTGCCCTGCTTGTTGGGGGCCAGCTGCAGGGCGGCCACCGCGCCGCTGCCTTCAATGCCGTTGACCAGCACATGGCCGCCCAGGCGGCTGCGCAGTTGTGCCTGCAGATAGGGACCGGTGCAGTTGGCCAGTTGCGTCAGCACACCGCCTTCGTCCAGCAGCGACAAGGTAGCCAGCGCGACTGCGGCGGCAACCGGATGCCCCTGGTAGGTCAGGCCGTGGGCGAACACGCCGCCGCACTCGGCCAGCGTCTCGCCGACGCGCTCGGAGAGCACCAGTCCACCCATAGGCACATAGCCGGAAGTGAGGCCCTTGGCGATGGTGATCAGGTCGGGCTGGAACCCGAAATGCTGATGGGCGAACCAGTGACCGGTCCGACCGAAGCCACCGATGACCTCATCGGCACACAGCAAGACCTCATGGCGTTGGCAGATGCGCTGTATCTCGGGCCAATAGCTGGCGGGTGGGAAGATCATGCCCCCGGCCCCCTGAAAGGGCTCGGCCACGAATGCCGCCACATTGTCCGCGCCCAGTTCGATGATCTTGCGCTCCAGGGCTTGCGCTGCATGCAGGCCGAACTCGGTCTCGCTGAGCGGGCCGTCATAGTCGAACCAGAAGGGCTGCTCGATGTGCGTGACCTCGGGCAGCACGCTTGCGCCCAGCGCGTGCATGATCTTCATGCCGCCCAGGGAGGCGCTGCCTACCGTCGAACCGTGATAGCCATTGTGGCGCCCGATGATGACGCGCTTGCCGGCGCGTCCGGCGAGTTCCCAGTAACGGCGCACCACCTTGATGAGCGTCTCGTTGGCCTCGGAGCCGGAGTTGCAATAGAGCACGCGGCTGTAGCAGGCGGGCAGCAGTTCGAACAACCGGCCCGACAGCTCGGCGACCGCAGGGTGGGTGGTGTTGAAGAACTGGCTGCAGTAGGACAAGGTGGTCATCTGCCTGGCGGCCGCGTCCACCAGTTCCTGCCGGCCGTAGCCGAGGGTGGTGCACCACAGGCCGGACATGGCATCGAGCAGGCGATGCCCCTGATCGTCCCAGACATGCAGGCCCTGGCCGCGTACGATGACGCGCGCATGCTCGGGTTGAAGGAACTTGTGATCCTCGAAGGGCAACAGATGTCGCGCCAGATGAATGGCCCGATAGTCTCTTTGCTCCAGTGCGCGACCGACGATATGGTTCATGGATGTTGTCAGCGGAAGTGTGCTTCGGGGAACGCCAACGGAGCAGAGCATGCCGTGGCGGGCTATTGCTCGTTGAGTGGCATCGCAGCGCCGGCGGTTCCCCCGCCGGTAGAACCGGACCGCAGGAGTCGACATGAAAGCAGTCGTGACGGGCCACAGCCGTGGTCTTGGAGCGGCCATCGCCGCCGAACTGATGCAACGCGAGATTGCGGTATTGGGCCTGGCACGTCGCCGCAATGACGCGCTGGCCCGGCAATGGCCCGGCTTGTTGCATGAACAGCTGATCGATCTGGCCGATTCACCGCAACTGTGCGCCTGGCTGGACAGTGACCTGTTGGCAGCCTTTCTCGCCGATCAGGAACAGGTGCTGCTGATCAACAACGCCGCCACCATCGAACCCAGCGCTGCATTGCCATCCCAGTGTGCCCATGACATCGCCCGGGCTGTCATGCTCAATGTCGGCGCGGCCCTCATGCTCTCGGCGCGGGTGGCGACACTGGTGCAAGCCTGCCCCGGCTGCACATGCCGCATCCTGCATCTGTCCAGTGGGGCCGGTCGTCAGGCCTATCCGGGATGGTCGGTGTACGGCGCGAGCAAGGCCGCCCTGGACCAGCATGCACGCGCGGTCGCGCAGGATGCCTTGCCGTGGTTGCGCATCTGCAGCCTGGCTCCCGGCGTGATCGATACCGACATGCAGGCACAACTGCGACAGCTTCCGGCCGAGCGGTTTGCCTTGCGGGAACTGTTTCTCAGCCTGCAGGCACAGGGGCAACTGAGGCCACCGGCCGCCTGTGCGCGAGACGTGGTGGATTTTCTTTTGACTGAAGCGTTCGGGCAGCAGCCGGTGGCAAGCCTGGCTTGATCGCAGGCCGCAGGCCGCCACGGTGCATGGGCTGGCGATCTCAGGCCGGGCGGCAATCATGGCCGGTCAATGGAATGACCGTTACGCCGCAGGGGCCGAAGCGATCGCAAGCCGCCGCTGCTGCATCGCTGCTGCTGCGCGCCAGTTCCGTGTAGGCATAAGCTTGTCCTGCCGTTCTTACCCGCACTGCAAATGTTTTCATCAGAGCGTCTCCTCCCGGGTTGCGCCATCGGCTGTGACGGCCTGCATGCCTGGCTACCGTCAGTGGCGATGGCGCGCCAGTTGGTTCGCAAAGGAGATGCGCCGCCGCGGTGCGGGCTTGTATTGTTTCCATCAGGGAAACAGTGTATCGTTTTGCCCTTGATCTTCCGTTTCATCGGGCAGGTTGCGGACGAGTTGCGAGACGTCGTGACCTGATTTGCCCGGGCGGGCGAACACCAGGCGCGTATTTCTGCG
Organism: Herbaspirillum sp. DW155; assembly: GCF_037076565.1. NCBI lineage: Bacteria > Pseudomonadati > Pseudomonadota > Betaproteobacteria > Burkholderiales > Oxalobacteraceae > Herbaspirillum > Herbaspirillum sp. DW155. The sequence goes on along the minus strand of NZ_AP029028.1, from coordinate 2,752,097 downwards.
AAAATGGCCATCCCGTGGGGGCGGGACCAGGCCGTTGGTGACGGTCTCGTGAAGATTGCGTTGAATAACAAGGAAACTGATTTATGAGTTACACCGTCGATGCCGTCAGCAAGGCGATAGAGCTGCTGTTTCTGGTGGCTGAAGAAGGGGGCAATGGCGTGACCGAGCTGGCCAAGCGCTCCGGCAATACCAAGGCGCGTGCCTTCCGGCTGCTGACTACGCTGGAAGAATGTGGTCTGGTACGGCGTCAGTTGCCCATGGCGACCTACAGCCTCGGTTATCGTGCGCTGATTCTGGGAACCGCCGCGCAGGGCCAGTTGAGCCTGGTCAACGTGGCCCGTGACATCCTTCAGGATATCGGGAACGAATGCAACGAGAGCGTCCTGGTCAGGGTGCGCGACGGCATGGATACCGTCTGCGTGGCGTGGTGGGATGCACCGCATGCGATCCGGGTTCACAGCCAGTTGGGTGATCGCCGTCCCCTGTTTGCCGGGGCCTCCGGCAAGCTCTTGCTGGCGTATGCACCGGCCGATGTGCAGGCCGAGATCCTCTCCGGCAAGCTGCAGAAATTCACCCCGAACACCATCATCAAGCAGGCCGACCTCAAGAAGGAACTCAAGAAGATCCTGGCGGAGGGATTCAGCATTTCCCATTCCGAGAAGACGGCGGACATGGTGGCGGTCGCCGCTCCGGTGCGCGATTCCCAAGGCAATGTGGTGGCGTCGCTGTCCATGACGGCGCCATCGAGCCGCGTGCCCAGGGAGAAACTGGACAAGTACGTCAAGATCATCACCCAGGCCGCCGCCCGTTTCTCCCAACTGCTGGGCTACGTCGACGCGCTGGCCTGAGAAACGCAGACCTTTCCTGTATTGCTTTCAGGCCGGACTGCTCGCGCGATCCGTCGAGTCTTCCCGGGACGCGCTCCCGGCCCGGCCTGAAACGCCTCTTTCTTCTTCATTGATACGCATGCAGCAGCGATCTGAGCTTGCGCCGCGCATGAAACATGCGGGTCTTGATGGTATTGACCGGACATCTCATGGTGTGTGCGATCTCATCGTAGGCCATGCCGTGGTAGTAGGTCAGGGCGACCACATTGCGCTGCTCCAGCGGTAACTCGCCCAGCGCGTCTTCCAGCAATTTCCTCATTTGCAGATGGTTCATCTGCTGTTCCGGCTCGGGCATGGCGCTGAGCTCATCTTCGTCGATCACGATCTCTGTCTTTCGTTGCACGCTGCGCAGTGCTTTGAGACCCTGGCGATAGGCAATCGAAAACACCCAGGTCGAGACCTTGCAGGTCTGATCGTAGGTATGCGCTTTCTGCCACACCACCAGCATGGTGTCGTTGATGATCTCGTCGACAAGGTGCGGGTGGGCGGCGAAGCGACGCAGGAAAGCGGTCAGCCGCGGACAATACTGTTTATATAATTTCTCGAAAGCGACCAGATCGCCCTGGGTGATGCTCGCCATCAGGCCGGCGTCGTTGGCGGCCACATCGGCGGGCACATCGCCGTCCGGCACGCGGCGCTGTCGCCCTTTTTTCGGCATGTCGTGTCGCATCTCGCTTTCCTTGCACTCAGGTGTCAATAGGCTGCCATGCATGGCCTGACGCATTCATCGGTGCGATGTCCGGAGCACGCCTGCGCTCTTTCGATCAGTGAAACGCCTGGCTTGGCCAAAGATGACGCCGGGCATTGTCTCATTTGGTGCAGGTTGCCTGCCCGTGCCACTTTCCGGCGCATTTTCCGCGCCTGAATAGCCGACGTTGTTTCACATAATAATACAGCTTATTTTTTTAATGAAACATCGTTGACGAGCTGGATACAGCTGTTTAACATGTCGCCTGTCGTTACAGTGGTTTGCAGAATGAGACGATGGGATGATGTTTCTATTATCGACAATCTGGTATCAAGGGAGAGAGATGTGAAGAAATCCGCAATTGGACTGGCCTGCCTGGGGCTGGTGGGGACCGCCTGTGCGCAAAGCTCGGTGGAGATTTACGGCATTGCCACGGCCGGGTTGGGTTATGTCGACAAGGTGGCTACCACCGGCACCAGCACGGGTAATCGCGTGGGCATCGATTCGGGCCAGTACACGCAGTCGCGTCTTGGTTTCCGTGGTGCCGAGGATCTGGGCGGCGGCAACAAGGCCGAGTTCGTCATTGAAGGCGGCTTTACGCTGGATAACGGCGCCTCCACGCAGAATGGTGCCACCTTCGGTCGCCGCACCACGGTAGGCCTGTCCGGTAATTACGGCGATGTGCAGTTGGGTCGCCGCAAGGATTACACCGATTTCATCGCCAACCAGTATTCCACTGCATCGCGCATGCTGCCCTTCACCGGCAAGGCGCATGGCAACAATCTGGATCGTGCTACCGGCGAACGCGCCAACAACATGATCTACTACACCACGCCGAACTTCAGCGGCTTCCAGGCCAACTTCACCTATGCCTTCGGCGAGACGGCCGGCTCCAACAGCACCGGTCAGTCGCTGGGACTGGGTGCCAACTATGACAATGGCCCGTTCGGCATCGGCTTCGCCTACTGGCAGTCGAAGAAGGCGGCCACCGTCGGCTCGGCCACCACCAATACCAGCAGTGACCAGGGTGCGGCTTCCAACGCCGGCTGCAATACTTCCACCTTGGGCAATGCAGGCGACACCTGCACCAAGGTCTGGATGCTGGGTAGCAACTACGATATCGGTCCCGTGACCCTGCGCGGCACTTACTCACTGGTCAAGCAGCCGCTGGTCAACGCCTCTTCGGGTACTGCGGTCAACTTTGTGCGTACCGCGACCGCCACCAGCGGCGTAGCGGCATTCACTGCAGGCGGCATCAACAATTCGCGCGCGGACATCTATGACGTCGGTGCCGACTACAAGTTGGGCAACTGGGTCTTCAAGGGTAGCGTGATCCATTCCCGTTACGACTTCGTGGGTGCCTCCAGCAAGGGCAAGCTCACCACGCTGGTGCTGGGTGCCGATTACAATCTGTCCAAGCGCAGCCTGCTGTACGCGATGGTGGCCAACATGCGGGCCGCCGACATGTACAGCCCGGGCCTCACCAGCAATGGTGCGCCGGGCGCGGACAAGTCGCAGAACGCCCTGGCGCTGGGCATCCTGCATCGCTTCTGAGGTTCTGTTTTTCTTGAGGTGGCTCCTCTTTGCCAATCTCGCTTGCGGGATTGGCTTTTTTCCGGAACGTCGGCCTGCCCGGGTAGCGCCGCTCAACCGCGCCGGACTCCTGCCGAGACATCAGAGTCATGCCTGATTACACAATCGATGCAGTTGATGAGACGCTGGGCCTGCTCCTGCTGGTGGCAAAATGTCCCGGCCTGGGGGTGACGGAGTTGTCGCTGCGCTCGGGGATGACCAAGGCGCGGGCGTTCCGCATGCTCTATACGCTGGAGAAGAGCGGTCTGGTTTGTCGCGACCACCATGCTCCTGTCTATTACCTGGGCCACAATGCCTTATACCTGGGGGTGGAGGCCGAGGGCCAGATCAGTCTGGCCCGACTGGGCAAGAAATACCTGCGGCAGATCGGCACCGCCTGCCACGAAACCGTGCAGATGCGCATCCGCGATGGTCTGGAATCGGTCTGCATTGCACGCTGGGAATCCTTCGAGCCTGTCAACGCCCCGAGCCAACCAGGCAACCGGCGGCCGCTCTATGCAGGAGCGTCGGGCAAGGTACTGCTGGCTTATGCTCCCCGGGAGATTCAGGATCATGTCCTGCGCACTGAGCGCAAGCGTTTCACCGGGGCCACGCTGGTCAATCGCAGCAGCCTCAGGCAGGCGCTGGACAAGGTGTTGCAGGCGGGGCATGCAGTCTCCTACGGCGAGATGTCGGTCGATTCGGTGGCCATTGCAGCGCCCGTCTTCAATGCCAATGCCGAGGTGATGGCCACCATCAGCGTGGCCGGCCCGGCCAGCCGTATCGGTGGCGAAGAGGTTACGGCAATGGCCGGTATGCTGCGCACGGTGGCGCGCCAGTTGTCAATGAATCTGGGATATCGTTGAACGTCGCAGGCAAGCTATCCATGCGCTCATCTGCCGGCCGCTGGCAAGGGTGGCTGGCGCGAGTGACGGCGAGGCGAAGCCGTCATGAAATACGCGCTCGCGCGCCAATGCAGGTCTGGTGTCCTGTCTCCACCCGGAAGCATTGCTGCTCTGGTCAGAGGCGGGAATGCACCGAGCTGATGGCGGCAGCTTCAACTGTTTAATCGAAGTCAAGAAGAGGGTCGCAACATGTTCAAGGTAGTGAGGAAAATATTTGCCGCAGCCTGTATCGCCGTTGGACTGCTGGGGACGGTCGTGCAGGCGGCTGAACTGAAGATCGGGTTCAAGGCGGAAATCACCTCGGCCGATCCCCATGTGCTCAATAGCGCCAACCGCAATATTTGGGCCCACGTCTATGATTCACTGGTGGCCCAGGATCATCATCTCCGTCCCAAGCCTGGTCTGGCGCTGTCCTGGCGCATGCTCAATCCGACCACCTGGGAATTCAGGTTGCGGCCGGATGTGAAATTCCATGACGGGCAGACCATGACGGCCGAGGACGTCAAGTATTCGATCGAGCGCGCCATGAACCTGTCGGGGCCGCGCACCTTCCGTTCCTATCTGCGCGAAGTGAGCACCATCAGCGTCACTGCGCCCTTGACCGTGCAGGTCAAGACCAGGCACGTCAGCCCGACGCTGCCCGACAATCTCGGCCTCATCGCCATCCTGCCCAGATCCCTGGGTGCGCACGTCAGCGAAGAAAGCTTCGCCAATGGCAAATCGGCCATCGGCACCGGGCCGTATCGCTTCGGCAGCTGGCTGCATGGACAGAAACTCGTGCTCAACAAGAATCCGGCGTACTGGGGCGAGAAGGAACCCTGGGATACCGTGAGCTTCCAGTTCATACCACGTGAGCCGGCTCGCGCAGCCGCCTTGCTGTCCGGCTCGCTGGACATCATCAACGATATCACCGCCAACATGGAGACTTCGCTGCGTGCCTTCAAGCTGGTCTCGGTGACGTCCTACATGCTCAACTACCTGGCACTGGATCAGTTCCGCGACAGCTCGCCCTTCGTGCGCGACGCCAGTGGCGCCCCCATGAAGAAGAACCCCATGAAGGATCTCAAGGTGCGTCAGGCGATGTCGATGGCCATCAACCGCGACGGCATCATCAAGTACCTCATGAAGGACGATGCCACGGCGGCCCAGCAACTGGTGCCCAAGGGATTCTTCGGCTACGACGCCCAGCTCCGGCTGAGCGGCTATGACGTCGCCAGGGCGCGGGAGTTGCTGGCGCAGGCCGGCTATCCGCAAGGTTTTCAGCTGACCCTGCATTGCCCCAACAACCGCTATGTCAATGACGCCCGACTGTGCGAGGCCATCGCCCAGCAATGGAGTCAGGTGGGGATCAAGACGGACGTGGCGACCATGCCTTATGCCGTGTTCCAGACCCGAGCCTTCGGCAGCGGCAGCGGCGAACCGGAATTCAGCGCCTTCCTGGTAGGCAACGGGGCCGTGACCGGCGATTCGCTCACGGGACTGGTATCGACGATCCACAGCTACAACGCGGCCACCTCGGTTGGCGTGAGCAACTATGGCCGCTACAGCAACAAGGAAGTGGATGCACTCATCGAACGCGCAGCCGGTACTACCGATGAGGCGGCGCGGGCAGATCTGCAGCGGCAGGCCAGCCGTCTGGCCCTGGGCGATGTCGCCATCATTCCGCTGCAGCACCTCAATGCATCCTGGGCCATGAAGAAGAACCTCGTGCTGACCCCGCGCGCCGACGGATTCACCATGGCCATGGATATCCGCCAGAAGTAAAGATCGTCGCACGCGACATGGAAAGGAGTGCAGATTGCACTCCTTTCAGATTGATGACAAAGCCCTGGCGAGAGCCAAGGCTTTGTTGTTTAATCGGTCATGCTCAAAAAACCGACAGCCGCCCAGCACGAGTTAGAGATGGTGACCATCGAGATGCTCGTGCCCAAGGACCACCTGCTGCGCAAGATCGACGCGGCGGTGGATTTCGAGTTCATCCGCGAGAAGGTGGCGCATCTGTATTGCGCCGACAATGGCCGCCCGGCACTGGACCCGGTGGTACTCTTCAAGCTCTTGTTCATCGGCTACCTCTTCGGTATCCGCAGCGAGCGCCAGCTCATCCGCGAGGTCCAGGTCAACGTGGCCTATCGCTGGTTTGCCGGATTCCGTCTGACCGACAAGGTGCCGGACTCCTCCACCTTCTCCCAGAACCGGCGCCGCCGCTTCATTGATACCACCGTCTATCAAGACATCTTCGACGAGATCGTGCGCCAGGCCATTGGACGCGGCATGGTCGATGGCCGTGTGCTCTACAGCGACAGCACCCACCTCAAGGCCAACGCCAACAAGAACAAGTTCGACTACGTTCAAGTTGCCCAGACACCCTCGGCCTATCTGGCCGAACTGGATGCGGCTGTGGATATCGACCGTGCCGAGCATGGCAAGAAGCCGCTCAAACGTGACGATGATGATGAGCCGCCCACCAAAGAGATCAAGGTTAGTCGCACCGATCCCGAGAGCGGCTACATGGTGCGCGACGACAAGCCCAAGGGCTTCTTCTACCTGGATCACCGCACCGTCGATGCCAAGCATTGCATCATTACCGATACCCATGTCACGCCCGCCTCAGTCCATGACAGTCAACCTTATCTGGCACGCCTGGATCGTCAGCGCCAGACGTTCGGATTTGATGTACAGGCCGTTGGCCTGGATGCTGGCTATTTCACACCGGCCGTCTGCCAGGGACTGGAGAATCGCGAGATCAGCGGCGTGATGGGCTACCGCACACCCAACCACAAGCCGGGGACATTCTTTAAACGGGCGTATGAGTACGATGCCTACCGTGACGAATACATCTGCCCGCAGGGCCAGTCCTTGCACTACAGCACCACCAATCGGCAGGGGTATCGGGAATACAAATCCAAGCCTGAACAATGCCGGGGCTGCAAGGTACGCGAGCAATGCACCAATAGCGCCAATGCGGTCAAGGTGGTGACGCGCCATGTGTGGGAGCGTTCCAAGGAGAAGGTGGATGATCGGCGTCGTACCGAATGGGGCAAGCGCATCTATGCCCGACGCAAGGAAACGGTAGAACGCAGCTTCGCCGACGCCAAGCAATTGCACGGACATCGCTATGCCCGCATGCGCGGCTTGCGCAAGGTCGCCGAGCAGTGCTTGTTGGCGGCGGCGGCCCAGAACATGAAGAAGATTGCCCTGCTGGTGGCGCGCTTGCGCGCGCTTTTACCGGGCTTGAACGCCTATGCCAGCGTACAAAAGTGGCTACAGAGAAAAATGAGCGCATTGCTTGGCTTCTGCGCCATCGACCATCTGCAAATTACCTGCGCCTGAAAAACAAAACCCCGTGTTCGAAAACACGGGGTTCGTCATCAACCTGAAAGGAGTGCAGATTGCACTCCTTTTTTTCTTTGAGTGAACCGCGCTTTCTCCGCGGATTCGCGTCTAAACCCATCCGGCGGGAAACGTTGGAATCCCGCTCTGGATAAGGGTTTCCGCCTGGAATCGTGATCCATAAAAAGAGGTTTCAGAGGGTGATCTTTGTTTGACACGGTATCGCTTGATAATATATAGTATCGCTCATTGATACAGCGTATCATGATCTGCAAGGGGCTGCCGGGACAGCCTCCGGATCGCAAGGAGGAGTCCGGCGTGAATTCGACATGGGAGCGGAACGATGTTTGAGATGTTGTTGAGGCGCGCGCTGCAAAGCGTGCTGGTGATCTTTGTGATGTCGATCCTGGCTTTCGTCGGCATCAATCTGGTGGGCAATCCCATTCATCTGCTGGTCGCGCCGGATGCCCCGCTGGAAGAAATACAGCGCGCCTCGCATGCGCTGGGGCTGGATCTGCCGATGTACCAGCAATACCTGCGCTTCGTGAGCAACGCCCTGCATGGGGATCTGGGCAATTCCTTCGTCTTCAATCAGCCGGCCATCGGTCTGATCTTCGAACGCATGCCGGCCACCTTCGAACTGGCCGTGGCGGCCTTGCTGCTGTCGGCGCTGATCGGCATTCCGCTGGGCATGTGGTCCGGTTTGCGCCCCGGTAGCCGCGTGCACAAGCTGGCGATGGGATTTTCGGTGCTGGGCGTGACGGTGCCGGTGTTCTGGCTGGGCCTGCTGCTGATCCTGGTGTTTTCGGTCAACCTCGGGTGGCTGCCTTCCGGCGGCCGCGGCCCGACCACTTCCTTGCTGGGGATACAGGTGAGCTTCCTCAGCTGGGAAGGGCTGCAGTACATGGTGCTGCCGGCCTGTACGCTGGCCCTGCACAACATCGCGCTGGTGATGCGCATGACCGAGGCCGGCACGCGCGAGGTGGCGGTACAGGAATACGTCAAGTTTGCGCGCGCCAAGGGGGTAGGGGCGGTACGTCTGATGATGCGGCATATCGCGCCTAACGTGATGATTCCCATCGTGACCGTCATGGGCATCGAGTTCGGCCACCTGATCGCCTTTTCCCTGATCACCGAAACCATTTTCGCCTGGCCCGGCATGGGCAAGCTCATCATCGATTCGGTGCTGCAGCTGGACCGGCCGGTGGTGGTGGCTTACCTGATGGTGGTCCTGCTGCTTTATGTGGTGATCAATTTCGTGGTGGACGTGCTGTATCTGATCCTGGATCCGCGTCTGCGGACCAAGTCGGCGTAAAGAGGCAAACATAATGATGATGAATGATATCGAGACAGGCGCACTGGCATCGCAGGCTCACTCAGGAGAAGGCGTCGCCAGACCGTCCACCGAGACTGCTGCCTCGGAGTCCCCCTGGCGCGTACTGGCCAGACGCTTTTTCAAGAGCCGCGTCGGCACGGCGGCTGCACTGCTGCTGGCCATCCTGATCGTGGCGGCGGTGGCCGCACCGCTGATTGCCCCTCAGGATCCCTATGACCTGTCCAAGGTCTCCATCCTGGAAGCCGAACGCAGTCCCGGTACGCTCAGTACCGACCAGAGCATGCACTACCTGCTGGGCACCGATGGCGCTGGCCGCGACATGCTCAGCGCCATTCTCTACGGATTGCGCATCAGTCTGGGCATCGGTGTGGCCAGCGCGCTGGTGGCACTGGTGCTGGGCACCAGCCTGGGCCTGGTGTCGGCCTACTTCGGCGGCAAGGTGGATGCCTTGCTCATGCGCGTGGTCGATGTGCAACTGAGCATCCCGACGATCCTGGTGGCCTTGGTGCTGCTGGCCGTGCTGGGGCAGGGGGTGGACAAGACGCTGATGGCGCTGGTGCTGGTGCAGTGGGCCATTTTTGCCCGCAATGTGCGCGGCGCGGCCCTGGTCGAACGCGGCAAGGATTACATCGAGGCGGCCTTGGGCCAAGGCTTGCCGGCGCGCCGCATCATGTTCCGTCACGTGCTGCCCAACTGCGTGGCACCGCTGATCGTGACCACGACCAATCAGATGGCCAATGCCATCACGCTGGAGGCGACCATGAGTTTTCTCGGCATCGGCCTGCCGCAGACCAAGCCTTCACTGGGCCTGCTGATTTCCAACGGCTTCGACTACATGCTGTCGAACCAGTACTGGATCAGCGTCTTTCCCGGCGTGGCCCTGGTCTTGCTGGTGATGGCGGTAAGTCTGGTAGGCGACCAGTTGCGCGTGGTCCTCAACCCCAAGCTGGACGCATAAGGAGCGAAGATGGCACTGCTGGAAGTCAGGAATCTGGTCACCCAATTTCACACGGAAGCGGGTGTGGCCAAGGCGCTGGACGATGTGTCGTTCACGCTGGAAAAAGGCAAGGTATTGGGTATCGTCGGTGAATCCGGGTCGGGCAAGTCGGTGACGGCTTTCTCGCTGATGAACCTGATCGACGCACCGGGCCGCGTCACAGGCGGCGAGATCATCTTCAAGGGCGAGAACCTGAGGCAGGCCAGCCCCAGGCGATGGAGCCAGTTGCGCGGGGATCGCATCGCGATGGTGTTCCAGGACCCGATGATGTCCCTGAACCCGGTCATGCGCATCGGCGCGCAACTGGGCGAGACCATTGCGATCCATCGCAAGGCCTCGCGCAAGGAGATTGATGCGCGCGTGTGCGACGCCTTGAAGCGGGTCGGCATCCCGGCCCCCGAGGAACGCATGCGGGTATATCCGCACGAGATGTCCGGGGGCATGCGTCAACGCGTGGCCATCGCCAATGCCATCATCAATCATCCCGATCTGATCATCGCCGATGAGCCGACCACGGCGCTGGATGTGACGATCCAGGCCCAGATCCTGTATGAGATGAAACAGCTGGCGCGCGAAAGCGGAACCGCCCTGATCTGGATCACCCATGACATCAGCGTGGTAAAGGACCTGGCGGACGACCTGTGCGTCATGTATGCCGGCCGCATCATCGAGCGCGGGCCGGTACAGCAGGTCATCCGCCAGCCGCTGCATCCCTACACCCAAGGCCTGATCGACTCGCTGCCACAGTCCGGGCACCAGGGCAAGCGCCTTTACTCCATTCCCGGTGCCACGCCGCCGCTGCTGCGACTGCCACCCGGTTGTTCCTTCGCGCCACGCTGCAGCCGTGCAGCGCCGGATTGCCAGACCATTCCGCCGGTCGTGGCCGCGGGCGGCCGCGAACATCGCTGCTTCTACCCACTGAGTGCATGAGGATGACGACAATGCTGACGACCAATGAATTAAGCAAGAGCTTCAGCCTCAAGAGCAGCGGGCTCACACGGGCGCTGGGCAAGCTGGGGCTGGCCAGGCCGCCGGCACGGCGGGTATACGCGGTCAATGAAGTCTCGCTGAGCATAGAACGCGGCGAAGTCCTGGGGCTGGTCGGGGAATCGGGCTGCGGCAAATCCACCGTGGGCAGGATGATCGCCGGTCTGCTGCCGGCGACCAGCGGCAGTCTCTCCTTCGACGGCGTGGACATGACCAGGCCGAGCCTGCAGACGCACCTGAACATTCAGATGGTGTTCCAGAATCCGTATGCCTCGCTCAACCCGCGCCAGCGGGTGGATCAGATCATCAGCGAAGCGGCCTTGTATCACGGACTGGTGCAACGCAAGGATGCCGCTGCCTTCGTCGGCGATCTGCTCAGGCAGGTCGGTCTGGACCCGTCCTATGCGGGTCGTTATCCGCACCAGTTCTCAGGCGGGCAGCGTCAGCGCATTGCGATTGCGCGGGCGCTGGCACTGGACCCGAAGTTCATCGTCTGCGACGAGGCCGTCTCGGCGCTGGACGTGTCGGTGCAGGCGCAGATCCTCAACCTGTTCATGGAATTGCGCGAGACCAAGCAACTCACCTATCTGTTCATCAGCCATAACCTGGCGGTGGTGGAATACATCGCGGATCGGGTGGCGATCATGTATCTGGGCCGCATCGTGGAGATCGCCGACAAGCGGTCAGTGTTCGCCCGGCCCAACCACCCTTATACCCAGGCGCTGATGGCCGATGCGCCCAGGCTCGATGCCAAGGTGGTGGAACATCGGCCGATCCAGGGCGAGCTGCCCAGTCCGCTCAACCCACCCGCCGGCTGTACTTTTCACCCCCGCTGTCCGCGCGCCATGCGCCGCTGCAGCGAGGAACGGCCGATGCTGCGCAGCATCGGCGATGGCCACTGGTCTGCATGCCATCTCAATGACGCCTGATGGCGTCGCAGTATCCAACGGAAAAAGCAATGATCAAGTCAGTCAATCAAGTGTATGCATTACTGCGCCCGGGCGTGAGCGAGACCCAGCTGCCGCTGGTGGTCGATTCGCCCCACAGTGGCACGATGTATCCCTTCAACAGCGGCATCGTGGCACCTGCCGAGGCCTTGCAGACCACCTGGGATGCGTACGTCGACGAATTGTGGGCGGGCGCGCCGGCGGTCGGAGCGGCCTTGCTGTCGGCGCGATTTCCGCGCGCCTACATCGATCCCAATCGCGCGCCCGATGATATCGACCAGGAGATGCTGGCGCAGCCCTGGCCCCATGCGCTCACACCCTCAGCGGCATGCAGCCGTGGCATGGGCCTGATCCGGCGTCACGCCCTGCCGGGCATTCCGATGTATCAGGACAAGCTGAGCATCGAGGAGGTCGAACATCGCCTGCGTCATTACTATCATCCCTACCATGCCGTTCTGAAGGCCTTGCTCGATGAAGCGTTCCAGCGTTTCGGCCGCGTCTGGCACATCAACTGCCATTCGATGAAGTCGGTGGGCAATGCCATGAACGTGGACAATGGCGCGGATCGCCCCGACATCGTGGTCAGCGACCGCAAGGGCAACTCGGCCAGCAGCGCGCTCACCGAGTGGGTCGCCGGCGAGTTTGACCGACGCGGCTATCGCGTGAGGATCAATACGCCGTATCAGGGCGGCTATATCGTCCAGCATTATGGGGTACCGACGATGCGCCGACATAGCATCCAGATCGAAATCAAGCGCAGCGTCTACATGAACGAGAAGCGCTGCGAGAAACATGAGGGATTCGACCGCCTGCAGCATGATCTGAGCAGCTTCCTGGCCTCGCTGGCCGAGCACCTGCGCAAGGATATGCACCAGAGTCCGCCGGTGACGCCCGCGCCGTGAGGCCACTGCGTCACCTCCTCACGTAGCACAGAATCGGAAATCGTCGAAAAGGAAATCAAGATGCAAGACCTGGTAGCGCGCCTGAACGCCATCTGCGATGAGCAGCCCTATGTGACCGCCTGGTATGTCAAGAACCTGATCACCGGCCAGGAGGCCGATCGCGACGGAAATGTCGCCTTCCCGTCGGGAAGCACCCGCAAGACCTCGATCCTGATGGCCGTGCTGCGCGCCGTCAACCAGGGGCGGCTGGACCTCAATGCGCCGATCGTGTACGAGGAAAGGCTGCGTCAGGGCGTGATGTCGGGAACCTTCAAGTACCTTACGCCGGGCTTTACCATCAGCCTGCGCGACGCCCTGGTCCAGATGATCATCGTCAGCGACAACGTGTGTACGGCCATGGTGATGGAGCGCATCAGTCTGGAAGAAATCAATCAGTTCTGTCATGGCATCGGCATGCGCAATACGGTCCATCGCAATTCGGTGCCGCGTCCGGATATGCCGCCCGATCACAAGCTCGACGAAGTGACCACCATCAGCGCCTGCGATCAGGGACTACTGTATGACCTGATCCTCAAGGGCTGTTCCGATCACGAAGCCGCACAGCGCCTGGGTTGCACGCCGCAACAATGCGCCTTTGCCATCGAGGTCTTGAGCTGGCAGAAGTTGCGGACCAAAATGGCATCGCTGCTGCCCTCCGATACCAAGGTCGCCCACAAGGGCGGTACCGGCAAGCGGGGCCGCATGGATGGTGGCATCGTGTTCCGCAACGAACAGCCCCTGTTCATCCTGACCGGTTACACCGACCAGGTGCCCTGGGAAATGCCTGACGGCATGCCCGGCTACGTGTCGGCCTTCAATACCCTGGGCCGCCTGGCGCGGGCCTGCTGGGATGGTATCGGCAACGACCGCTGATCCGCGTCCCGACCCGCTTAACGTAATGAAAGAGCAGCCATGAACGACAAGCAAGACGTCCACCACGAAGAAGGAAAACTGGCCCCTTCATGGATGGATGCCAACGTGCCAGAGGGTTTCACTCTGGTGGCCACAGGCGACCTGATCCTGACCGACGCCATCTTTCCCCGGCTGCAGCGCAAGAGCCCGGACCTGATCGATTTGCTCAGGAGCGGGGATGTCACCTTCGGCAATTTCGAGGGAACCGCCATCGATCTGCAGCGCTTCGGCGGTTATCCGTCGGCGCTGGCCGGCGGCTCCTGGCTCATCAGTACGCCTGCCGTGGCGCAGGATATCAAGGACATGGGCTTCAATCTCATGAGCCGCGCCAACAACCACACTACCGACTGGGGCGTGGAGGGCATGCGCTATACCGATGCGCTGTTCGACAAGGCCGGCATGGTTCACGCCGGAACCGGCGAGACGCTGGCGCAGGCCCGCGCGCCGCGCTACCTGTGCATCCCGGCGGCACGCGTGGCCATGGTCGCGCTGGCTTCGCGCTTTGAGGCCAATGCCCGGGCCATCGATCCGCTCGGCCAGATTCCGGGGCGCCCCGGCCTCAATGCCTTGCGCACCACGCGCCATGTACTGGTTTCCCCGCAGCGACTGGCGATGCTGGCGGCCATTCGCGATGCGCTGCCCAAGGGCATGATGCGCAAGTCCGTTCTGGCTGCCGATGCCCGCAATGGCACGGTGACCCTGTTCGATATCAAGTACCGTGCCAGCGAGGAGGTCGGTGAGGGCGTTGATTTCACCTTCACCATGGACGAGCGCGACCGCAAGGAAATCATCCATCACCTGCGCCAGGGCAAGCAGAGCGCCGATTTCGCCATCATCTCCATGCACACGCACGAACCGGGCAATTTCTGCGAGACACCGCCGGACTTCATGCCGCTGCTGGCCCGCCAGGCCATCGACAATGGTGCCGATGCCTTCATCGGCCACGGCCCTCACCAGTTGCGCGGAATCGAAATCTACAAGGGCAAGCCGATCTACTACTCGCTGGGCAATTTCTTCTTCATGGAGAACCAGCAGCAGCCCATCACCCGCGATGAACACGAGAAGGACAAGGTAGAACCGATGTCCATGACCGAGGCCGAATTCATGGAGCACCGACGGGTGC